>JAKDMQ010000113.1 GCA_030452265.1 Nitrococcus sp.
TGGGGATACCACCCAGCACCTTGCTGAACCAGCTCGTTCGTCCACGCTACTAAGGAATACGCTGAAAAGGTCTCATTGGATTTTCAACGAACACTCGCCATGGCAACCCGCACGACGATTGCACGTGCACAATCGCAGGCAGACTGTCGTCAGCTCCAGTGAAAACCACCCTAGGACCGCGGGCATCTTGCCCGCATTCCCCTGCGTGGCACGGCCTTGCGGCCGTGTGCGGGCGAGACGCCCGCGCTCCCAGGAGAGTGCATTTCGGATCTCCGTAAATATCTGTTCAGCACCTCATGAGGCTTTCCCAACGCATTCCTTAGTACTTCGGCGAAGGCCTTTGACACAGTCCCTCATTGCCGTTGGATGTCGCCGCCGGGCTCAGAAGATTCGGCGCATTACGGCGTATTCGGCCTAATGCGCCCTACAGCAGGTACTGTCAGCGGACGTCTGGGCAAGGGTGAGGGTGAGGCTAAGGCCCGTGCTGCTCTCATTGCCTTGCAAGAGAGAATGGATTCCGGGCTGCGCCTGCCTGTGCGTGGCCGCACGCAGACAGGCCGGAATAACGAGGCTTGGGAGTTTCTCGAGGTTCCCGGTAATCGAAAGAGGCGGCGATCGCTATTGCTGGATTCCGTTAGCGCGATAGAGTGCGCTTGGAGGTCGAAAAAAGTCGTGAGGGAGGACGAACCACACATGCGCAAGCTCTTGGTATTGCTGCTCTTGTCTATCGCGGCCGCGGCGCTGATTACAATCGGTGTAAATCCCGAGCCCTATGAGCACCGTCTGCAACGGGTTGCCGTGCAGGAGACGCTGCCGCGGTTGGCCGACACGCTCGCCCATGAGCCCGCGGCGGTGAACGCCGTCTTTCTGCGCTACGCGGGGGAGGAGGCCCTAGTCCTCAACGCGCGCCTCGCATTGCTGCGGTATCCGGTAAAGACGCGGCGGATTCTCTCGCTCTACGGCACGCAGCCGGCCTTCCAGGCGATACTCGCCCGGTATGGATCGAACGTCATCCCGCCCATCGACTACTTTGTGCGCCATGACATCGGCACGCTGAAACTGATGGAGCTTGCCGGGGATGCAAGAAGCGCCGCAATCCGATTCTGGAATGATGACGCCCCGACGAATTCCGAACCGACGCCCGCCGACACCGAGCCCTTGCTATCGGCGATCGACCGAGGGCGCTACGCGATCGCGTTCATTCGAGAGGAAGGCCACGATTTCCTTGGCCAGTTCGTAGTGGAATCTACGGGCGAGGTGCACTGGATCCAGAGCGAACGGGTGCTGGAGGACATCAATTGGTTTTTCGCCGGCGGCATCCGCTCTCTGGAGATAAAACACCGAAAGGACGAAGAAGTTGGGACTCCCGACTATCTATGGGCCGGTGTGGATGTGCTCGCCCCTGTGGCCGCGGTCAAGGCGCTGCGGGTTGCTCGAACCGGCGCGGCAACGGCCGGTGCTGGGGTCAAAACGACTGCCACCGCCGGCATAGGTGCCCGCACCGCGGAGTCGGCTGTACTGCTGCGTCGGACCGCTGCACTGGGGCCGAAATTGATCCGCGCCGGCGGGCTCGGCGGGCGAATTGCGAAGTACGGGGCCATTGCAGCCACGGTTTATATTGTCCTCCGGCATCCGAGCCTGATCACCGGCCTTGCCGGTGAGGTCGCGCGCATCGCGGGGCTGCCGGCTTGGACGGTGCAGCTTGGAGTATGGTCCGTGATACTGCTGCCGGCGCTGTATCTCGCTGTGTTTCTGCTGCGGCTGGGGCTGCCGCCGCTGCGATTCCTGGCGATTACGGTTGCAGGGTGCCTTGCCTGGATCGACGGATCGGGTGAGCGCAGCCCTGCCGTAATACATCAAACCGGCCCATAGCGCTCAGCACACTGGCTGCCGAGCCAAAGGCTCGAGCACCTGCTCGAGCCGACCGTAGGCAACACGCTCCTGCTCCAGGCGCACGCATTCTCCCAGACGGTCGAGCTTCAGATCTTCGAACAGGGCCTGCTCAGGCTCGGTGAGGCGGCTAAGACGGCCTTCGAAACGGCTCTCGCGCGGCTCTTTTACCCACAGGTGGCGATGCTGCTCCAAGGTGGCCCGGTCCATGAGGAAGGAGCGGGTCCGCGGGAAACTATTGCGCAGCCGGTCGAGGATAGCAAAGCCGTGGGTGTCAATATCACCCCAGTAGTGCAGGCTCACATCACCGAGCCAACGGATTTCGCCGAGGCGATGCAGGCTGTAGCCGAGCCCAAAGATCACCAGGCTCGCCGGAACGTCCGGGAAGGCGAGACCGTTGATCTCGTTCTCTGTAATAAAGACCCGGCGTACCGGCAAGCACAGCCGACCGAGCTGCTCGGGCGGCACCGAAAGATCATTGAGGCCGTTGAGATCGAGGCATCGATCAAGCATACGGCAACGGATAAGAGCGGGCTTGGCACGCAGCCCATAGCGACGCTCGAAGTTTTTGGCACCAGAGGCCTCGCGCTCGATTGCCTCATCGGCAAGCACCAGATCCAGCAGCTCGGCAAGCAGCTTGCGGTGACCTTCGATGAACTTGGTATCGACACTGGGGATATCGAGCTGGCGCATGTAGAGCCCAGGGCGCGGGTGCGCGGCGAACCAACTCAGCACAGCAAGCACCGCGCTCCATTCCTGGGCATGATCGAGCACCGTCAGCGGCCGGCGCGCAAGCCACGCTTCGAGCTGTGGGAAGCGCGCCCGGGTGGCCGCGGCCAATACCTGGAACCGCTCGGCGTGCGCCGTTCGGCCGATAAGCGCCAGGGCGTCGCGCTCACTGGGAATCGTAACGCTGTCCGGTACGCTGTTTGCGCCGTGCACCCGGTGGTTGATCTCGCGCCACTCGATAACGTAGCCACCACGCGGCTTGTCGCTGCCGGCCTGCAGGTGCCGGATCCAATCGCCAACTTCGCCGAAGCGGTCGGCGACCTCACGTGAGGACGGCCGCCTTAGGCGCAACCGCACGGGAAAAAGCGGCTCGCCGGTAATACGAGCCCGCAGGATATCGCCCCGCTCCCAGAGCCGCGCGACCTGCCGGCGTAGCTCTGCCGGGGTGGTCCAGCTCACGGCCTCGCCGAGGATATGGCTGCGCCCCGCTCCGGCGCGCCGACGCCCCGTGCCGCCTTCTCGGCGCGGTACTCCTCGATGGTGAGGCTGCGCAGCATGGAGTCACGACCGTCTTCGTTGTGCACGAAGCCGACACTCGCAACGTAGGGCTCAATGATGTGGATCTTCTGCAGCGGAGTGACGATCAGCAACTGCAGATTGAGCCGCCGAAAGAGCTCCAGCCCGTAGCGCGCGGACTCGTCGGAGCCCCGACCGAACGCCTCGTCGATGACCACGAAGCGGAAGGAGCGCGAGCGCGTCTCGCCCCACTCCAGACCGAACTGGTAGGCTAGGCTCGCGGCGAGCACGGTGTAGGCGAGCTTCTCCTTCTGCCCGCCGGACTTGCCGCCGGAGTCGGTATAGTGCTCGTACTCGCTGGCGTCCTCGCGCCAACGCTCGGAGGCGGAGAAGGTGAACCAGTTGCGCACGTCGGTGACCTTGCGCGTCCAGCGCCGGTCGAGCTCGCTGCTCCCCTCGCGCCCCTGGAATCGCTCGATGATGCGCTTCACCTGCAGGAACTTGGCCTCCGAGTATTGCTCCTGCTCCGAGCCGGTGAGCGCGCCCTCGGTGCAGGCGCGCAGCTCGTGCTGGAAGTCGCGGATCTCTGGGTCGGCGGTGGGCTCCGCCACCAGCTCGATAAAGCGCGCCGGATTGTAGTCGATCTCCCGTAAGGATCGATTGATGGTGTCGATGCGCTAGCGGATGGCAAGGCGCTCGCGGTTGAGCTGCGCCTGGAAGCTCGCCACCTCGCGGATGGTGTTCTGGTTCAGCAGTTCCTTGAAACGGGCCTCGAACCGGGGTAGATCGTCGGCGCGCAGGCGCCCCAGCATGGCGCGGTACTCGCCGGCGGCGGCGATGCTCACATCCACCTCCTGGGTCTCCAGGGGGTAGGCACTCTGATAGGCACGCATGGCGTCGATAACCCGCTCCAGCAGCCGGGTAAGCTGCTTGGTCTCGGTGTGATGCGCTTTTGCAGCCACTCGCGCATATCGGACTCGCGATTGTCGCAGGACTCCAGGGTAAGGCGGTGCGGCCCCAGAGCCTCTTCGCGCATGGCCGCAAGCCGCGGGAAGTAGCGCGCGCGCACCGCCTCGAGAGTAGCAGCGACCAACGCTCGGGCCTCCTCTAGGGCCTGTTCGGCCTCCTCGCGTTTGCTCTCGGCCGTGGCCTGGCCGCGTTGTGCCTCGGTTAGCGCATTCTCCATGGCATCGATCTCGCTCTCCAAGGTTCGCAACTGCCCCTCCAGAGCGCGCAGGACGTTCGATTCCGCCTCCAACTGGCGCCGCTCGTCCTCCAGCCGCTCGATCTCCGCCACCGGCGGGCGCCAGTCGAGCTCGTGGAAGTCCGTGTACTCATCGAGCCGCCCGAGGTCGAGCAGTCGCTTGCCGATGCCCCGCAGTTCGGACTGAAGCCCGCTGACATCGCCGGCCAAAGCCTGCATCCGCCGTTCCAGGTCACCCGCCTGCTGCTCCAGCACGGCGATCTTGGCCTCGTTGCTCCAGCCGAGCACGTAGCGCGAGCGGTCGTCGATGCGGTGGCGGTCGTCTTTCTCGTGGCGCGCCCCGCCAGCTCGCTCTCGATCCAGGCGTAGAACGCCGAGTCCGGACGGATGGCAAGCTTGCGCACCAGCGATTGCGGGTGCAGCGCGTCGGCATCGGCGGCCTTGCTCTCGCGCACGCGATAATAGACCAGTCGGCCGCGCAGGTGAGTTCGGTCCACCCACTCGGCGGCCTTGGCGTAGTGTACATCCGGCACTAGCAGCGAGAGGCCGAAGCCGTGCAACAACCGTTCGGCGGCACCCTCCCAGTCCCGCTCCTCATCACGCACCTGGATCAGCTCACCGGCGAAGGGCAGCTCATCCTCGCAGAGCGTCAGCGCCTCGCATAAACGCTCGCGGACAGCGAGCACGGGCGAGGGAATGTTGGAGCGGCGCCGGCGCAAGGAATCCAGCTCAACTTGAATCTCGCCGTGGCTCTCCTTCAACCGTTGCAGCTCGACACCGGTTTCGGTGAGCCGGTTCTGCAGCTCCGCCTGCCATGGCTCGCACCTCGCCCGCTCGGCAGCCAGCGCGCGCTGATTGGCAAGAAAAGTCTCCGCCTGCGCGGCCTCAGGCAGCTCCAGTGCCCGGGCCAGCGCGTTATAGCGCTCGGCACGTGCCTTGCGCTCGTCCTTCTCGCGCTGCCGCGCTGCGATCTCGACCTTGATGCGCTGCAGCCGATCGCCGCCGTTTTGGGAGATCGCCTGCTTGAGCTCATCGCGTCGCGCCTGCTGAGCGCGCTTTTCCCGGATTAGAGCGTCGATGCGGGCCGCGTGGCGGGTGAGCTCCTGCTCCAGCTTCTCGAGGCGGCGCTCCAGCAGCTCGCCCTTGAGCCCGGCAAACCAAGGGCGCAGGGCGGCGCGGCATTCGTGCAGCTCATCCACCTGCTCCGCGAGCGCCTCGTGCCGGTCGGCATTGTCCACCAACGGCTCCAGGGAGGCGATCTGGGTCTTGGCCGTAAGCACCGCCTCGTGTGCGCGGTTGAGGTCATTGAAGTGGGCAATCAGCGCGTCGATGCGCGGCTCCACCGCAAAGGCCTGCAGCATGTGACTGCGCACGAAGTCGGTTAGGTTACCCACGGATTTCATGGAGACCGTCTGGTTGAACAGCTCCATGGCCTGCTCGTCCTTGATGCCGAAACGGCGGCGGAAGGCCGCGCCGTAAGGCGGAAAGGTGTCGTAGAGCTCCACCCCCGGCATCGCGCGCAAGCGGGCTCGAAGCGCGCCGAGGTCGGGACCGAACTCCGCGAAATGCTCGGTGACCGTAAGCGGCGAATCGGCTACCACGTAGTAGCGTGCCGGCTGCCCCTGGGCCTCCTTGAGCCAGAATACCTGGGCCAGGGTCACGTGTTGGTCGAAGCCCTCGTTATAGAAATGGCCCAGTATCACGGAGTAATTGTTGTGATCGCGCAAGGCCACGGCGCGGGTCGCGAGCCCCGCGTCTTCCCGCTCGGATTTGTAGTAGCCGAGCACATAGGAGCGCAGTGTGCGCTCTTTGGTCTCCGCCCCGGCGGCCTTGTTGTAGGTGATGCGCTGGGCCGGCACCAACAACGTGGTGATAGCGTCCACCAAAGTCGACTTGCCGGAGCCGATGTCGCCGGTCAGCAGGGTGTTGTCGCCACCGGCCGGAAGGCACCACACTCGTCTGTGGAAGGTGCCCCAGTTGAACACCTCGACGCGGTGCAGCCGGAAGCCCGCGCGCTCATTGGATTCGGCAAAGTCGAGTAACTGGGTCTGCATCACTCCCCCGCCTTTGCGGCGAACGCTTGATACTCCGCCAGCCTTTGGTCGAAATCCGCCAGCCACTGGGCGTCGACGAAGGCTTTGAGGATGCGGCGCACTTCGAGGCTATCCGGTCGGTTGCGCAGCCGGCGCAGGAAGCCCAGCTCGACGATTTTATTGATGTGGGCGTCGATACGATCCACCATCCGGGCCTCGTTGGTGGTCTCCGGCAGAAACACACGCAGCATGTCGACAATTTGCTCGCGCGAGAGGATCAACCTCGGGGCGCTATCGCTCGTGTCGTGCTCGGCGAGCTTTTTACGCAGCAACGCGAGCAGCAGGCTGACCGGATAACTGAGCGGGCGACGGGGAATCAGCCGCGGCAGGGGCGAATCGCCCTCGCCCCGAGGCTGCTGGCGCAGATAGGCATAGCCCTCGGCCTCATCCAGCACCAGCTCCAAGCCCAATGTCGCCACGTAGTCGCGTACGCGGCTTTGCAGCAGGAAAAGCCCCTCCCAAAGATCCGAGCCCTGGTCCTTGTACAGGACGCCCCGGAACAGGGACACCAGGATCGCAGAGAGCTGGTCGGCGTGCTCCGAATCGTTCATATCGCTGTATCAACCAACCCTAACGCTGTGTAAAGCGTAGTGTGCGAGCGGCGCCCTCGCCGCGATTCGCCAGCGAGCCATTCGCGGCGCCGCTCCCACCTGCTCTGTCACCGGGTAAACACCACCGTCGGCAAGGTTGCCCGACGCGTGCGGCCGGTGTCATCTGTCCATGCCACCGTCTGCGGCGTGCGCTCGTCGATGATCGCGTTGCCGTCATCGGCGGCCAGACTGAGGTAGGCCACCAGCTCCGCCAGCCCCTGCTCCAGCGGATGACCCTCCAGCAGCGCCGACAACGCCATCTGCCGGCGCGTCTGCAACGCCTGGCGGATGCGGGCGCGGAGCTCGGCACGGTCGACATAGGTTTGCTCGAATAGCGCCTCCGCGGGCACCTCGTCATCACCTTCCACGAGGAGCTGCTGCTCGATACGGGGCTTGACCGGCGGGCTGAACAATGGCCGCTCCATCGGCAGCTCCACACGAGGTGCGGGCTCATCGAGGTGCATACCCCATTCGCCGGGCGGATGCTCGCGCAGCGCCATCGCCCGCTGCTCGACTCCTCGGACCAGGGTCATAATGCGCCGGTTCTCCAGCCACGCTTGATCGTCGAGATAGCGGCGCAGTTGCTCCGAGAGGCGCGCCACCGTGCGCTGCGCGGTATCGCCGGCCTCCAGCCAATCGTAGTGGATGCGCCCCAGACGGCGATCCGGGGCCAGCGCGGCGATCGGCTCCAGCGCCAGTATCTGTTGCAGCAGCGCGCTCAGCTCCTCCTGCCGGGCCGGCGACATGAGGAAGTCCCAGAACGCTCGGAAGCTCCGGCCCTGATCGGAGTCGGCAATGGCATCGCGATCGCCGAGCACCTCTTCCAGCAGCCCGCCACGGCCGCCTTCCCAGGTCGCGATGCGAGCGCGCACGTCGCGGTCGAGGTCGAGGTCGAGGTCGAGGTCGCGAAAGTTCTGCTCGACTTGGCGGAAATCCGCCAACAACGCACGAGCGATATCCGCCATCTGCTGAAACCGCTCCCGTAGCTGCGTGTCATCGAGAAACTCGAGTCTTCCGGCGCGGGCACGAACGATCTCCTCCTCGAGCGCGGCCTTGCGCCGTTCGAGCTCGGCGATGCGTGCCGCCGGATCGGTTTCGGTGCCCTGTACAATCTGGCGCAGCAGCTCAAATACGGTCTTGAGGCGGGACTCGGTGCCGATGAACTGCTGCCTCTCCAACCCCGCCAACCAGCGGATTGCCTGCTCTGCCGCCGGCGTGACGTCGAAATGCGTCTCATCGCTGCCCTCGCGATAATACTTGCGCAGCCAGGCCCGCTCGTCGGCAGCCCACTCGTTTACGTAGTCGACGGCGCGTTTGGGGAAAGCCTTCTCGCCCAGGCGCTCGCGCTGATGGAACAGATAGTCCTCGAGCCGTAACGCCACCTCCTCTTCCGGGAGCATGCGCACATTAGGCTCGACGAAGCAGCGGTGCAAAAAACCGATGACGAGCGGCGCGTGGTCGGCCGCCAGCAAGCGCCAAGCGGGATGCATCCGGCGCAAGATCTGCAGAGAGTCGTAGTCCATAGTCCGCGGCGTTGACCCAGTCTCTCTCCTATTTGGCCGCATCCGCACGCTCGACCCAGCGGTGAATGGTGAAGACTCCGCCCGCCACCGCTGCGATCACGAATGGAATGCTGATCCCGGTAAGCAGCTCTACCGGCACGTGCCATCCGGCCGCCTCGAGCGCGAAGAGAACGTGCTGGAAAAGGCCGATGGTGTAGTAGCTCAGGATCACCACCGAGAGGCTTTCCACGGTAGTCTGCAGGCGCAGTTGTAGCCGCGTGCGGCGGTTCATGGATCGAAGCAGATCCCGATTCTGCGCCTCGAGCGCTAGATCGACACGACTGCGCAGCAGATTAACCGCCCGGCTAACCCGACCCGAGAGCCGGTCCAAACGCTCGGCGATGGCCTGACAAGTATCCATGGCTGGAACCAGGCGACGCCCCATGAACTCGTGTACCGTGCTCACACCCTCGACGCGCGTCTCGCGCAAGGCGTCGATCCGACGCCGCACCAGCGCAGAGTAAGCCGCGGCGGCGCCAAAACGAAAGTTGCTCTGTGCGATAATCCGCTCCACCTGAGCCGACAGCGAGGACAGCGACTCGAGCAGTCCCTGTTCCTGCTCGGTACTATCGGCGCTTGCCATGCGCGCGGTGAGATCGCCGAGTGCATTCTCCATTTGCGTAATCTCGGGTCTGAGCTGCCGCACAATGGGAAGGGCAAGTAAGGCCATCAGCCGATAAGTCTCGATCTCCAGCAGGCGCTGGGTAAGCCGACCGGCCTGGGCCGGGCGCAGGCCGCGATCGAGTACGAGCAAGCGCGTGAAGCCATCGGGCTGCGGCTGGAAATCGGTCCACACCGTAGCGGCTCCACCGGCACAGCGGCTACCGGTGAGGCTCCGCAGATCAAAGTACTCGCCCAGCCGCTCGGGGTACTCGGCAACCGTGTCGGCATGCATGAGACTCAGGTGACTGGCGGCAAGCAGCTCCCCCGGCAGCTCCGCGATCCAATGCGCCGGCACGGCATCGAGGCCGGTGACCTGAAAGGGCTGTGCGCTTAGCTCACGGGAGAACAGCGTGTAGGTGGAGAACTCCGTGTGGGGCTCCCAGCGCAGGCGGAAGGCTTTTGTCTCCAACAGCACGTGATCCGCTTTGGTCGCGGGAGGATCGATGCCGAGCTCACGGCAGAGCGCGGCAAGGTGCGCGAGCTCACGCGCACGCTCCTGCTCACCGGTACCGACGTAAAGCGCAAGATGAGATAAATGCTGCGGCGCGCGCAACGCCACGACGGGGCGTGCATGCACCTCGGCAAGCAAATCACGGCGTTGTGGATGCTCGGGCAAGCCGACCCGATTGGCGATGCTCACTCGCTTGGAATCGTTCATTAGGCGCGCACATGATCCTATTCGAAGCCGTCAAGAGTACTGAGCTGCTTGTCGCTCGACAAGCGTTGGCAGGTGATGAAGGGCTATACTTGCGCGCAAAAATCGCCCGCTAACCCAATAATGAGCGCCCGCGGGTGGCCCGAGCCGAGCCGCGCCCGTATCATGGCGGCAGGCCTCACAGGACGACGCGATAATGAACCGTAATAGAAGCTTTTCTAACCCGACCTCCCTGCCTCCGGTGGTCCTGGGGCTACTAATCAGCAATGGCTTGGTGTTTCTCTGGCAGCAGATGGGCGCCTCCTATGTGCCCGTGTTTTACTTCGCGCTTTGGCCGCTTGGCATGCCCGAGTATGCAACGTTGCCTTTTGGGGTTAGCGAGGCTCCGGGATTCCATGTCTGGCAGCTAATCACCTATGGCTTCTTGCACGGTGGCTTGTTGCACCTGTTCGCCAACATGTTCGCGCTGTGGATGTTCGGGGTACAGCTCGAAAACCTGTGGGGATCCCGGCCGTTTGCCTTTTATTATTTCTTCTGCCTGATCGGGGCCGGACTGATCCAGCTAATGGTTGCAAGCATCGCGGCCGGCCAAGGTGAGTTTTACCCCACTATCGGGGCTTCAGGTGGGGTTTTTGCGATTCTGCTCGGCTTCGGCATGATGTTCCCGAACCAAATGATTTTTCTGCTGTTCCCGCCCATTCCAATGAAAGCGAAGTACTTCGTTGTGCTTTATGGGGCGTTCGAGCTATGGGCTGGAGTCACGGGATCGCTGGCCGGCGTGGCCCACTTCGCTCACATCGGCGGGATGATCTTCGGCTTCGTGCTAATCCTATACTGGCGTGGGCGCCTGCCGATCAAACCCAAGCATCGATTGCTCTGGTGAGCCTCGAGGAGGCGCCGGCGCTTAGGCTCGAGCCGCTCTTGCGATCACTGACCGAAGCGGTTGAAGCGCTTGGCTATTGGCGGCAGGAGCTCACTCTCCAGCGCTCTTTCCGCTTCGTCCTGGTCGCGATAAGGACCAACCAGCCGCTGCTCACGCGTGGAGAAGAACCACTGCTGATCGATGCAGTGGAAGCGCCCGTTTCGATGCGGAATCGTTCCTTTCTCGCCGTGTCTGCGGTGCATAGGTAGCTCCCTCCCTGTCGGAAAACGACTAACCTACTCATGCTCGTACAGAGCCGGTTGACATCCACCTACGCTGCCGTGGCTGAATGTCACCAAGCCCTACATTAAGCGTAGCG
>JAKDMQ010000342.1 GCA_030452265.1 Nitrococcus sp.
CGCTTGGCGATCCGCGCTCGCCACTGCGGTGGATTTGCATGAGCACGCGCGCAATTGCCCAAACACTGGAGCGCAAACAACACCCGATCAGTCATACCAAGGTCGCCCAGATGCTTCATGCGCTCGACTATAGTCTGCAGGGCAATTACAAGACGGAGGAAGGCAAAGACCATCCGGATCGTGATGCGCAGTTCCGTCACATCAACGCGGCCGTGAAGCAATACCTCGAGCGAGCCCTTCCGGTGATCTCGGTCGACACCAAGAAGAAGGAGCTTATCGGAAACTACCACAATGCCGGTCAGCAGTGGCGTCCCGCCAAGTCTCCCACAAAGGTCCAAGGACACGACTTCCCGAGCCCCGATGTGCCGCGCGCCTATCCTTATGGCATCTACGACCTGGGCCGCAATACCGGCTTCGTCAATATCGGTACCGATCATGATACTGGGGCCTTTGCGGTGGCGTCGATTCGGGGGTGGTGGCATCACGAGGGCAAAAAGCTCTACCCGAATGCTGGCAAGTTGCTGATCACAGCCGACGGCGGTGGCAGCAATGGCTGGCGGTTGCGCCTGTGGAAATTCGAACTGCAGAACCTGGCCGACCACATCGGGATGCCGATCTCGGTGTGCCATTTTCCGCCGGGGACGAGCAAATGGAACAAGATCGAGCACCGCTTGTTCTCATTTATCTCGTCGAACTGGCGTGGCGAGCCGCTGCGCGACTACGAAACCATCGTCAAGCTCATCGCTAACACCACCACGGCCAAAGGACTGAAAGTGACGTGCAGACTCGACCACGGAAAGTACCCCACTGGGCACAAAGTCACGGATGAGCAGATGCGCCAGGTTAATATCAAACGGGACGAATTCCATGGTGAATGGAACTACGTCATCCGACCCAACAAGCTGGGGTAGAAGTGTTACCTTTATTTATTTACGGCTCCTTAGAGCATAACGAGAGTTGCCTCGAGCCGACCGAAAACCGCCCGCAACCCGGCCGCCGAATGCGAGCGCAATTGCGCAGCGGGCCACTTAGCTCTAGATAGCCAGCTCGGGTGAATTCTTATCGCTATCGGGCTCTTGCAGGTGCTCTTCAACCTGTTCTCTGGGCAGCCTCACGGAGAGCGCAAGACACATGATCAGGGCGGAGAACAGGGCGAGCGCAACGATCGACCAGCCAAAACTGAGCACGCCCAGATTGCCCGCGCCTTGCGCCGGGTCGGGATACGCCCCCAGCCAACTGAGCGCGCTCAGCCCCGCAAGCCACACAATCACCCATGAGCCGGAACGCCATTCGAGGCGTGGCGTAGTAGCACGGTAGCGGATTTCATGGATGGCCAGCACGAGGTAGCCGATCATGATGGCGATCATCAGTTTCCAGATCGTGGCCCAGCCGGACCAGTACACAATCAGATTGGACGAGAGAAAAGCCATGTAGGCCATAAGGTTGGCGCCCGGCAACCGGAATGGCCGTGCTTGGCGCGGCAACTGCTTGCGTAGCGCCAGCAGCGCGAGCGGGCCGGAGCCAAACGAAAGCAAACTTGCCGAGGTGACAAAGCCCACCAGTTTCTGCCAGCCGGGAAACGGTAACAGAAAGACCACACCAGCGAGGAAAGTGACGATCAAACTAACCCAGGGTACCCCGCGATCATTGACTTTGGCGAGTGAGCGCGGTGCATTGCCGTTGCGGCCCATGGCGTAGGAAATGCGGGTCGTGACGGTGGCGAAGATCAGACCGGTATCGGCGGGGGAGACGAAGGCATCGATATAGAGCAACACCGCCAGCCAAGTTAGGCCCATTACGCCGGCTAGCACCGCCAGCGGGCCATAGGTGGCCGCGATATCGCTGAGACCGCCGCTGAAACTGGTGCCGATATGGGCCCAGCCGTTGGCTAGTGCGTTCGGCGGCAGCGCACCGATGAAAGCCACTTGCAGGGCAACGTAAATTACCCCCGTAATCAAGATTGAGCCGATGATGGCTATCGGCACGTTGCGTTGCGGGCTGCGAGACTCGCCGGCCAACTCGACCCCCTGGCGAAAACCCAGAAAGGAGAACACGATGCCGCCCGTGGCAATGGAGGAGAACACGCCGGTCCAGCCAAAGGGCATGAACCCGCCGGCCTCAGCGTGAGTGAAGTTGGCACCATGGAAAACAGTGACCATGAACATGACGATGACCAGCACGATGATGAACAGCTTCCACCACACCAGCGCATTATTGAGCCGCGCGAACCAGCGGATTCCGATGGCGTTGACCAGGCTGAACAGCGCGAGCAGTCCAACCGCAACGGCAAACCCGGCACCGGTCAATACCGGCACACCGTGCTCCAGACGCTGCAGCCAGGGCAGGTAATTGGTCGAATACTGTAATGCGGCCAGTACCTCGATGGAGGTGGTCGAGGCTACCGCAAGCCAAGCGATCCAGCCGAGCGTGTAACTGGCGAATGAGCCAAACGCAAAATGCGGAAAGCGCACCACGCCTCCGGATACCGGAAACATGGTGCCAAGCTCCGCGTAGCACAGACCGATCAGGATAATCATCACACCGCCGATAGCCCAGGCCAGAATCGACGCGGGTCCGGCAATCTGCGCCGCGCTGAGCGCCCCAAAAAGCCAGCCCGAGCCGATAATCGAGCCGATCGCGGTGAATAGCAGGCCAACGATGCCTACGTCGCGGCGCAAGCGCCTGTCGTCGGCCGCCGCGTGGC
>JAKDMQ010000114.1 GCA_030452265.1 Nitrococcus sp.
GAGCACAACAACTACGCCGCCGACTTCATCGAGGCGACCCGGGAGGTCAAGGCAAGGCTGCCGCACGTGAAGATCTCCGGCGGGCTGTCCAATCTATCCTTCTCCTTTCGCGGCAACGAGCCGGTGCGCCGGGCCATGCACTCGGCGTTTCTCTATCACGCGATCCAGGCCGGCATGGATATGGCCATCGTCAATGCCGGCCAGCTCGATGTCTATGACGATCTGCCAAAGGATCTGCTGGAGCGGGCCGAGGACGTGTTGCTCAACCGGCGCGCGGATGCGACCGAGCGGTTGGTGGAGTATGCCGAGCAGTTCAAGGGACAGGGCGCGAAGAGTAAGGAGGAGGATCTGCAGTGGCGTTCCTGGCCGGTGGCGAAGCGCTTGGAGCACGCCCTGGTCAAAGGGATCGTCGAGTACATCGAGGCGGACACCGAGGAGGCGCGAACACAGCACGAGCAGCCCATTGAGGTCATCGAAGGGCCGCTCATGGACGGCATGAATGTCGTGGGCGATCTGTTCGGCTCCGGCAAGATGTTCCTGCCGCAGGTGGTCAAAAGCGCGCGGGTGATGAAGAAGGCGGTCGCCTATCTGCTTCCATTCATCGAGGAGGAAAAGGCCAAGCACGGTGCCAGCGAGCCTAACGCCCGGATCGTGATGGCAACGGTCAAGGGCGATGTGCACGACATCGGCAAAAACATCGTCGGGGTGGTCCTGCAGTGCAACAACTTCGAGGTCATCGATCTCGGCGTTATGGTGCCCAATGAAAAGACCCTGGCCGCGGCGCGTGAGCACAAAGCGGACATCGTCGGCCTCTCGGGTCTCATCACACCGTCGCTGGACGAAATGGCCGGCATGGCCAAAGAGATGCAACGTCAAGGTCTGGATATCCCATTGCTGATCGGCGGCGCGACCACCTCGCGCGTGCATACAGCGGTCAAGATCGCCCCGCAGTACTCCGGCGATGTCATCTACGTCAAGGATGCCTCCCGGGCGGTCGGCGTCTGCGCCAAGCTTATGAGCGCCACCCAACGCGAGGCTTATGTGCAAGCGATCAAAGAAGAGTACGAGAGTGTCCGCCAGCAGCGCGCCAAGCGCCAGCGCAAGCAGAAATGGCTGCGCATCGGTGCGGCGCGCGCGAACCGCTATCCCATCGATTGGACGGGCTATGAGCCGCCACAGCCGGCACATCCGGGCCTGCACGTGCTGGACGTGGCGCTTGAGACGATCGAGCCCTACATGGACTGGACACCGTTCTTCTCCGCCTGGCAGCTCCCCGGGCGCTTTCCGAAAATTCTGGATGATCCAACCGTCGGCGAGGCGGCGCGCAAGGTCTATGCGGACGCCTGCGCCATGCTGCGGCAGATTATCGAGGGGGATTGGCTGCAGGCCAGGGGGGTCTGCGGGTTGTTTCCGGCCAATGCGGTCGGTGACGACATAGAGGTATACGGCGAAGAATCACGCACGCAGGTGCGGCTCGTCACGCACCATCTGCGCCAGCAGACGGAAAAGCCGGCCGGGCGCCCCAATATGAGTCTGGCCGATTTCGTGGCGCCGAAAGCGACGGGGCAAGCCGATTGGCTGGGAGCCTTCGCGGTAACCACCGGCATCGGCATCGAAGCGCATATCCGCCGCTTCGAGGCCGAGCATGACGATTACAGCGCCATTCTGGTCAAGGCCTTGGCCGATCGGCTCGCGGAGGCGTTCGCCGAGATGCTCCACCGGCAGGTGCGTACCGAATACTGGGGCTACGCTAGCGGGGAGCCGGTCGATAAGGAGGCGCTTATTCAGGAGCAATACCGAGGTATCCGCCCCGCGCCCGGCTACCCGGCCTGCCCCGATCACACCGAGAAGGCGCTCGTCTGGGAGTTGCTGGATGCCGAGCACAATGCCGGCATAACGCTCACCGAGGGCTGGGCGATGGTGCCCACCGCGGCCGTGAGTGGATGGTATTTCGGCCATCCGGATGCGCGCTATTTCGGTCTGGGCCAGATCTATCGTGATCAGGTCGAGGACTATGCCAAGCGCAAGGACATGAGCCTCGCGCTAGCCGAACGCTGGCTCGCGCCCAACTTGGGCTATGACCCGGAGGAGCTGGGCTGAGGCGGTTGGTCAAGGGGCGCGCCGTGTGGCAGTTTCCGCTTCACGAGCGCTGTGCCCAAGTCTTGGCAGCCCGTCAATCCGCTGCGAGCCATCCAGACCCGCAATTCCGCTATGCGCAGAGAATTCGACGCCAAGCATGAAATCGAAAGCGATGATGTTCACAGGTATGCGATAACCCGCAAGGGTAGATGCGTTTCGTACGCTGACGCGCTGGATCTGTGGCTAGAAGATCCCGGGTTTTGTTCATTCTTTTCCTCGCTGCTATCGGACTCCCCATTTGCCGCGTATCGCTGGGAGACTCCACCGATCACGAAATTGACAGCAACACGCGATTTTGAATTTGTCCTTGTGAATTCACCGGCGCTGAGCCGTGCTCCGGATACTCAGAGTTTCTCTGGCCACTTTACGAAGGAGCGTTGCAACGAGGGCATCGTGGTGTTTCGCAATATGGGCAAAGATGCGACCTTGGTCGTTCCATCCCCCAATGGGTTGGTCTTCGCGTATGTACACCTCGCTGCGTTCATTCGCGGCGCACCCGATGTTCAAATACGTGCGTTGTGGCACGTGCTTGGCCAAACAGTACGGCAATCACTAACCGATCGTCCCCTCTGGATCAGCACGGCCGGTGACGGGGTCGCATGGCTCCACGTGAGGTTGGATTCGCGGCCGAAGTACTACGCTTATGCGCCGTATAGGGCATTTGTCCCCGCCCCAGCCGCTGGTGGCTGAGACAGTACTCCGCGGCCACCCTGAGGCATAAAGGCAAATGGTCTATACTGCTTAAAAGGGGTCCGCGGCGCTACGACGGATCCTCGGCCGCTCCCCGATCAGTTCGACGATGGCTGTTTGCGGCGTCGCGCTACCTGTGCCGGTACGCGCGTATTGTAAACAGAACCTGGAAAATGGAGCTCACCGATGAGACATGAATTTGCCGCCCTCTCCCATATCCACTTGCAGCCAGGAAAGACGTTCGAACATCCGACCGAGCCTCCCGATTTCGTACATTGGAATAGCCCGGCCGTGGAGGTCATGACGGATTTCCGCATCGTGCACCCGATAACCATACCTCCGGATGTCTCGATCGATACGGCGCTGGAGAAGATGAAACAGGCGGGTGTACGGCTGCTACTGGTGGTCAACGAGCAGCAAGTGATCATAGGTGTCATCACCGCCCGGGACATTCAGGGCGAGCGGCCCGTCAAGCTCGTTCAGGAGACCCGAATCCCCCACTCCGCGATTCACGCCGACGCCATAATGACGCCGCAGCCGGAGATCATCGGCCTTAACATGATCAGCGTTCGCAACGCCGTAGTGGGACACATCGTCGAGACACTACGCCAGCTCGAGCGCCAGCATGTCCTCGTGCTGGAGATCGACGATGTCACCAAGTCACAGACCGTGCGGGGCTTGTTTTCAACCAGCCAAATCAGGCGTCAGTTAGGCGAAAAAGTTCTCGCCGACATCGTGCCCGCGCACTCGCTTGCGGAGATGCAGCATGAGATCCGCTAACGGCTCCGTGATCGGCATTGGTCTAATGTGCTTTCTCGGCAATATATATCAGCGGCCTTGCGGGTAGGAGTCAGAGGGTGACCGGTACCACGAAACCGGGTAAACTTAAGCGGTTGCGGTCAATGAACCGCAAGCCATTAATTCCATGCATTTTTACCCGCCAGCAGGTGAGGCCATGCAAAGCTTCAAACACCTTTCCCCGGAGCAAGCCCATACAATGCTAGAGGAACAGGATTGTCAGCTTGCCGATATCCGAGATGAACAGTCCTATCAGCGGGGGCATATCCCCAATGCGACGCATTTAAACGAGCAAAGCCTACCAAGCTTTCTTGAAGCTGCGGATCATAATAAAGCACTTATTGTCTACTGCTATCATGGCAACACCAGCTTGAGTGCGGCCCAATTCCTGGCCGAAAAGGATTTCACCGAAGTCTATAGTATGGACGGTGGATTCGAGGCTTGGCGGATGAAATTTCCACAGGAAGTGAAGATGGGCTGAGCACGGCGCGCAATTCGCCGACGGTGGCATTCGGGTTCAAGCGCGTCCCCGAGACGACTACAGGCACCACTGCACCATCCTTACCACGTATCGGGTTGATGAACTCCCAGACGATATCGCCTCCTGGGGTAACCTCAAGGAGCCGGGCACCATTGGACTCGGTGATTAGAGTATTGCCATTGGGCAGGCGTTGCTGGACGCCCCGCCAGTAACTAAAGAGCTTATGGCCGGGAGCCCCGCTGTAGCTCCAGACGATGCCGCCCGTGGCCGGATCCACCTCGATTACGCGGGAGGCGTTCCTGGAGCCGAAGTCGCCCAGGTTGTCGAAAATGAGGATGTTACCGTTGGGCAGAATGTCAGGGTCGTGCTGCGATCTCCAGGAGCCGGTCAATGCCCACACGATCTCCTCCTTCTCGACATCGAACAGCGCGATGGTGCCGCCGTCCAGCTCCCGAAACGAGAGCAAGACCTGTCCGGGAGCGGCGATCGGCACCTTGGGCCGCAGTGCGGCGGCCTCCTTGCGGTCGAGGACGTCGACATCGTTGGTATGCAAGGGATCCCAGAGGCTGAAGTGCAGAATTCGCCACAGCTTGCGGCTGTAGCGGGAGCGTTGCACGGCATCCAGCAGCGAGATCTTTTGCAAGGTCCGACCCTCCGGGGAGAGCACGACTAGGAAATCTTCCAGCAGCGGCGGTTTCAGGTGCCCCTGGCCTTTCACCGGGCGCATGCGGAAGTGGTGGGTGAGCCCGTAAATGCGGCCATCGTCGGCCACCGCGAAATCGTGATGAAACGTGTCGAGGTTCTTCCAGATAACATTCGAATCCCAGTCGAGCTTGACCATCCCGTAGCCCCATGGGGTGTCGCCGATTCCGGCGTAGATGGCCAGCAGGTCGCCGTTGGGTAGTGCAAGCACCTTACGGAAGTGGATTTGGCGCTCGGGTACGGGGTTACGGACCGCGGCCGATTCATCCCAGATGTCGTGAAACGGCCGCTTCCATTCATGTAACGTTCGGCCGCCCATGTCAATAAGGATCGCCTTTGCCCCTTGGCCGGTCGCGTAGAGCGTCGGACCCGTGTATGCGCGTTCCGCGTCGTAGACGGTTACCCCGCGTTGCGGGGTTCTGGCAGGAACCCAAAGGTTCGAGGTGTAAGGATTCTCGGCATATGCGTGCCGTAGCGCCAAGGCGTTGAAGGCGCGGTAGGCGTGCTGGACATAGCGCGATGGGAATGCGTCCGCTAGAGTCGTCAACGAGCCCGCGACATACCCTAGGACGAGCAGCGCAAACAGAAATATCGCGTAGGGGATCATTGCCTGGGTCTTACCCCACATTATGGCTTCTCCAACCTTTGGCACGTATCCATACCCGTGAATCACGGGGACTAAGCGAAATCGGATCACACGTTAAAGTGCACCCCATGATCTAGATCATCCGCATAGACGGAATGCCCAGCCATCAACGAGGAGGCAGACTGCCAGGCAAACGACTCGGCAGCGAGCTCAAAGCCAAGGTGGTGCTGGAGGCGATCAAGCGGGAGTGCGAGGGTCGGCGTCGCGTGCTTATTCTCGTGCGAATTCTCTATAGCAGCTTGGCATGGCTAGATCACCGCGCATCGAATTGGAAGGAGCACTCTACCACGCGATGGGGGCGATACTCACGGTTTGATGCCTTCGAGCGGCAGCAAACCCTCGTCAACATTCACAAACTCCTTCAGGCCCGCGCCTGCGTCCTATCCCGCGCCGAGCAACGACCGCCTCCCGTTCCGCGGACTGATTCGTCGGCGCTGCCCGTAATTGTGAATCCCTTCTATTACACTGGCCCCGATTCGAGCAAACTGTCGCAATCTGACGACAGAACCATAATGAAACCAAAGGGACTAGAAGGGGGCGCAATGGAAGCGCAGCTCGCACCCGGCATGCGGGTGGAGATTCGTGATGCCGAGTGGCGAATCAAACGCGTCGATTTCAGCTCGGACGGGGGCTACGTGCTCTCCTGCGGCGGGCTCTCTGAGCTGGTCCAGGGCCGGGAAGGACTCTTTTTAAACAAGCTGGATCGTGTCCGCATCCTCGATCCGAAGGACACCGAGCTGGTCGGCGACACCTCCAGCAACTTCGGCGCTAGCCTCCTGTACATCGACTCGCTGCTACGCAAGACCGTGCCCTCGGATGAGCGCATTCATCTTGGTCACCGGGCGGCCATCGACGAGCTGGCCTATCAGCTCGAGCCCGCGCTTCAGGCCTTAGCGCAGCCGCGTCCGCGGCTCCTGATCGCCGATGCGGTCGGCCTAGGCAAAACTCTCGAGGCCGGCATACTCACCAGCGAGCTGATCGCCCGCGGCCGCGGAAAGCGCATCCTGGTGCTGGCGGTCAAGTCCATGCTCGCCCAGTTTCAGCAGGAGCTCTGGAACCGTTTCACCATTCCCCTGGTACGTCTGGACTCGGTCGGCCTGCAGCGGGTGCGAAGGCGCATCCCGGCCAACCACAACCCGTTCCACTATTTCGACCGCGCCATCATCTCTATCGACACCCTCAAGCAGGACATCGAGTACCGCCACCATCTGGAGCAGGCCTACTGGGACATCATAATCATCGACGAGGCCCACAACGTCGCCGAGCGCGGTAGCCATTCCCAGCGAGCCCGGCTCGCGAAGCTCCTTGCGACCCGGTCGGACACGCTCATCATGCTCTCCGCCACGCCCCATGACGGCAAAGCTGAGAGCTTCGCCAGCCTGATGAACATGCTGGACCCGACCGCCATCGCCAATCCCGCTGATTACACCCAGCACGATTACCGCGACAAGAGTCTGGTCATACGCCGCTTCAAAGGATGTGCGCGCTCAGCTCCGGGGCAACTTCCCGGAACGGGAAATTGCGCTGCTGAAAACCCAGGCCAGCGCAGTGGAAGACGTAGCCTACGCCCGGCTGATGGACGTCTCCTTCCATACCCTGGATGGGCGTGGGCCGGGCATCGGCCAGCTCTTCCGCACCACTTTGGAGAAAGCCCTGTTCTCGAGCCCCGCGGCCTGCCTGTCCACCGTGCGCAACCGCATGGCGCGCCTGCGAAAGCGCCTGGAGAAGGAGCGTGACCGCGAGCGCCAGACCACTTTGGTCGAAGACTTGGACACTCTGCGGTGCCTGGAAGTCGCGCTGCAAGCGATTACCCCGGAGCAGTTCAGCAAGTACCGGCTTCTGTGTCGGCAGCTCAGCGACGGCGTGAGCTGGACTCCAGCGGATCCGGAAGACCGCCTGGTCGTCTTCACCGAAAGCCTGGCGACCCTGGAATTCCTGGCCGGGCATCTGCCGGGTGATCTCGGGCTCGGGCAAGATCAGACTGCCGTGCTGCGTGGCGACCAGCGCGATAAGGACTTGATGGACACGGTAGAGGCGTTCAACCGCCGCGAGAGTCCAATCCGGCTCCTGCTGTGCTCCGACGTGGCGGCCGAAGGCATCAATTTGCACCACTTCAGCCATCGCCTGGTGCACTTCGACATCCCCTGGTCGCTGATGGTCTTCCAGCAGCGCAACGGCCGCATCGACCGCTACGGCCAGACCCGCCGGCCCCAGATCCGCTACCTGCTCACCGAAAGCAACCATGCCAAGGTTCACGGTGACCAACGCATTCTCGAAGTGCTGATCGCCAAGGATGAGCAGGCCCGCAAGAACATCGGCGACCCATCCGAATTCCTCGGCCTCTATGACCCGCGGGCCGAGGAAGAAAAAATCGCCGCGGTAATCGAGCAGGAAGACGACGGCAACGACCTCTGGCGGCAGTTCGAAGCCCTGATGGAGCGCCAGGCGAACGAAGCCGCAAGCCCGTTGATTAACTTTATCCCCGAGGCCGGTCCAGCCCGCGGGACGGAGGCCGTCTGCCCGCTGCCAGGGATCTTCCCCAATGGCCTCGAGTATGCCCGCGCGGCCTTGCGCTGGTTCGCCGAGAAAGGCGAAAAGCTCGACGGCGGCATCGAAAATCAGACCTTCTGGCTCACCGCGCCGGTGGATCTGCAGCAGCGCTTGAGCTACTTACCCAAGGAAGCCCGCCCGGAGCACGACCACTTCACCCTCACCCCGGACAAAGCCCGAATCAGCGCGGAGATCCGCCGTGCCCGCCAGGAAGAGGACACCGCCTGGCCGACCTTGCACTACCTCTGGCCGCTGCACCCGGTCATGGAGTGGCTATCCGATCGCGCCCTCAACGCCTTCGGCCGCCATACCGCACCGGTCATCCAGCTGCCGGATAAATTGGCCGGCGATGAGCACATCATCCTCATTCACGGCGGCTTCCCCAACCGGCGCGGGCATGTGCTGATACAGGACTGGGTGGGGGTGCGTCTGCGAGGCGAGCGCGTGGTGGAGCAGCTCGACTGGGCAGCGCTGGCGAGCCGCCTCGATCTGCGCCCCGGCAAACTCGCCAACCGTGGTCAGGTCGGGGACACGGCGGCACTGCGCGCGCTGTTGCCGGCGGCGGTCGACGCCGCCCGCCTGCGCCTCAAAGCGCTCAAGGCGGGTTTTGAGGCCGAGCGCAAGGATTCCCTCGATGCGCAGCGCCAGCGCCTCGCCAAGCTCAAGGGCCGGCATGAGACCCAGCTGTGCCTAGAGCTCGAGCGCTCCGACGCGCCGGAAGCGTTCAAGGCCCGCCGCCGCGACGAGCGCCAACACCACATCGACCGCGTGTTCCGCGACTACGCCGACTGGCTCGAAAACACCCAGACCACCGAAAACGACCCCCACCTGCAGGTCGCCGCCGTGTTCACCGGGCAGAGCGCAAAGGAACGCGGCTAATGCCTCGATTTCTGTACACGGCATGCCGCAGCCGTTCCATGGACCGCGACCATCCTGCCCGCTTGCAGCCTGGCCGTGTCTCCAAGAGGACCGCGGGCGTCTCGCCCGCATACGGCCGGCAGGGCCGTGCTACCGGGTTTCGGGCGAGACGCCCGCGGTCCAACAAAGTGCCCGCGCTCCGGCTGCCGCTCATCCAGAGTAGGGCCATTCCTCGGCCGCATCCACCAGACCGGCCTTGACCGGGTTATGGCGTATGTAATTGATACAGGCATCCAGATGCGCTTGATCGCGGATATACCGATCAAAGTAGTCGGGCATCCACAGCGTGCCGGCACGGTCCAGCTCTTTGTTGATCTTCCGGACGGTATAGGACTTCCACGAATGCACGATGGCGGACAAAGAGTAATCGGTTTCGGCCAGCTCCAGCAGCACATGGACATGATTCGGCATGACGCACCAGGCCAGGAGCCGGTAACGCGAGCCATCGAAATGCAGCAATGCAGTTTGCACGATCTGGGCAATGGCCGGGATTCGCAAGTGGCAAGCACCGTGACCTGCATCGGCGTATTGCTCGACTCTTTTCTGGAGTGCAGACGCGCGCTGCGACTGGGTTGTGTGCTGGGTATCTGTTTCAAGCTCGTTTTTCCAGCACTCTATCAGCGCTTTCGGAACCGCGTCGGCAAGCCTGAAAGTTACAAACTGGGTCAGTTGCCTTGCGTCGAGGTGGGGCAGGTAGCCGCGTGAATGCCAGCCTTTGGGTTCGGTCGGGTTGGGTGTCTTTGGTTTGGGTTGCGCGCAGGATGCCCGCGGTCCAGCGAGCCGCCCGCGGTCCTGGCGCCACAACATTGAGGTATCCGCCGGATGAGCCACATCGGCCTGATCAACGACAATGAGTTCTACTCCGAGCACTATCTCGCCGAGATCTTCACCGGCGATATCCGTGGCGTTCTGGAGACCTGGCAGGCGCGGGAGAGCAACGCCCGGGAAGCGGCCAAGGCCAACGGCGAGGCCGGCGCGGGATACACGGGCTACCGCACTCCGGCCAGCCGGCTCGCTGGCCTTGCCCGCGAACTGCTGCAGCGCATCGAGGGTACCGAGCGGTTGCGCCACGGGGCCGAGCGCGTACGCGCAAGCCGTGCCGTCGCGCGCCGGTTATTGGAGCTCTCGAGCCGCCGCGAGGCGGAATCCTTCAAAGCCGTGAGCGCCTTGCTGCACCGGCACTCCCTGCTCGAGAGCCAAGGCCAGGCGCTGCTCGACACCCTGGATGAGAACGCCCACAAGCACGCCTACGGTGTCTCCGAGGATCTCAAATACGCCCTGCGCGAGTGCATCGAGCGGCTCGGCAACGAGGCCGCCGCCCAGCTCGAGGAGCGCGCGCGCCGGCAGAAAAAGAGCATCTTCTCGGGAGACGAGGCCCTCGACCCCGGCGAGCTCAGCCTGCAATGCCTGCGCTATATGTACCGGCTGTTGTTTTTGTTCTACATCGAGGCCCGCCCGGAGCTGCGCTATGCGCCGGTGGAGAGCGAAACCTACTTGAAAGGCTACTCCCTGGAGCACCTGCGTGAGCTCGAGCTGATGCCGCTCACCAGTGAGGCGGAGCGCGGCGGGCGCTATTTCGACGATACCCTGAACATGTTGTTCCGCCTGATCCAAGAGGGCTACCGGCCGAACCAGGATCTGCTCGCCGAGGAAAGCCGCCAGAGCGGCCGCGATGCCTTCGAGATTCATCCCCTCAGGAGTCATCTGTTCGACCCGGCCCGCACGTCCCTGCTCAATAAGGTAGTGTTCCCAAACCACCTGCTGCAGCGCGTGATCCGGCTCATGTCGCTGTCGCGCGAGGGTGGCAGTGGCGCGCGCAAGCGCCGCGGGCGCATCTCTTATGCCCAGCTCGGCATCAACCAGCTCGGTGCGGTCTACGAGGCCCTGCTGAGCTACCGGGGCTTTTTCGCCGGCACCGATCTCTACGAGGTCAAGCCCAAAGAGGAGTCTTGGGACCCGCTTGGCACGGGATATTTTGTCAAGGCCGAGGCGCTCGCCGACAGGGCGGATTGATTCTCCACGGGTAACCGTTATCGAGCAAGAAGTTGTCGCCA
>JAKDMQ010000343.1 GCA_030452265.1 Nitrococcus sp.
CGCACAGGGCGGTTCATGAGCAGGAAGCACGCGAGAAGATCAGGCATAGCCATGGGCCTTCATCCACAAATCGCGGATACTGATCAGGCCCTGGCTTCTCAGCCACTCATTCGTCATCCCAGCCTGTGTCGCCAGCGTCCTCGCCAAGTGCCAGTAGCCCTTGGAGCTAAGCGCGGTGAGGAAAAGAGAGCAACGCCCTTAATGCACTGACGGCTCCAGCGCCGCTGACCGCGCTAGCGCATTAGGCGCTCTGCCCCTTGTGCCGACTACCTTGGAAAGGCGTCGGGGAGGCCGCCGTCTATCGTGAGAATGTCGCCCGTTGTGAACGCAAACTTCCTGGATGCGAGGAGGACGGCCATATCGGCTACGGCCTGCGCGGGAATTAACGAGACGCCCATCGCGTTGCGGGTGCGGTAACGCTCGAGTTGTTCCTCGACGGTGACGCCGCTGCCGCGGGCGCGCTCTGCGACGAACCGCCGGAACATCGGCGTGTCGATCTGATCGGCGTTGATGGCGTTTACGCGGATGCCGTGCTGGCCCAACTCGACGGCTGCCACTCGCAGTGCCTGCATCAGCGCTGCCTTGCTTGCGCCATAGGCCACAGCATCGCGGGCGGGCGCTATCGCGGCTTTCGACACCGACGCGACGATCGAGCCAC
Organism: Nitrococcus sp.; assembly: GCA_030452265.1. Classification (GTDB taxonomy): domain Bacteria; phylum Pseudomonadota; class Gammaproteobacteria; order Nitrococcales; family Nitrococcaceae; genus Nitrococcus. Next base: position 659 of record JAKDMQ010000343.1, read on the forward strand.
CCATGCCCTGGCGCACCATGACGCGAGCGGCGGCGCGCACGGCCATCACCGCGCCCAGATAATGCACTTCGAGCTGTTGGATGAGGTCCGTGCGCTCGACGTCAAGCACGGGGGCAAAACGCGGAGCGCGTCCCGCCGTGTAGAACAGACTGTCGATGCCCCCGTACTCCAAAACGGTGCGATCCATGAGATCGGCGATGGATGACTCCTCCCGCACATCAACCGCGGCGGCCGTCACCGTCCCAGGGTGTTCCCGCGCCACATCCTCGGCGACACGCTGGGCCGCCGCCTCGTCGAGGTCAGCTACGACGACGTTGGCCCCTTCTTGCGCGAATCGGTGTGCGGCGGCCAACCCGATCCCGCTTGCGCCGCCGATGATCACAACGACGTGGCGCGGCAGGAGCTGCTGAGCGAGCTCGCGCTGAATGGCGGCGTCCACCTTGCGCCGCTCCAGCGGCCAGTGCTCGAACTCGAAGACCTGCTCCTCGGAGAGAAACCGAAAGCCGCCCACAGCCTCCGCGTTCTCGATGCTCTCCATCCCGGCCCGGTAGCAGAGGTTGGCCGTCTGCGCATTCTTTTTGTCCTTGAATGCGGTGACCATCCCCAGCCCGGGAACGAGCACCACCTTGGCCCAATCGGATAGCGGGGCGAGGTACGCCCGCGCCTGACGCTTATGGTAGGCGAGATACTGCTCATGTGCCGCAGCGAGCTGCTCGCGCGCGCCCCTGATGATGTGTTCACCGGCAGCGTCGAGGTCCAGATCGAGCCACACGGGAAGCCGTCCGGCGCGCAGAATGTGCTCCGGCGTCGTCATGCCGCGTTCGGACGCTGCACGGAAACGGTTGGTGAGGCGAGAGCGAATCTCATCACTGGCGTCGAAATGCAAAATAACCCGTGGATCAGAACCCAGCGCTCCGCGAATGACAGGGAGCAGACCGATCGCCCGCGCGTGTCGCTGCTCCACTGAAAGCTCGGGTTTTGCGACAGCACCCAGTACGCGCTTGCCACGGCGACAGGTGGCGAGGTATGCGTCGATGCGCGCTAGGGTTGTGCGCAGCCGCTGGTAAGTCTCCGCCGCGTCTTCCCCCCACACCACCAGACCATGGTGTGCGAGCGCCATACCGATGGCGCTTGCTGGAATATCGCCCGCGATCCGGCTCACGACCCGCGCGAGCGGAAATCCCGGCCGCACATAGGGCGCGTAGACGATCTCCTCTTCGAATAGCTCGCGCACAAGCCGCTCGGCAAGTGCATCGTCGAGATTGGTGAGGCTCATGGTGGCAACGTCATGCGTATGCGCGATGACAGTGTAGGGCAGGATCGAATGCAGGGGTGTTTCGACGCTCGGCGCCGGCGCGCTTGGATCGACCATGCAGTGCGCCATAAACGCCATCATTTCTTCATCGCTCATCGTCTCCTGCTCGCGCAACTCGGATAGCTCGGCGAGCGAGAGTGCGGTAAATCCCGATCGGTCGATGGTGCGAAGATCCGTCCCGCTCCCCTTGACCAGCAGCCGCGCCTCGTTAGCGCCGTCTTTGTTCGGCACAAGGATCTTAACCGATGTGTTGCCGCCGCCGGGTTGGACGAGCCGGGGGTCGGCGCCGATCCGGTGCGACAAATGTACGACCTGTTCGAGCGCGTCTGATCCGGTGCGCAGGCCGTCACTCCAGTTGTCTTGCAAAACACAAGGCTCCGAGAGGAATTGAGAAAAGGTGGCGGAGGCCTCCGAACCCAGCACCAGCGATCTGGCCCGCGTGCTGGCGGGATAACGCCAACACCGACCGGCGGTCGCTGCCTACCAGAAAGGCTATGACACTGGCAAGATGGTACACGCCGCAGCGGAGACTTCAACACAGTAAAAGTAGTCAGTCGGGGGATTAGAGAGAACGGACTCAGGATAGGAACGCATAAGGATGGCGATATGCCCAATTAGAAAGGAAACCGCTTTAAGGCTGGCCGTTTTCATACCTACCCTAGCGGGCGGTGGAGCAGAGCGCATTATGCTGCGCTTGGC
>JAKDMQ010000344.1 GCA_030452265.1 Nitrococcus sp.
CGCTCGCGCAGCGCGTCAAGGCAAGCCGTGGGGCGCCAATCGTCACGCACCGGGCAGAGCTCACTCCTTCGCGCGCGAGATGTAGGTTCCGCTACGGGTATCGATCCGGAGCAATTCGCCCTGCTCGATGAACAGCGGCACCTGCACCACCGCCCCGGTCTCCAGGGTCGCCGGTTTGCCGCCACCGCCGCTGGTATCGCCGCGCACACCCGGATCGGTCTCAATCACCGCGAGGCTGACATGCGCGGGCGGCTCGACCGAGAGCGGCTCATTGTTCCACAAAGTGACCTTGCATAGATCCTGCTCTTTGAGCCACTTAGCGGAGTCGCCGATCACGGCCGTGCTGGCCGCGTACTGCTCGAAACTATCCGGCTTCATGAAGTGCCAGAACTCCCCGTCCGCGTAGAGGTACTGCATTTCGGTTTCGAGCACGTCCGCCGCCTCGACGCTATCGCCGGACTTGAACGTGCGCTCGACGACTCGGCCAGAGCGCAGATTGCGTACCTTTACCCGGTTGAAAGCCTGACCTTTGCCGGGTTTGACGAACTCGTTCTCAACGATGGCATAGGGATCCGCGTCGAGCAGAATCTTGAGCCCGGCCTTGAATTGGCTGGTGGTATAATTGGCCATGCAACCCCTATTTGCGATGAATTCCAGGTTCTGTATAGCGCCGTGCACATGCACTGACTCGGCGCGTGCGAAAGCGAGAATACTAACGGAAAACCACGAATGGTAGAATAATTCCCATGAGCGAGCCTTCACACGCGGCACGCCGAGCGCCTGCCAGTGTATCCTGGCAGCGGGAGCTTGCGCGGGCCGTGCGTGATCCCGCGGAGCTCATTCGCTTACTGGGCCTCCCCCCTACTCTGTTGGAACCCGCCCGGTTGGCGTCCCGACAGTTCCCACTGCGCGTGCCGCATGCCTATATCGCGCGCATGGAGAGCGGCAACCCCGAGGACCCTCTGCTACGCCAGGTGCTCCCGCTGGCGGCGGAGCTCGATGCCGCGCCTGGGTTCGTTGCCGACCCGGTCGGTGACCTTGCGGCTTCCAGAGGCGCTGGTGTGCTACATAAATACTATGGCAGAGTGCTGCTGATCACCACCGGGGCCTGCGCCGTCAACTGTCGCTACTGCTTCCGCCGCCATTTTCCGTATACGCGCGCGAATGCCTCTGCCGAGCAGTGGCTTCCGGCACTGCGCTACATCGCCCGCCGGCCCGAAATCGAAGAAGTGATCTTGAGCGGGGGGGATCCGCTTAGCCTTACGGATCGCCGTTTGGCTCAGCTCGTCGCCGAATTAGTCGACATTCCTCATGTCCGCCGCCTGCGGGTGCATAGCCGTCTGCCCGTAGTATTACCCACGCGGATTACGCAAGAGATGCTCAGTTGGTTTGCGGGCAGCCGGCTGCAAGCCGTGATGGTGCTCCACGCCAACCACGCCAACGAATTAGACGATGCGGTGGCGAAGGCGGTCAGACGCCTGCGCGAGGCCGGGGTCACCGTTCTCAATCAAACGGTGGTGCTGCGGGGAGTTAACGACGAGGCGAAAACACTTACGCAACTCAGTCGCCGGTTGTTCGATCTCGGCATCCTGCCTTACTACCTCCATCTACTCGATCGGGTCGCGGGCGCCAGCCACTTTGCGATCACGCAAGTCCGCGCCCGCGCGCTGCATCGGCAGATGGCCGCGCGCTTGCCTGGATACCTGGTGCCCAGGCTGGTACAGGAAATCGAAGGCACACCGGGCAAGCGCTGGCTGGCCCCTTGAGGCAAACAGGAGATCAAATCCGCTCAAGTGAGAGGCAATTAGCAAAATTGCCAGGAGAAGGAGCAAATCGCCATCGTTTCTCGGTATTCTGCCAAGATCGAGACGGCCAACACGGACGACGCCCAGCAGGGAACCGGGCTCAACATAAAGGGAACGCATGAAGCAATCGATCTATATCCACCTCACGGTACCGGAACGGGAACCGATGGGCCCGGGTAGCTTCGATTATCGACCCCGGTCGATTGAAGACTGGCTGCAGAATCTTCCCGTTGCCAATCTTGGCCTGACCAGCCGCACCATCTACGAGTCGCTGCACAGTTGCAATCGCGCGGAGCTGCCCCCCAGTATGCGGTTGCATTATCTGGAGCAACTACGCGAGATCGTTCGCTACATCGGCGCCGGGCTGCGTAAGCACTACTTGGGCCGCGGGTTGCCCCTACGCGCAAAACCAAGACGAATCGTCACCCTAGCCGTTCGCCTGCTGCAAGAGATGGCCTTGGGGTATGAGGTCTTGGTCGAAACGGCGCGCGAGCACCAGAGCTTGCGCTTCAGCCGGCGCCACTTCGCCTGCGCCCTCGATCGCGCCATGCGCTACCGCGCCCGCGTCCTGCTCGAGAACTGGCTCGTCTATCAGGCCGCCCCAGCGGATACTTGGCGCCGGCTGCACGACCTTTTTGCCATCGCCGAGCAGACCGGGCTTAGCGAGCAGCGCGTGGCCGATTCGCTGCTTGTCGGAGCGCACAAGCGCAGCACACCAGGCCAAACCTATCGGCAGGTGCTGCTACTCGCCGCCGCGGCCCCGCAAAGGATGCATCATAGTGACATTGTCGATGCCTATCGGCTGCTCGAGCACTGGGCAGCGGCTGCGCGGCTGGTAGAGGCGGACCACCCAACGGCCGGCG
>JAKDMQ010000115.1 GCA_030452265.1 Nitrococcus sp.
CGGTGGCGATGGCTTGCTCGGAGCGGGCGATTGTGGCGCCGCATTTGTGATAGACCCGGCTCTCGGGGGCGAGGGCAAGGTGGAGTCGGCGCCGGCCGCGCACCGCCCAGTCAATCTCCTCGAAGTAGAGAAAGTAGTCCTCGCATAGCAGCCCGACTTCTTCGAGCCAGCGGCGGGAGGCGAGCACGGACGCGCCGGTGACGTAGGACAGTTTTGCCTCCACCCATTGCCTATCCACCCGCGCATCGGCCGCTTGGCCGGCGCCGATCACCCGGTGTGTGCCAAGCCAGGGGTTGAAGCGCGCACCGCCGAGCGCCTGCACCCGGTTCGGGTCGTGGTAGTCGAGCAAGGTCGAGCCGCAGAGCCCGGCGCTGGGGTCGGCATCCATACGCTCCACAAGCCGGGCGAGGGCATCCGGCGCGACGATGGTGTCGTTGTTCAGCAGCCAGACGTAGTCCGCGTCCCCTCGGGCGAGGGCATGGCGCAACGCGATGTTGTTGCCGCCGGCGTAGCCGAGGTTGGCGCCGGTGTGGATCAGGGTCAGCGGGGTGTCCGGCAGGTCGGGCGTGGGCGCTTCGGCCTCGGCGCGGGTCAGCTCCAAGCAGTCAATGGGCTTGGCTAGCGGCGTACGCAGATACTTGACCAGCGCTGGTTGACCGGGTCGCAGGGTGTCCAGCCGGCCCGCGGCCCAGTCCCGGATGCGCTCGGGTGAGCCGTCGCTCGAGGCGTTGTCGCAGACCACCACATGGTAGTTCGGATAGTCACTGCGCAGCACGCTCTCCAGGCAGGCGAGGGTGTCCCCCCAGCCATTCCAGTTGAGGATCGCGACGGTGACCCGAGGAGCGATGGGCTCAGGATGGATTGTAGCCGTAGCCGTAGCCGTAGCCGTAGCCGTAGCCGCCATAGCGCGCCACCTCCTTCAGGTTTGCCTGGGTCAGCGTGACCCCCAGCACGTGGACATGAGCCTCACGTAGCCGCCGGGCGGCCTCGCTTACGGCGTCCATGGGGGTCTTGCCGCTTTGGACGGCGAAGACGGCGCCATCGCTGTAGCGGCCCATCATTTCCACATCGCTTACCCGCAGCACCGGCGCGGTATCGACGATGATCTTGTTGAAGTACTTTCGCAGCTCAGCGAAGGCCAGCTCGACCTCGCGGGAGGCGAAGAACTCCAACGGATCCACCGGTGCCTTGCCCTTGCTCATGATGAATAGATTTGGAGAGAGGTAGCTCCGGGAGGCGCAGTCGACTAGCTGCGCCTGACTGAGCGCGAAGTCCGTCAGACCCGGGCTCTTGCAGTTGTCGAACCGGCTAGCGCGGCGCAGATCGGCATCTATCAATAGGGTGAGACCGAGCTGGCTATAGCTGCTGGCTAGGTTGCTGCTCAGCATGCTCTTGCCCTCACCCTGCAATGCGGAGGTGACGAGCAGGAGCTGCGGTCCACCCCTTTTACCGCTCATTTGCAGGCGGGTGCGGATACTGCCCAAGGCTTCGGTGAGCTCCGCGCCGGGCTCCAGCACTGCCGGGCGGGACAGCGCCGCGGAGCGCCGCCGGGCCACGCGGGGTACCACGCCCAGGCCGCGCAGGTGTAGGCGCTGCTCTACGGACTGCGGCGTGAGGAAGGTGCGCCGCAGGTTCTCGACCAGAAAGGCCAGGCCGACGGCGCCAAACAGGCTGAACAGGCCGGCGATGCCCAGGATGCGGGTGAAATTGGGCTTGAATGGCGCCTCGGGCGGCAGCGCGCGGGCGAGGATGCGGATGCCGATCGCGCCCATGCTTCCGGCCAGAGTGATCTCCTTGATGCGGCTCTGGAACGCCTCATAGAGCTCGCGATTCGTGCTAACCTCGCGCTCGAGTTTGCCTAGGATCAACTCCTCGTCAGTACGATTGCGCAGCCCCTCGTTGAGATTTTCCTCGGCCTGGGCCAGGCGCTGCACTTCCTGCTTGGCGCGCTGGTATTGCTTGCGGATCGACTGGACGGCCCGGCCGATCTCCGCTGTTAGCTGGACGGTTACCGCGTCGAGCTTGGCTTGCAACGCTTGAACCTCCAGCCTTTTCCCCCCGTAGCGGGTGCGCAGCTTTTCCAGCTCGGCGCTGAGTCTGCGCTGCTCCATCTTGAGCTGCTGGACGGCGGGGTCGTCTATCACCGCCTTGAGTGTGCCCTTGCGCTTGGCGTCCTGGACCTGGAGATATTGCAGCTCGGTGCGCAGCCGTGTCGCTCGAGCGCTCAGCAGCGCCTCGGTGATGCTGGACAGGCGCGTGCTTTTTAGTGCCTCCAGGTTCTCCGAGGCAAGCAGCCCCTGCCCCTCCTTGAATCGCTGCAAGGCGCGCTCGGAGGCCGCGAGATTCCCGCGTAGCTGATCGAGCTGGCCGATCAGCCATTCATGCACCTGCTCGGCGATTGCCACCTGCTGGCTCTCTTGGGTGGCCTTGTAGGCCAAGCCGACAAGGTTGGCGACGTGGGCGGCCAGCTCCGGTGTCGGGGCGAGATAGTAGATCTCCACGAGCTGACTGTCCTCGCGGCGCAGAACTGTCAGATTGTGTTTGATGAGCTTGACCAAGGCCCGCCGGAGCTGCTCCGGATCCTCGGTCGGCGGCGCGTCTTCGCTGCCCTCGCCGATAGCCGCCGCATCAGAAATCTCGCTCAGGCCGATCCAGCCACCCACCTGGCTCCAGAAACCACCGAACAAGGCTTCGGCGTGCTTGGTGAGCTCGGAAGGCGCGAGCAGCCGTTGCCGCTGCTCCGGCGTCAGCCGCACCGCCACGGCCTCGGCGACCGCGCGGCTGCGGATGATGTCGAGCTGAGTCGTATAGAACATTTTCGGGTCGGGGGGCGAGTCCAGCCCCTGGAGCGCGGGTACGTACGCCGGTGGTTTCGCCTGCACCTGAAGCAGCAGCTTGCCTTGGTAGATGGGCGTACGCAGCCAACCGTAGAGCAGACCTGTCAGGAGGGCGCAGGCGATTACACCCATGATCAGGGCCCAATGTCGCAGCGGCACGCGAAGGTAGTCCAGCAGCCCCGGCTCCTCAGCGGCCGGGCTCGCGCCAGCCCAGGCGGGGCCGTCGGCAGAGAGCATCGCCGGCGGGGCCGGAACCATGGCGGTGCTCGCTTGAATGGGCGGCTCTTCGCTCATGGGGCTCGCAGTCGCTGCGTTTTCTCGTGAACGAATCGCGCCCGCACGATCACTCGCACTGTGCACGGGCTGCGCTGCCAGTGAATCGCCCTGGGATGCTGTCGCGCCAGAGCGCGGAATGGAGTGTCAGTTGCAGCGAGCTGCGGTTGTCCCGTCGTTAGACGACGACTGCCGCGGGGTTGCGGCGCATGTGAAGCACACGCGTCCGTGGATAGCACGATGGCAGACATCCCCCAAGTGCTAGCGGTGTGCGGGAGCCTTTCTCCGCATGCGAGGCTTATCGCGGCAGTGCACATAGTCCTTTTGTGTGCTAATCCTTTCGTATGAAAATCTTTTAGTATGCTCAGAGGATATCATCCAAAAGTGCGACGCGCTAGCCGCTTCCTAGTCTAAAGGAGTAATACTCGCTTAGTCCAAAGTTAGTACCCCCATGGGATTGCCGACTCGCAGTCGGCTTCTCCTGATTGCCGAGTACAACTCGGCGATCCCAGACATTCGGCGCATTACGGCCTGTTCGGCCTAATGCGCCCTACGGGAAGTGATGCCAGCGGCCTTGTGGGTGTTATCGAGGGCAGTGGGGATTCGCTGTGTTGCGGTGCGATTTAAAGACAAGATCGGCCACGGTATCGGCCAATATTCGTATAAGTAACTTATTAAACGTGTTAAATCAGGTACTCATAGAACGTTATAATCGGCCGATCGATGTTTGAATCCGCAACCAGAATAGAACCGGCCAGGCTGGAGAGTGCCCCTGAGCCGCTCGCCGACCTCGCCGCCGAATTGGCGGCGGCCGGCGCCGTGCTGGGCACTGCCTTGCATCCCATGACAGCCGCCAACCTCGCCGGCTTGGTGCGAATCATGAACACTTACTACACTAATCTCATCGAGGGGCACGACACGCGGCCTCGGGACATCGAACGTGCTCTTGCCGGCCAGCTTGCTCAGGATGAGAGCCGCCGCAATCTCCAACTCGAGGCCGCCGCCCATGTGCGAGTCCAAGCGGAGATCGACCGGATGGCGGCGGCCAACGCCCTGCCGGAACCGGCCTCGCCGGATTTCATACGCTGGCTTCACGGCGAATTCTACCGCGACGCGCCCGAGGAATTGCTCTGCGTTCGCGGGGCCCACGCCGAGCTTACGATGGTGCCGGGCGCGTGGCGCAGCCGTCCTGAGCAAGACGTGGCCGTTGGCCGGCACTTCCCGCCATCGAGTGATCGCATCGACGATTTCATGCGCCATTTCGAGCGCAGATACCGCTTCGCCGAAATGGGCAAGGCCGCGAAGATCATGGCGATCGCGGCCGCTCATCATCGGTTGAGCTATATCCATCCGTTTCCTGACGGCAATGGACGCGTCAGCCGATTGATGAGCCATGCCATGGCGCTGAAGGCGGGCATTGGGGCTTACGGTCTCTGGTCTGTCTCCCGCGGACTGGCGCGCGGTCTCGAAAGCCGCACCGAATACAAGCGCATGATGGATTACGCCGACACGCCCCGCCAAGGAGACTTTGATGGCCGGGGAAACCTCTCGCAGCGCGCGCTGACGGAATTCACCCTTTGGTTCCTCGAAATTTGCCTGGATCAAGTAACTTTCATGTCCAACCTGTTCGATCTCGATACTCTGGCGCGCCGCCTTCGCACCTGTGTGGAGCGCAGCGAAAGGCTAAAGCCGCAAGCCGCAAAACTGTTGCAGGAGGCGCTGATCCGCGGGCAATTCGAACGTGGCGAAGCCGCGCGCATAACAGGGCTTCCAGAGCGAACGGCGCGACGGATTCTCAATGATGTAGCCGCTGCAGGTTTACTTGCGTCGGCCACGCCGAAGGGCCCGGTTTCCCTGCGCTTCCCGATCGACATGCTGGAGACGCTGTTTCCCAGGCTCTACCCAGAAGCCTAGCAGCAACTGCGACTACAGCGCCTATGCGCTGCGGCTCCCTTACGCCGATCCGCGCGAGTTTGCCGGCGGAGGCGCTGAAGAACCCGGCGCGTGATGAGGCGAGCGCTACCCCGGGGCTGCGCCGCATGTGAAGGACACGCGTCCGTGGGTAGCACGATGGCAGACATCCCCCAACTGCTAGCGGTGTGCGGGAGCCTTGAATCTCCGCACGCGAGGCTTATCGCCGTAGTGCACGTAGTACGTTAGTATGATAGTACTTTAGTGTGAAAATTCTTTAGTATGCTTTGAGAATATCATCCAAAAGTGTGGCGCACTCGCCGTTTCCTAGTCTAAAGTAGTAATACCCGCTCCGTCTAAAGTTAAGATGTTCCCTTCGCGAGTGTCGAGTAGGAGGGGGCTATGAGAATGGATGCGATGCCCTGGTAGGCCGAGTCAGGCTCCGACTGCCAGATGTAAAAACAAGTTCTTACAGAACCTATCCCGGGCATTGGTCATGTAGCAATCGGGAGCGATGTGCGAGCGATTTCGAGCAGTTCGGCACCATCAGGTTGGCCGAGCTCGACCGGAGCCGGACTCGTGTGTATTCCCCGCGCTGGCACCAGGGCGGCGATGGATAGGGCTTTGCGCAGCAAGGCATCGCTGGTCTTCGATCGACCGGTGTGGCCCTTCTACTACTACAATTTGGACTCGGCGCCAGCAGGGGCGATGACAGACTTTCGCGCAGGCGCCAGGGGGATTGCATGGATAGCGAGCTGGTTTGTGTTGTCTTGGGGTTTGGGGTCAGCATATTTTGTGTATCGTTGATGCGACCCGTCGCCGTCCATTGGGGGCTAGTGGACCGCCCTGGTGGGCGCAAGCGCCACAGCGGTGAGGTTCCGTTAGTCGGAGGCACGGCGTTATTTGTCGCGGTCACGGGCGGCTGGGCCATATTGCATATCCAGTGGCCAAGCTGGATGCCGGTTTACCTACTGGCGGCCGGCGTGCTCGTTGCCATCGGGGCGCTGGATGACCGCTACGACCTGGATCCGAAAGGGAAATTTCTCCTGCAAACCGCTTGCACGCTGGGGCTCATTTACTATGGGCCGCTGGTGCTGAAGGATCTGGGCAATCTGTTTGGCGCGGGTGCCATTCATACCCACGTTTTTGGTGTCGCGTTCACCGCGTTTGCGGTGCTTGGCGTGACCAACGCCGTCAACATGTTCGACGGCGCGAATGGGCTGGCCGGTGGTACGTCGTTGGTTTCCGCGTTGGGTTTTAGCTTCGCGGCCGCGGCGATCGGCGCGAACGGCGCCCATAGCGCGTTGTTGTTGCTTGCAGGCGCCCTCGGCGGCTTTTTGCTATTCAATTATCGTCCGCGCAAGTTTGATTCTCCATTGGCATTTCTTGGCGATGCCGGTGCGCTGTTTCTGGGGTTTACGCTCGCTTTCGTCGCCGTTTTCCTGAGCCAGCGACCGGGGCCCAATCTGCCGCCGATCGTCGCGGTATGGATCGGCGGCATGCCATTGCTGGAAATCGGCCGGGTGGTCGGTCGCAGGCTCGTGCATGGCGTAAATCCGCTGTTGGCAGATCGCTTGCATGTGCATCATTGCCTGCTGGGGCTAGGGATTCCGGAGCGTTGGGTGGTGGCTGGGATCTGGCTGTGCCAGGCCATATTGACAACCGTGGGCCTTGCATTGTGGTGGGCGGGCTACAGTGAAGCGTTTCTTTTTTATGGTTTTGCGTTGCTTTTTCTCGTCTACATCTTAGAGGTGGAATGGGCGTGGCGCACCGTCTCGCGCCGGGGGGGGGCTCAGTGAAGGGGCAGAGCGATGGGCCGGGCGCAGGTGGAGGCGCTGCGCTTATCCACCCTACGAGACTTCAATTTGCTGATTGCAAATACGCAATTGCGAAAATGCGTGCGAAATCCGTGGAAAACATTCGGCGCATTACAGCCTGCTCGGCCTAATGCGCCCTACGGTAACTACGGGAATTGATGGCAGCGGCTTTACAGGGAGGTGTTCGCATGAAGATCCTCGTCACCGGCGGCGCGGGGTTCATCGGCTCGGCGCTGGTGCGTCATCTGATTGGAGAAACCAAGCATTGCGTGATCAACGTGGATGCACTGACCTATGCGGGCGATCCGAGCACGGTGGCCGCGGTGGCTCGAGACCCGCGCTACCGCTTCTATCGTACCGATATCTGCGATGCGCCCGCACTGCGCTCGCTCTTCTCCAGAGAAAAGCCGGATGCGGTCATGCACTTGGCAGCGGAATCGCATGTGGATCGCTCCATCGATGGGCCGGCCGAGTTTATGCGCACCAATATCCATGGGACGTACTGCCTGCTCGAAGTCGCACGCGCTTACTGGGCGCAGCTCCCGCCGGACAAGCAAGAGCGCTTTCGCTTCCATCACATATCCACCGATGAGGTCTTTGGCACGCTGGGTGAGAGCGGCTCGTTCACGGAAGCGAGCCCCTATCGGCCCAATTCGCCCTATGCGGCGAGCAAAGCCGCGGCCGATCACCTGGTCCGCGCCTGGCATCATACCTATGGCCTGCCCATCGTGCTCAGCAATTGCAGCAACAACTACGGGCCGTATCAGTTTCCGGAGAAGCTCATCGCGCTGCAGATCACGCGTGCGCTTGGCGCTCGCTCGCTGCCCGTCTACGGCGACGGGCGCAATGTGCGGGATTGGCTCTTCGTCGAAGATCATGCCCGGGCCCTGGTTTGCGTATTGACCCGCGGCCGCGTGGGTGAGAGCTACAACATCGGCGGCAACGCCGAGCGCACCAACCTGCAGGTGGTGGAAGCGCTATGCGCGCAGCTCGATCGCCTCAAACCGCACTCGCAACCCTACACGCGCCTCATCGAATTCGTGCCCGACCGGCCTGGCCACGATTTTCGCTACGCCATCGACGCCGGCAAGGTGCGCCGCGAGCTCGGTTGGTCGCCGGCGGAGAGCTTCGACTCGGGGCTTGAGAAAACCGTGCGCTGGTATCTCGAGCGCCCGGATTGGTGCAGCCGGCTCGCGGCGAAGTACGATGGCGCGCGCCTTGGCTTGCAAAAGGCCAATGGTGAGATGGCGCCTCTGCTTGGACGGGGTGGGTGATCATGGCCGCACGGGCGCAACGCAAGGGGATCATTCTGGCCGGCGGTGCCGGTACCCGTTTGTATCCGATCACCAATGCCATTTCCAAGCAGCTCCTGCCGATCTACGACAAGCCGATGATCTATTACCCGCTTACCACGCTCATGCTGGCGGGCATCCGCGAGCTCCTGCTCATATCCACACCCGAGCACACTCCCTTGTTCGAGAAGCTCTTGGGCGATGGCGCGCAGTGGGGGGTGAGCATCAGCTACCAGGTACAGCCACGCCCGCAGGGGCTCGCGCAAGCGTTTTTGATCGGTGAGCGGTTCATCGACGGGCAGCCCTGCGCGCTCGTTTTGGGTGATAATATCTTCCAGGGACACGAGCTGCGGGAGCTGGTCAAGAAAGCCGCCCGCCAGCAGGATGGCGCCACTATCTTTGCCTATCCCGTCAACGATCCGCAGCGCTACGGCGTGGTCGAGCTCGATGCCGAGGCTCGCGCCGTGAGCCTCGAGGAAAAGCCGGCGAGGCCCCGTTCGCGCTACGCGGTCACGGGCTTGTACTTCTACGATGCCGCGGTGGTCGAGATCGCCAAGGGCGTGCGCCCCTCGGCGCGTGGGGAGCTCGAGATCACCGATGTCAACCGGGCCTATCTCGAGCAGGGGCGGCTTTCAGTAGTGGTGATGGGGCGGGGGTTCGCCTGGCTTGACACCGGCACGCATGAGTCGCTCGCCCGCGCCAGCGCCTTTATCGAAACCATCGAAACACGCCAGGGTCTGCAGGTCGCCTCGCCGGAGGAGACGGCCTACCGTATGGGCTACATCGATGCCGACCAAGTGCACAGGCTGGCCGAGCCATTGGCAAAAACCGATTATGGCCAGTATCTGCTGCGCATCCTGAGTGAACCCGTATTTTGAGCGGAGATCGATTTGCAATTCATACCAACGCGCATTCCGGATGTCATTCTCATAAAGCCCCGCGTCGCGGGGGATGAGCGAGGCTACTTCATGGAGACCTGGCATGAGCGCAAATTCCAAGAGGCGGGGCTCAACGCGCATTTCGTGCAGGATAATCACAGCCGCTCCCTGCAAGGCATCCTGCGCGGCTTGCACTACCAGATTCGCCAGCCCCAGGGCAAGCTCGTGCGCGTGACCTCGGGCGGCGTATTCGACGTCGCGGTCGATCTGCGCCGCGGCTCGCCGAGCTTTGGCCGGTGGGTGGGGGTCGATCTCTCCGCCGAGAACAAGCACATGCTGTGGATACCGCCCGGCTTTGCTCATGGCTTTTACGTGAGCGCGGATCATGCCGAGTTCGTCTACAAGTGCACGGATTTTTGGGCGCCGCAGCACGAGCGCACTATCCTCTGGGATGACCCCGAGCTTGGCATAACATGGCCCATTGCGACCCACGCCGCGCCTTTGCTCTCCGAAAAAGATCGCGCCGGGACGGCTTTGCGCGAGGCGGAGCTGTTTCCATGAAGGTGCTCATCACAGGTGCCAGGGGGCAGCTCGGTCAGGCGCTGATGCGGCAGGCACCCGATGCTGCGCAACTTCTCCCGTGCGGCCATGACGAGATTGACGTGACGCGAGGGGAGAGCGTGCGGCGCGTGCTTGCCATGGAGCCGGACGTTATCGTCAACGCCGCCGCCTACACCGCCGTGGATAAGGCCGAAACCGAGCGCGACGTTGCTTATGCGGTCAACGCTATGGGTCCGGCGCAGATGGCGCAGGCAGCATGCGATCTCGGGTGCCCTCTGGTTCACTTCTCCACCGATTTCGTCTTTGACGGTGCGCAGGGTCGCCCCTACACGACCCAGAGCACGCCCAATCCGCTGAACGTATACGGGGATAGCAAGCTCGCCGGGGAGCGGGCGGTGCAGGCCGTCAAGCCGGATGCGCTCATCCTGCGCACCGCCTGGCTCTATGGGGGGGCGGAGGGCAATTTCGTGCACAGCATGCTGCGGCTCATGCGCACGCGCGAGGAGATCAACGTGGTGGATGATCAGATCGGTACGCCCACGGCCGTAGCGGGTCTTGCCAAGGCCGTCTGGCGAGCCATAGAGATGAGGCTGACCGGAATGCATCACTGGACGGATGCCGGGGTGGCGAGCTGGTACGATTTTGCGGTGGCGATTCAGCAAACGGCGCTGGCGGTGGGCTTGCTGCAGCGCGCTATAGTTGTGCTCCCGGTGCCGAGCAGCGCGTATCCGACCCCCGCGTTGCGGCCGGCTTTCAGTGTGCTCGACAAGACCGCGACTTGGCGCGATCTGGCTTTGACCGCGCCGCACTGGCGTACTGCTCTGGCCGATACTTTGGCTGCGGCGGCGGAGGCCTCGAGCGAGCGTTCACCCGAATAACAACTACTCAGCCCTCGTCATCCTGCTCAAAAGAACGTAAGCAGCTGCTGACTTGGTATACAAGGAGGTTTCGTTTATGAATCCGACGGCGAAGCTGATATTAAAAAAACTATTTTGGTCGATGACCTGCTACGATGGTGCAAAAGGGAAGAAGCCAATATGTTTATTCGCTCAGAGGAGGGGTGGCAGCACTCATCTGATGCAATTGCTGAGCCAAAATGAAGGGGTGCGGTACTATGACGAGCCGTTTTCTTTTTTTGCTACTTCCTGCGATCAGATTCGTCAACTGCCGCCAAAAGAAAAAAGTCAATTCATTTCCCTTGACGCGGAAGAAGAGTTGCTTATCAAAATATACTTGAACAGGATATTTCGCGGCGAAGCGGATGTCTCCAATCCATGGAGAGCATGGCACAGTGAATTTGATTTTGTGTTCGATCGAGTCCTTCTTAAAATATTGTATGCAAAGCCACTGATCGATTGGATCGATAAAAATTTTAGCGTCGA
>JAKDMQ010000345.1 GCA_030452265.1 Nitrococcus sp.
TGGTTGCGGGGTGTGAGTTAGAGGCATGGCTGGTGGATCGGGACTTACAACCCGCGCCGGTTAACGAAGCGTTGATCGAAGCCATGGCGGACCCCCTGGCCATGCCGGAATTGGCGCGGTTCAACTTCGAGTTGAACACCGAGCCGGAGCCGCTCATCGACCGCGCGCTAAGCCGCCTGGAAGCGGCGCTCAACCACACTTGGGCGCGCGCTATCGAAGTCGCCGAGACATTGGGCGCTCGCCCCCTGACCATTGGAATCCTGCCCACCTTGCGCGCGGAGCATCTTAGCCTCGACAACATGTCGGGGCTCAAGCGTTATCAAGCGCTTAATCAGCAGGTGTTGCGCGCACGCGGCGGGCGGCCGTTGAGACTGGACATCGTAGGCAACGAGCGTCTCAAGGGCGAGCATCACAACGTGATGCTGGAATCCGCCGCGACTTCGTTTCAGATCCATCTGCAAGCCCCGTTCGAGCGCGCGCACCGGCTCTACAACGCCGCCATCGCCGCCTCAGCGCCAATGGTGGCGGTGGGCGCCAATTCGCCATTTCTGTTCGGCTCCGATCTGTGGAGCGAGACGCGCATTCCACTGTTCGAGCAGGCCGTTGAGGTAGGTGGATTTAACGAGGCCGCGCGGGGTCCGCTCAGGCGCGTGAGCTTCGGTTCCGGCTACGCCGTCGATTCCCTGGTCGACTGTTTCACGGAAAATCTGCAACATTTCCCGGTGTTGTTGCCGATGGTGCTCGACAGCGAACCGGAGCGGCTCGAGCATTTATGCCTGCATAATGGCACCATCTGGCGCTGGAACCGCCCCCTGATCGGTTTCGATGGCGACGGCACCCCGCATGTGCGCATCGAGCACCGTGTGTTGGCCGCCAGTCCCACCATCGTTGATGCAATTGCCGATGCCGCCTTGTTCTTTGGTCTCGTCGAGGGCTTGTGCGCCGAGGACGCCCGCCTGGAGGCGCGGCTCGTGTTTGCGCAGGCCAAGGATAATTTCTATCAAGCGGCGCGCTTCGGTCTCGATGCCCAGGTGGTCTGGCTGGACGGTGAGAAGCTTACCGTGCGCGCGCTGTTGTTAAAGGAGTTGCTGCCACTCGCGCGCCATGGACTGTTGGCAGTAGGCATAAAGCCGGTTGAATGCGACCATTACCTTGGGATCGTCAGCCAGAGAGTTGAGCAGGGCCAAAACGGCGCAAGTTGGCAGCGCGAGCTCGCCAAGCGCTTCGGCGGCGATATGCAAAGCCTTACGGCGGCCTACATTGAGCATCAACGCAGCGGCGCGCCTGTTCACACGTGGAGTTTGTAGCCGGGACATGCTGAGCGTTTTCGACCAAATACCCGCCGGGCTGCTGGAAGCGCCGGCGAGCGATCTGCACAGAATCCTGCCGGGCCCATCGCTGGTGCATCTGCCCGGGCGGCGTGAGCAGCCACTGTTTGCCTCGATCATGCTGCACGGTAATGAGGACACGGGGCTTCGCGCCGTGCAGGCGGTGCTGCGTCGCTATCGGCAGCTACCGCGCGCCTTGTCGATCTTCATTGGCAATGTGAGCGCGGCCCGTTATGGCGTGCGGTATTTGCCTGGGCAGCCCGACTACAATCGTATCTGGCCGGGTACCAATACGCCGGACTCGGCTGAGGCGGCCATGGTACGTGAGGTAGTGGAGAACATGGCCGCGCGCGGCGTCTTCGCAAGCGTCGATATCCACAACAACACCGGCGTCAATCCACTTTATGGCTGCGTAAACCGGCTCGACCATCGGTTTCTGCACTTAGCGAGTCTTTTCAGCCGCACGGTCGTTTATTTCGTCCGCCCGCTCGGGGTACAGTCCATGGCGTTCGCCGAGCTCTGTCCGGCGACGACTTTGGAGTGTGGCAAGGTGGGTCAGGCGCGCGGCGTGCAGCGCGCCATCGATTACCTTGACGCTTGCTTGAACTTGTCCGAAATTCCGACTCATCCGGTGCCGGAGCACGACATCGACGTGTTTCAAACGGTGGCGGTCGTCAAGGTACCGACTGGCGTGAGCTTCAGCTTCAGCAATCCCGTGGCCGACATCCTCCTCAACGCCGACTTGGATTACCTCAATTTTCGCGAGCTGCCCGCCGGAACCTCACTGGGCTCCATACCGCCCCATGAGCCCGTAAGGCTCCTCGCGACCAGCGAACAAGGCGATGATGTAACCGACGTGTACTTCGAGAACATGGCCGGGCGCTTGGCGCTGAAAAAGCCCATTATGCCCTCGATGCTGACCTTGGACGAACAGATCATCCGCCAGGATTGTCTTTGCTACCTGATGGAGCGCTGTCGTTGGGTACGCTAACGAGTGGCTTGAACGATGGCCGCGGCGATAACGCGCCCGAGCGGCCGATCTCCTACGGCGCGGGCACAAACGCGACGATGCGCAGCGGAGCGCCGCTGCCGCCCTCAATCTTCATCGGCAGCGCAATGGCCGTGGCACCGGTGGCGGGTAGCTTGTCGAGGTTGGCGACGTTCTCGAGCGCCGCAACGTTGCCTTTGAACAGAATTTGATGGCTCTCGAAACGTTCTGACTGGCCGTAGTCAATGCTCGGTGTGTCTAACCCGATGGCGCCGATGTCGCGCTCAGTGACCAGCCAGCGCGCCGCCTCCGGGTGCAGGCCGGGGAAGTGCAGCTTG
>JAKDMQ010000116.1 GCA_030452265.1 Nitrococcus sp.
TCGCCGGGATGCTGCAATCGGCTATCGGGACGGTAAACGGCCTGCAGCAGAGCGCGGGGCGGAAAACCGATGCCTTTTTGCGCGGCGCCAGCGTACCGCTCACCGAGGTCGTGATCGCGAGCCAGAAATCCCGCCTCGCATTCGCGGCGCTCAAGGAGGTTCGTAACCATCTCATGGCGGCGTACCGCGAAGTTTCCCGGATGCAGATTTGAGCCCTCGGGCAATCCCACGGAATAGGGCAGGATAGCGCGCCATGGCGGCGAATCAGGTGCTGGCACCTAGCACGAAAGACGGCGGGCTGCAGCGTCAAAAAGGCGACGACCGGGGCCGGCTCGGTATTCTGCTGAGCGATTATCTTGGCGAGCACGCGCTGCGCCAGGTCGGCCTTCTCATCGGGCTCGCTCTTGCCATCGCGGCCGGGCTGGCGCTGTTTATGTGGGCTCAGGAGCCCGCCTACCGCTCGCTCTATGCCAATCTTCCGCCGCAAGATGCGAGTGAGGTCATCGATGCCTTGCAAAAGGCCGGCATCCCCCATCGTTTGGACGCGAGCTCGGGCGCCATTCTGGTGCCGGCGCAGCGGCTCTCCGAGACGCGCCTGAAGCTCGCCGGTCGGGGATTGCCGCATACGGGCGGCGTCGGTTTCGAGAGCTTGCGCAAGGATCAGGGTTTTGGCGTTAGTCAATTTATGGAGACCGCCCGCTTCAGGCGCGCACTGGAGACTGAGCTTGCCCGCACCATCGCCTTTCTGGCTCCGGTCGAGCGGGCACGCGTGCATTTGGCGATTCCAGAACGCTCGGTGTTCGTGCGCGAGCGCAAGACCCCCACGGCCGCCGTCAGTATAGGGCTGTACGCCGGGCGCGTTCTGACAGCGGGCCAGGTCGCCGCGATCACTCATCTGGTGGCGAGCGCTGTACCGGGGATGGCGGCGACTAACGTGACGGTCGTGGATCAGCACGGTCGCCTGCTAAGCCATGTGGACGATAATGCAGACGGCCTTGGCGCGACCATAGAGCAGCTCGCATTCAGGCATCGAATCGAAAGCACCTACGTGCGGCGGATCGAGGATTTGCTGGAACCGATCGTCGGCGCGGGCCATGTCAAGGCAAAAGTCAATGCGCGCATCAATTTCTCGGTCCAGGAGCGGACCGAAGAGCTCTATCAACCCGGTCAAAGCGTGGTGCGCAGCGAGCGCAGCACGAAGGAGCGCACCGAGCGCTCGAAGGCGGCCGTGGGTGTTCCGGGCGCCTTGACCAACCAGCCGCCAGGCACCGGCACGTTGCAACCGCCGCAAGCGGAGAAAGCCGGCGCCGAGGCGCAGCCCCCGCGGCTGGTAGATAGCCACGTCAGCCGCACCCGCAATTACGAGGTGAGCAAGACCATACGTCATGTGCGTACGCCGCGGGGGGCGATTACGCGGCTCTCCGTAGCCGTGCTGCTCGACCACCCCGCGGCGGCGACGGAGGATAAGACCCAACCGCGGACCGAGGCCGAGCTGGCCGAGATCGCGGGGCTCGTGAAGCAGGCCGTAGGTTTCGATCCGGAGCGCGGCGATACGATCAAAATCATCAGCTCGCCGTTTCAGCCTCCTAAGGAAGTGCAGCCGGTGGATGTACCCCTGTGGCAGCAGCCCTGGGTATCGGACGCAGTCAAGCTGTTGCTGGCATCGATACTGGGAGTGGTACTGATCCTGGCGGTGGTGCGGCCGCTGGTTCATGGCCTGCTCGGTCGCGACCGCTCGGCCCGGCCCGAGCTCATGCCGGAGGCGCAAGCGCAAGCCTTGGACGGCGGTGAGCCTGGTTATGCGCTGCCCGGGCCAGGTGAGCACCGGCAGCTTAATGCGCCTAGCGACTATGACGATCGCCTACGTATCGCCCGTGATGTGGCAGGCAAGGAGCCGGCGGTGGCCGCCAATGTGATGAAGCGTTGGCTGGCGCAGGAACATGAGTGAGAAAAGTAAAACCGCATTGAAAGGCGCCGAGCGGGCGGCGATCTTCCTGATGAGCCTTGGAGAGGATCAAGCGGCCAAGATAATGCAGCATCTCGGCCCACGTGAGGTGCAGCAGCTCGGTGTGGCCATGTCGACACTGCAGAACGTGACGCGCGAGCAGGCCGTCGGGGTGCTTGGTGAGTTCGTGACCACGGTTGAGGAGCAGACCGCGCTTGGGATCGGTAATACGGACTACATCCGTACGGTCTTGGTCAAGGCACTGGGAGAGGATAAAGCCAGTGGCATCATCGACCGGGTTCTGATGGGCGGCAACGCTCGCGGCCTGGAGCAGCTCAAATGGCTTGACTCCAAGACAGTGGCGGAGATGATTCGCCTCGAGCACCCGCAGATCATCGCCATCGTGCTCTCATATCTCGATCCGGATCATGCCGGGCAGGTGCTGCAGGGGCTGCCGGAGCGGATGCGCCACGATATCGTCATGCGGGTGGCCACGTTAGAGGGTATTCAGCCGGCCGCGATCAAGGAGCTCGACGAGATCATGGAGCGTCAGTTCTCGGGTAAAGAGCGCATCAACTCATCCACAATCGGTGGGGCTCAGGCCGCGGCCAATATCCTCAATCAGCTCGATTCCACCAGCGAGACCGCCATCATAGAGGAGATCCAAGGGATTGACGCGGATCTAAGTGAGTCCATTCAGGAGAGGATGTTGGTCTTTGCCGATCTTGCCGAAATCGACAACCGCGGTGCGCAGATGCTGCTGCGAGAGATTGACAACCAGACCCTCGTGCTCGCCCTCAAGGGTGCGGACCAACGTGTCAAGGACAAGGTCTTGAACAACATGTCCAAACGAGCCGCCGAATTGCTGCGTGATGACCTGGATGTGAAGGGTGCGGTACGTCTGAGCGACGTCGAGGCGGCGCAGAAAGTGATCTTAACCACCGCCAAACGCCTTGCCGATGCGGGTCAGATCTCGCTCGGCGCGGCGGGTGAGGCATTTATCTCATGACGACCAGCATCATTGCGGGCGAGACCGCCACCGGCGGGCAGGCGAACGCCTGGAGCTTGCCGGATGTATCCGATCCCACCGCTACCGCGCCACGGCAAGCTCGGTCCAATGCAGCCGGCGTCAGCATCGAGGCGCTCGAGCAGATCCAGCGCGAGGCCTACGCGGAAGCCTTCGCCCAGGGGCGTCGGGAAGGTCACGCGGCGGGTTTTTCCGAGGGGCGCAGCGAAGGGCTTGGGCAGGGGCAGGCCGAAGCCAGCGAGTTGGTCCGGCGTATGCGCGCGTTACTCGATTGCTTGGCGCAGCCCGCCACCGAGCTGGACGACTCTGTCGAGCATGAGCTGGTGGATCTGACCTTGTGCGTGGCGCGGCAGATCATCCGCCGCGAGCTGCAGATCCAGCCGGGGGAAGTCGTGGGCATCATCCGCGAGGCGATCGCCTTGCTGCCGCTATCGGCACGCGAGATCAGGGTTCAGGTGCATCCGGACGATGCGGCCTTCATCCGCGAGGTGCTGGGCGAGGGCGAGATGACTTGGCAACTGGAGGACGACCCCGGCATAACCCGGGGGGGATGCGTTATCAATACGGCCTGTTCGCGCGTAGACGCCACGCTCGAGCACCGGTTGGCCGCGCTGGTGGCCGAGATGCTCGGTGACTCACGGCGCCATGAGCTCGACGCGGGATCGCATGAGCCTGAGCGCTGAGCGCCGTGTGCGCTGGCTGGAGCGGTTCGGCGATTACCGCAAGCGGGTACATCGGCCGCCGCTTATCGTTGAGGGGCATCTGCAGCGCATGGTGGGTCTCACGCTCGAGGCCGAAGGCTGCCAAGCCCCCGTGGGGTCGCGCTGTACGGTTATCGGCAGCGCCGGTGCCCAGGTGGAGGTCGAGGTGGTGGGGTTTGCCGGCGATAGGCTCTATCTGATGCCAACCGGGTCGCTGCACGGGTTGACGCCTAATGCCCGGGTCATACCGCGGGCCAAGGGCTGCGCGGCTCACGTCGGCACGGCTTTGCTGGGTCGGGTGCTCGACGGCGCCGGCCGGCCGCTCGACGGTAAGGGGATGCCTGCGACCGATGCGGCGGTGGGACTCGTTGGTCGACCGATCAACCCGCTATCCAGGGCGCCGATAGAGCGACCGTTGGATGTCGGTATCCGCGCTATCAACGCACTGTTGACAGTCGGCCGCGGTCAGCGCATGGGATTGTTCGCCGGTAGCGGCGTAGGCAAGAGCGTGCTGCTCGGCATGATGACCCGCTACACCGAGGCCGATGTCGTAGTGGTGGGGCTGATCGGTGAGCGCGGCCGCGAGGTCAAGGAGTTCATCGACCACATTTTGGGTCGCGAGGGGCTCGCGCGGGCGGTTGTGATCGCCGCGCCGGCGGACACATCCCCCCTGATGCGCCTGCATGGCGCGATGTTGACTTCCAGCATCGCGGAGTATTTTCGCGATCAGGGCCGTCAGGTGCTGTTGCTCATGGATTCCCTGACGCGCTATGCCCAGGCCCAGCGCGAGATCGGGCTCGCCATCGGCGAGCCGCCAACCACCAAGGGCTATCCGCCTTCGGTCTTCGCCAAGCTGCCCCAGTTGGTGGAGCGGGCCGGCAATGGCCCCGACGGCGGCGGCTCGATTACCGCTTTTTACACTGTGCTGACCGAAGGCGATGATCAGAATGACCCGGTTGCCGATGCGGCGCGCGCGATATTGGACGGTCATGTCGTGCTAAGCCGTGGGCTTGCTGATGCGAGCCACTATCCGGCCATCGATATCGAGGCCTCGGCCAGCCGCGCCATGCTGAACATCATCGGGGCGGATCAGCTCGAGGCTGCCCGGCGCTTCAAACGTCTCTATTCCTTGTATCGGCAGAATCAGGATCTGATCAATGTCGGTGCCTACCGGGCGGGCAGCGACGCCCAGGTGGACGAGGCCATTGCCTACCAGGGGCAGCTCACCGGCTTTTTGCGCCAGGACGTCGACCAGGCCGTGGGCTTCGATGAGAGCGTCGGGGAGCTGCTGGGCCTGCTCAGCGAGACGGGCCAGGATGTCATGGAAGTTGACCGATGAAGCGGTCCAAGCGTATGGAGCCGGTACATCGCCTCGCCAGCGAGCGCGCGACGGAGCTCGCTCGAGTCTATGCGGCGCGGCGCGAAGTATTGGACCAGGAGCACGAGCGCATGGCGCAGCTGCGCGGATTTCGCAGGGACTACGAGCAGAAGCTCGCGGTCGCGGCTGGACGGGGCATCGACGCTTACCGCCTGCGCGACTACAACGCCTTCCTGGCACGCATCGACGGGGCCATTGGCCAGCAACAGCAGAGTCTCGCGCGCTTGGAAGGCGAGGTGGAGGGACTACGGCTGACCTGGTTAGAGCAATGGGGTAACGCGCGGGCATTGGAGCAGCTACTGACACGTTATCGCCACGAGGAGCAGCGCACCGATGCCGCCCGCGATCAGCGCCTGCATGACGAGTTTGCCCAGCGCCGGACCGGGCGTGGAGGGCGCCACGGATGAGGTACCCGAGATGACGCCTTGCAATAGTCTGAAACCGGCTAGTCACGATGCCGTCGAGCGTACTGCCGCGGCTGACGGCGGCACACGGGCCGCTGAGGGGTTCGTGACGGAGTTGGCCGCCCAGATCGAGCAGAAGACGGGTGGTCGCATCGACCGGCAGGCACTGGCGAATTGGCTGGAGGAGCATAGCACCGACGATCCGGGCATCGCGCGCGATGGCCTGCTGTCGCTACTCAGCCAACTGCTGGAACAACCGATCGTCATGGGCTCCGCCGTGCCTGTGCCAAGTGGTGAATTGGGGAAGGATGCGGCGGCGCTGCTCGGCCGGCTGATTGCGACCTCTGGCGAGCTGGGCCGCTCCGGCGCAGGCGGTGGTGCCGCGCTAGCTAGGCTGCTCGCCGCCTTGCGCGCGGGCGGCCAGGTTGGTGAGGCACTGGCGCAAGATGCCAATGCCGGCTCGGTCGCGCCGGCAGCGTTCCAGGGCCTCCTGCAGAGCGCGGCCTCGGCGGGTGCCCCCGCCTTAGCGGCGGCGAATGAAAACCGCGCCGGTATTGTGTCGCTGCAGTTGGCGACACCGGTTGGCCAGGCGGGGTTTGGGCAGGCGGTCGGTGATCGGCTGTTGTGGATGGTCCAAAACGAGGTTCATCACGCCCGGTTGCAGCTCAATCCGCCGGGGCTTGGCCCCCTCGATATCTCGGTCTCGCTGCAGGATGAGCGGATAAGCATCGCCCTCAATGCACATCACGCCATTACGCGCGAGGCGCTCGCCGCCGACGCGCCGCGCCTGCGCGGCCTATTGGCCGATGCCGGCTTCAGCGCGGTGGATGTCAATGTCTCCCAGGATCAAAGGCGCGGCGATGATCGGTCTTCCGGCACTGCGCCCGAGCAGTTCATTGCGCGCGAGGCTAGCGGAGTACCTGAGACGAGCGCGCGCGTACAGGGCGAGGGGCAAATAGGCCGTGGCCGCTCGTTGGTGGATCACTATGCCTAGGACTGATTCGGGTAAATGCCGCGCCGAAATTCGGTAATGGCGCATGGTCTGTCGTCCCGATGGATGCAATTCTTCCAATAAAAGAAGTCAGAGGAGCTCGGCGGATGGCTGCTGGCAATTCCGAGAAGCGTCAAATATCCCTGTCTGCATGGATGATCGTGTGCATGACTCTAGTTGTGGTGCTGGCTACCGGCGCCGCTACCGTGGTGGCGCTCTATTACACTGGCTACATCGGTGGCGATCATGCGCCAACGGTCACTGCAGCGAATGCGCCCGCGGGCGAAGATCCGCCGCGGGAGACCCGCAAGCCCCTCTATCTGCCGCTGTCCCCCCCTCTCGTGGTCAACTTTGAGCGCCAGGGACGCGTCGGCTACCTGCAGGCCGGCCTGCAACTGATGGCTCGGAAGCAGCCGGTCATCGACGCCGCCAAACGTAATTTGCCCATGATCCGCAACAGCCTCCTCATGAGCCTAAGCGGTCAGAGTTTCGAGCAGCTCAGTAGCCGCGAGGGCAAGGAGCTTCTGCGGCAAAAGGCCCTGGCCGCGGCGAATAGCGTTCTCGATCGGGTCGGCGCGCCCGGCCATTTCGAGGCGCTGTACTTCACTTCGTTCGTAATGCAATAGCCATGGCCAATCAGGACGTTCTCAGCCAAGACGAGATCGATGCGCTTTTGCATGGCGTCGACGATGGCGAGGTCGGCACGGCGGAGCCCGATTTTGCCAAAGGAGGCGTCAGCGCCTTCGACTTTCAGTTCCAGGATCGCATCGTGCGCGGGCGGATGCCCACGCTCGAGATGGTCAACGAGCGTTTTGCGCGGCTCTTCCGAAGCGGGCTGTTCAATATGCTGCGCAAGGCGGCGGACGTGAGCATCGAGGGCGTGGAGCTGCTGAAGTTCTCGGAGTATGTGCATACGCTGTACGTGCCCACCAGCCTCAATCTGGTGAAGATACACCCACTGCGGGGGACGGCGCTGTGCATGTTGGACCCCAAGCTGGTGTTCATCCTCGTCGACAACTTCTTCGGCGGTGACGGCCGCTATTTCACCAAAATTGAGGGTCGCGAGTTCACGCCCACGGAGATGCGGGTGATTCGCCTCGTTCTCGATCAGGCATTCGACAATTTGCAAAGCGCCTGGAAACCCGTATTGCCAGTGGAGTTCGAGTTTCTCAACATGGAGGTCAACCCGCAGTTCGCGAACATCGTTTCGCCCTCTGAGGTCGTCGTTACCTCCCGCTTTCAGATTGAGCTCAATGGCGGCGGCGGGGCCTTCCACATCACGCTGCCCTACACCATGATCGAGCCCATCCGGGACGTCTTGAACGCCGGCGTGCAGAGCGATCGCAACGATGTCGATCAGCGCTGGGTACGCTCGCTGCGCGAGGAGATGAAAACCGCGTCGGTCGGGCTCTCCTGCCGGCTGACCGAAGCATCGATCAGCTTGCAGGATCTCATG
Organism: Nitrococcus sp.; assembly: GCA_030452265.1. Taxonomy (GTDB): domain Bacteria; phylum Pseudomonadota; class Gammaproteobacteria; order Nitrococcales; family Nitrococcaceae; genus Nitrococcus. Next base: position 7,903 of record JAKDMQ010000116.1, read on the forward strand.
CAGCTCAAGGCCGGAGACATCATCCCCATCGAGATGCCCGAGACCGTCTCATTGTGCGCCGAGGAGGTTCCCTTGCTGCGCGGGCGGCTCGGGCAGAGCGGCGGGAATGTGGCCGTCAAGATCACGGAGCTGATCCGGGCCCCGCAGCATCAATCCCTGATCCGTCTGAGGAAGGACCCATGAGTAAACAGCAGAAGAAGCAGCAGCAGCAGGTCGCTGAAGTGGACTGGGCGGACGCGCTGGCCGAACAGAGCGGGAGCAGTGATGAGGCGGACGCGAAGGCGACGCCTGCAGCGCTCGATGAGCTGACCTCGGAGCCGAGCCCCGCGGCCGACAACGAGGACGTCAACCTCGACGTTATCATGGATATACCGGTCACACTGTCCATGGAGCTGGGTCGCACCCAGATCAACATTCGCAACCTGCTGCAGCTCAATCAAGGCTCCGTGGTCGAGCTGGACCGCCTGGCCGGTGAACCGCTGGACGTGATGGTCAATGGCACGCTCATCGCTCACGGCGAGGTGGTGGTAGTCAACGAGCGCTTCGGCCTTCGCCTAACCGATGTGGTGAGCCTGGGTGAGCGTGTCCGCAAGCTCAAGTAAAGGTGCGCAGCCATGAGATTACGGCGCATCCGACCGATTGTTGGCACGGCACTTGTCAATTTCCCGGCAGTCGCCGCGCGGGCGGCCGCCGAGGCCGATGGCGCTGGTGTCGACGTGAGCGCGCTGCTGCGCCTGACCCTCGCCCTGGCAGTGGTGCTAGCGGCGATCATCGGGCTCGCCTGGGTGCTGCGACGAGTGGCTCGATTCAATCGCGGAGCGAATGGCGAGCTGCGTATTCTAAGTGGCCTCGCGGTTGGCAGCCGGGAGCGGATCGTGCTGGTACAAGTGGGCAAAACCCAGCTTCTGCTCGGAGTGGCTTCGGGTCGGGTACAGACTTTGCATGTACTCGATGAGCCCATCGAGGCCTATCAGCAGGGTCCGGCGGGTGAAGACGGCCAGGGCGTATCGTTTGCCCAACGGCTGCGCGCGATGATGGACGATCATGGAAAGCGCTGATGCGATGCCCGCGAGTCGTGGTTCTATTATTGATGCTAGGGCTGCCGGTGACGGCGATTGCCCAGGGTGCCGGCATCGAGGCGATCACGATCCAGTCGGCAGGCCAGGGCGAGACCTGGAGTGTGAGCCTGCAGATTCTCGCCGTGATGACGGTGCTGACTTTGCTGCCGGCGGCGCTGCTGATGATGACCGCGTTCACGCGTATCATCATCGTGCTTGCCATTCTGCGCCAGGCCATCGGCACCACTAATACGCCCTCGAACCAGATTCTCATCGGTCTGGCGCTGTTTCTCACGGTGTACGTGATGTCACCGGTATTGACCCGGATCAATCAAGTGGCGTTGCAGCCCTATCTCGAGGAGCAGGTGGGTGCCGTGCAGGCACTTCGAGCCGCTGCCGGGCCGTTGCGCGCGTTCATGCTGGCGCAGACCCGCGAGAAGGACATCGGCCTTTTCCTCAACGTCGCGGATGCGCCGCCGGTTGAGAGTCCACAGGACGTGCCTTTCTCCATTCTGGTGCCGGCCTTCATGACCAGCGAGCTCGAGACGGCATTTCAAATCGGTTTCATCGTTTTCCTGCCCTTTTTGATCATTGACTTGGTCGTGGCCAGCACCCTGATGTCGATGGGCATGCTCATGCTCTCGCCCATGCTCATTTCGCTGCCGTTCAAGATCATGTTGTTCGTGCTGGTCGATGGCTGGGCTCTGATTATGGGAACCTTGGCAGGCAGCTTTTACCCCGGCTAAGCGTAGCCGTTTACAGGAGGCAAGTCGCGATGTCACCGGATCTCGCCATCGAGCTCGGCAAGGAAGCGCTTACGGTGGCGGTGCTGATCGCCGCGCCGATTCTGCTCTCGGCGCTCGCCGCCGGCTTGGTCATCGGTATGTTCCAGGCCGCCACCCAGATCAACGAGCAGACCATGAGCTTCGTGCCCAAGCTCGCCGTCATGGTGCTGACCCTGCTCATTGCCGCGCCCTGGATGCTGCAGGTGTTGTTGGACTTCACCCAGACGCTGTTCCGGAACATTCCGGGCTTTATCGGCTAGCTCGCCGATCGGGCGTGCCCCGCTATGACAATCACCTCGGCCGAGCTTACTGCCTGGGTTGGTCAATTTCTTTGGCCTTTTATCCGCGTCGGTGCCCTGATGCTGACCGCCCCGATGTTCTCCAACATCCTCATACCCGTTCGGGTGCGAGTGCTGTTCAGCGTGGGGCTTACGGTGGCGGTGCTGCCGGCCGTGGGCAGCGTGCCGAGGCTCGACCCGCTGTCGGCGGCCGTGCTTTTGGTTGCGGGGCAGCAGGTATTGATTGGCGCGGCGATCGGGCTGCTGGTGGCGATGGCTTTTCAGGCGGTGGCGCTTGCCGGGGAAACGCTCTCGATCACCATGGGTCTTGGCTTTGCCACCATAATCAGCCCGCAGACGGGTGTCGCGAGCCCGGTGATCAGTCAGTTTCTGCTCATCGCCGTCATGTTGTTGTTTCTGGCCGTGGGTGGACACCTGATGCTGATAGAGCTGCTGGCGGAGAGCTTTCGTACGTTGCCGATCGCGACGACTGGACTCGGCAGTCAAGGCTTCTACGCGCTGGTGGCCTGGGCAGGGCAGATGTTCGCGGGTGCCGTTCTGCTGGCGCTACCTGCCATTGCCGTGCTGCTGATCGTGAACCTGATAATTGGCGTGATGACTCGTGCCGCGCCGCAGATGAACGTTTTCTCGGTCGGACTGCCCATTACCCTGCTCGCCGGCTTCGTGGTCGTGCTCGTCATCCTGCTGCCGGCCTTGCCGGAGCACATGGCGGAACTCTGGCGCATGGCGTTCGAGCGCTTGCGTCAAATCCTCGCCGGTTAGCAGCGCCTGTTGACATTCACCCGCGACGCCACGCGGGCGCCCGCGGCGGTGCGCTCTGGGGGGACACGCCGTTAATACCTCCCTGTAGGCTCGACGGCGGCATCCTTGCCGCCGAC
>JAKDMQ010000346.1 GCA_030452265.1 Nitrococcus sp.
GGTGATGCCGGGACTCGGACTCGAACCGAGGACCTATCGCTTACGAGGCGATTGCTCTACCGACTGAGCTATCCCGGCCTATGCGGAGAAGCGCCAGTATATGAAACAAGCAATTTAGGCACAATCCAGCCTTGCGAAAGCCCTTTCCGCACGGCCGCTTGACCTCGATCACAGAACCGCCCGCCTGGTTACTTTACCGTTCATCGGGCTCAGTGCGCAGCTCGTCACATACCCCGTGTCTGACCGATTCCCAGCCTTTATAAGGGGCCTATGAAACATTCAACCGGATTCACGCTGGTCGAGCTCATGCTTACCCTGACGGTGGTGGCAATCCTGCTCGCCGTAGCCGTGCCTTCTTATCGCAGCTTCGTGCAAAGCAATCGCGCGGCCGCACAGGCGAACGCCGTGCTAAGAGCGCTGACCTACGCCCGCAGCGAGGCCGTCAAGCGCGCGGCGGTGGTCACGATCTGCCAGAGCGGCGATCAGAGCAGCTGCGCCGGTAGTAAAACGGCCTGGGCGAATGGCTGGATCGTGTTCAGCGATGTCGATCTAGACGGCGCCCTGGATGCGGGCACGGACAGTCTGCTGCGGGTCGGCAGTGGGCTCTCCAGCGGTTCGACCTTGACGGCCGGGACGGATTTCATTCGCTATGCGGCCTCAGGCGCGGCTTTGGATACTACGCAATTCACCCTGGACGCTGTTCCCGCCGAGTGCCAAGTGGAAATGCGACGGCTTATCGCAGTGACACCCAGCGGCCAAGTCACCATACAGAACGCGAGCTGCCCCTGAGGAGCACCGATGACTACGACTACGACTCCAACCCAAATCGCTCGGCCATTCACCGCCAGTGGGCGTAGCGGCGGCTTCACCTTGGTCGAGGTTCTGATTGCCTTACTGGTGCTCTCAGTCGGCCTGCTCGGCATCGCCGGCCTGCAGCTCACGAGCCTGCGCAGCAATCACAGCGCCTACCTGCGCTCACAGGCCACCCTCATGGCCTACGATATCCTCGATCGCATGCGCGCCAATCGGGCGCAGGCGCAGTCAGACGGCTACGACATCACGATCGATGATGTCACCGATCTGCCCTCGGTAAAGGGCACCCCCACTCAAGCGGCCCAAGATCTCAACGCTTGGGGCGCCAATGTGCTGGCGCTACTGCCGGCGGCGGTGGCAACCGTGAACGAGAACAACGACATCGTGAACATCAGCATTCAGTGGGACGACTCGCGCGCCGATCGGGCAGACGATCGCAGCGGCACCGCAGTCACCGACTCAACCCAGTTTCAGTTCCAAACGGAGTTTTGAGAACCATGGCGCGGCAATCCTTCCCCAAATATACAAGCGGCTTCTCGCTGGTCGAGATAATGGTGGCGCTCACCTTGAGCCTGCTGCTGCTCGGCGCGGTGTTGCAGGTCTTCATAAGCGCCAAGGCCTCCTATCGCATGAACGAGGGCCTGGCGCGACTGCAAGAGACGGGGCGGTTCGCCGCCAACATCCTCGCAGGCGACATCCGCATGGCGGGCTATCAGGGCTGCATGACGCTCGACAAGATCAACTTGCACGTGATCGTCAAGGATCCGCCGGCCGATCTGGCTCTCTATGGCCCCGCGACCATCCTCACGGGCGAGAACAACTTGGCGTCGACGGACAACTCGGGGGACAACCTGGTGGTTAACCATCGGGCCGTCGCCGGCAGCGACAGCCTGACCATCCGCAAGGCCTCCGCGACCGGGGCGCACCTGACCGGCAATACAACGTCTAACAACGCCCAAGTTCACATCGACGGCAACCCGACCGGCTTCGAGCAAGGCGATATCCTCATCATCACCGATTGCGCCGATGCGGACATTTTTCGCGCAACCACGGTTTCTAACAACAATAGCAGCATGGTCGATATCACCCACGGCAGCAACTTTAATGATCCCAACAAGCTATCAAAAACTTATGGCCCGGACGCGACGGTAATGGCGTTCGAATCCATTACCTATTACGTCGCCGACACCACGCGCACAAACGAAGCCGGCGATCCCATCTATGGCTTCTACGTACAGCGCCTCGACATGACGGAGGCAGACCAGACAGAGGAGGTTGAACTAGTCGCCGGTGTCGAGAACATGCAGGTGCTCTACGGCGTGGATATCGACGCCGACGGCTCGGTCGATAACTACGTCAATGCCGACAACGTTACCGATTTCACCAATGTGATCAGCGCGCGCGTCGCCCTGCTGGTGAGCTCGGTGGCGCCGTCGACTACGCAGCCGGATAGCGCAACTTACGATCTGCTGGATGAGACCGTGGATCCGGCCAACGGGCGCTATCTGCGCAACGTATTCACTTTCACCGCGACGGCGCGCAACCGCTCGCTGCGCAGCACGATGTTCAATTGATGATGGGTACAACGGCGCGCTTCAAACGACCGGGCAGGAGAGGAGGCCACTCTATGCGGCAACGACAAACCCAAAGCGGCGCGGTGCTGGTCGTCAGCCTGCTCTTTTTGCTGGTGATGACCCTGATCGGCATCACGGCGATGCAGGGTGTCTCGCTCGAGGAGAAGATGGCCGGCAACGCGCGCGGTGGCACGCTCGCCTTGCAGGCGGCGGAGGCAGCGCTGCGCGAGGGGGAGGAATGGGTCATGGACATCGATCTC
>JAKDMQ010000117.1 GCA_030452265.1 Nitrococcus sp.
GCCCCCGCTACCAGGCATCAAAAAAGGGGCCGCTTGCGGCCTTTTTTTGTAATCGACGCTCCGCCGCGGGTGTGGAATGCAGTGCATGGGCCTAGGGCCCATTTTTTGTTTTGGATAATCGGACTTGATGACCGCGGTCGAGACATTGGTGATGGTATTGGAGCCAGTGGTCGTGGCCATGGGCTATGAGCTCGTTGGTATCGAGTATCATCCCAGTAAGCGCAACGCGCTGCTGCGAATTTACATCGACAAGGCAGACAGCGTCGGTGTCGAAGATTGTGCGCTGGTCAGCAATCAGATCAGCGCGGTTCTCGATGTGGAGGATCCATTTAGCGGGCGCTACACCCTCGAGGTGTCCTCGCCTGGACTAAGACGCCCGATATTCAAAGCGTCAGACTACGATCGCTTTGCCGGAGAGCTCGTTCACCTCCGTATTCAGGGCACTCTGGATGGACGCCGCAGGATCCATGGGATCCTGCGTGGTCTGCGCGCCGACTGTGTCATTGTCGTTGAGAATGGAATCGAGATCAGCGTGCCGTTAGACCGGGTGGATAGAGCCAACTTGGAGCTGGAAGCGTGATGTGCCTGAGAGGCTGGAGACTCGGACATGAGCAAAGAGATCCTGTTGGTCGTTGATGCCATCTCTAACGAGAAAGGGGTCAACAAGGAAGTCATCTTTGAGGCAATCGAGGCGGCGCTCGCCTCGGCGACGCGCAAGCGCCATCCAGGCGATATCGATGCGCGCGTGGCGGTGAATCGTGCTACGGGCGAGTACGAAACCTTCAGGCGTTGGCTGGTGGTGGATGATGCGGAGCCGGTGCAGTCAACGGAGCGGGAAATAGCGCTTGCCGAGGCTCGCGCGCAAGATCCGGTCATCGATGTGGGCCAATACATCGAGCAGCCCATGGAATCCGTCGAATTCGGTCGCATTGCCGCCCAGACGGCAAAACAGGTGATCGTGCAGAAAGTGCGCGAAGCCGAAAGGGCTAAGGTGATCGCGCTATATAAGGATCGTCAAGGGGAGCTCATGACGGGCATCGTCAAGCGGGTCGAGCGCGGCAACGTCTACCTGGACCTGGGCGGTAACGCGGAGGCTTACATTGCGCGCGAGGAAATGATTCCGCGGGAGGCGGTGCGCCCCGGTGACCGATTGCGCGGTTGGCTGCGAGAGGTATGTGCCGAGGCCAGGGGCCCACAGCTTGTCGTCAGCCGCACGGCACCGGAGTTTCTGATCGAGCTGTTCAAGCTCGAGGTGCCGGAGGTTGGCCAAGACTTGCTGCAGCTCATGGGAGCAGCCCGGGATCCGGGCCAACGTGCGAAGATTGCCGTGCGCGCGCTAGACGCTCGAATCGATCCAGTCGGTGCTTGCGTGGGGATGCGTGGCTCGCGGGTGCAGGCGGTTTCCAATGAGTTGGCCGGTGAGCGCATCGACATCATTCTCTGGGATCAGAATCCCGCTCAGTACGTAGTCAAGGCCATGGCACCGGCCGAGGTGGAATCGATCATCGTCGATGAGGACCGCCATAGTATGGATATTGCGGTTGCCCAGGAGCAGCTCTCGCAGGCGATCGGCCGCGGAGGCCAGAACGTGCGGTTGGCGAGCGAGCTGAGCGGATGGGAGCTCAATGTAATGACCTCGGAAGATGCTCGAGCGAAGAGCGAGGCCGAAGAGGACGAGCTGGTCGAGCTATTTGTCGAAAGTCTTGACGTGGACGAGGAGGTCGCCGAGATACTCGTGAGCGAGGGCTTCTCCAGTGTGGAGGAAGTCGCCTATGTGCCCGCCGCTGAGTTTGTCGAGATCGAGGAATTCGATGAGGAGATGGTGGAAACCCTGCGCAACCGCGCCCGTGATGCGCTGCTCGCGCGCGAGCTTGCGCAGGCCGAGTCAAGTCGGTCCGTAGAGCCCTCGCCAGAGCTCCTGCAATTGGACGGAATGGATGAGGTGCTCGCCGGGCGGCTTGCCGCACGCGGTGTGATTACAGTAGAGGACCTCGCGGATCAGTCCGTGGATGAGCTCATGGAGGTCGAAGGCATGGACGAGCAACGCGCCGCCGCTTTGATCATGAAAGCGCGCGAACCGTGGTTCGCGGAACTGGGCGAATTGATCTGAAGCCGTTCCAGTCAAAAATTGTGTACGTCATGTGCGGTCCTCGCCTGAGGGCGTATACAGTGTCTCGACCTAGCGCACGAGGCGTGATAGCCAGGGGCCCGGAGGTTATGAGTTTATGGCGCGTACGACGGTAAGGCAATTTGCGGACGTGATCGGCATCCCTGTCGATCGCCTCCTGATTCAGCTCAGTGACGCCGGTCTGCAGGACATAGAGCCCGATTCGCCTATGTCAGACGCGGACAAGACGCTCCTGCTGGGCCATCTGCGCGGAGCCCAGAAGGAGCAGGACGACGGCCCTGGACCCCGCCAGATTACACTCAAGCGCAAGAGTCATAGCCAAATTACGCTGCCCTCCGCCGGGGGCAGCGGCCGTGGACCGCGCCATTCGCGCACCGTAACCGTGGAGGTACGCAAGCGCCGGACCTACGTAAAGCGCAGTGTCGTTCAGGCTGAAGAGCATGAGCGCGAGGCGCGCGTGCTCGAGGACGCACTGCATGATGAGCTGCGGCAGGCGCAGGCGCGCGAGGGCGAGGAGCGTCGCCGGCAGGAAGAGGAGGCAGCCCAGCAGCAAGCGGAGCACGCCGAGCGAGAGGGTCTCGCGCACGAGGCCGTGGCGGCGCAGGAGGGATCAGCGCTCGCTCCGGCCAAGCAGACGCTGCACCCGAGCGATGAGGTAGCGCAGGCGCAAGAAGCCGAAGCCGCACGCCCCAAGAAAGGCAAGGAGGAGGAGGAAGAGCGCGAGCGCAAGCGCTTGGAGGCCGAGGCACGGCGTGAGCGCGAGGCGGAGGAGCGTGCCGCACGCAAGGCGGCGCGCGGCAAAGGCAAGGGCAAGAAGCGATTGCGTGTGGAAGTTAAGCCCGCGATGGCGCGTGGCGCCAGGCGAGTGCGCAAGGGTTCGGCGAGCGAACAGATTCAGCAGGTCTTTGAGAAACCGACGGCCCCTGTCGTGCGGGAGGTTGTCATTCCTGAAGCGATCACCGTTGGTGAGTTGGCGCAGCGCATGAGCGTCAAGGCGGCCGATCTCATCAAGGAGATGATGAAGCAGGGAATCATGGCGACTATTAACCAGGCCATCGACCAGAGCACGGCGGTGTTACTAGTCGAAGAGATGGGGCATCGGCCCAGAATCGTCAAGGAAAGTGCCCTCGAAGATGAGGCTCTGGCCGCAACAGTTGAGCCGCAAGGCGAGCGCGCCGCGCGCGCGCCCGTGGTGACCATCATGGGGCATGTGGACCACGGCAAGACCTCGTTGCTCGACTATATCCGCAGAACCAAGGTGGCGACTTACGAGGCCGGAGGTATTACGCAGCATATCGGTGCCTATCACGTGCAGACCGATCACGGGATGCTCACGTTTTTGGATACACCGGGTCATGAAGCCTTCACCGCTATGCGGGCGCGCGGCGCGCAGATCACGGACGTGGTCGTATTGGTGGTAGCCGCCGACGATGGTGTCATGCCGCAGACCGAAGAGGCGATCAAGCATGCCCGTGCCGCTGGCGTGCCGATCATCGTCGCCGTCAACAAGGTGGACAAGATCGGTGTAGATCCGGAGCGGGTCAGGCAGGAGCTTACGCAGCATGGGGTCATTCCAGAGGAGTGGGGCGGCGATACTCAGTTCGTCAATGTCTCGGCCAAGAGCGGGCAGGCTGTTGATGCGTTGTTGGAGGCAATTCTGCTGCAGGCGGAGCTCCTCGAGCTGACGGCGGTGCGGGATTGTCCGGCCGCCGGCGTGGTGATCGAATCCAGCCTGGACAAAGGGCGCGGGCCCGTAGCCACGGTGCTGGTGCGCCACGGGGTGCTGCATAGCGGTGATGTCGTTCTCTCCGGGACCGCGTTTGGACGCGTTCGCGCGTTGCTCGACGAGGGTGGTACTCGCGTGCAGGAAGCCGGTCCGTCAATACCGGTCGTGGTCCTCGGGCTCTCGGGACTGGCGGAAGTCGGCGACGAAGTGGTTGTTCTCAATGATGAGAAAAAGGCCCGCGAGGTGGCGGGATACCGCAAGATGAAGTCGCGTGATAAGCGGCTGCAGCAGCAGAAGGCGGCCAAGATGGACGAGCTCTTCGCCCAGATGGGTAAGGGGGATATCAAGAGCGTCAATTTGGTGATCAAGGGTGATGTCCAGGGCAGCGTGGAAGCACTCCAACAAGCGCTGGTGGGATTGTCCACGGACGAAGTTCGCGTTAGGGCGATTACCAGTAGTGTCGGTGCGATCAACGAATCCGATGTCAACCTGACCCTCGCTTCTGAGGCGCTACTGATCGGCTTCAATGTTCGTGCCGATGCTCAGGCACGCAAGCTCGCACAGGACAATGAAGTCGAGCTGCACTACTACAGCGTCATCTACGACGCCATCGAGCAATTACGCAATGCGATCAGCGGGATGCTGGAGCCAGAGACGCGCGAGGAAATCATCGGCCTGGCGGGCGTTAAAGAAGTATTCCGGTCCTCACGGCTCGGCGCAGTTGCCGGCTGCCTGGTCGTCGACGGGACAGTGCGCCGGCACAACCCGATCCGTGTGCTGCGCGACAATGTGGTGATCTACGAAGGCGAGCTGGAGTCGCTGCGCCGGTTCAAGGATGATGTCAACGAGGTTCGTGCCGGCACCGAGTGCGGTATCGGTGTAAAGAACTACAATGACGTCAGGGTGGGCGATCAGATCGAGTGCTATCACCGATTCGAGGTCAAGCGCGAGCTCTAAGCCGAGGACGGCTTAGGCATGCGGCGCTGGAGCCTTGGTGCGGTGCCAGGCCGCGGGAGAGGCGAGGTGCGGCATGCCGCGGGAATTTTCCAGGAAACGGCGGGTAAGTGAACAGATCCAGCGCGAGCTGGCGCAGCTCATAGCCAAAGAGCTCAGCGACCCCCGGGTTTCCCTGGTCACCATTAGCGAGGTACGGCTCAGTCGTGATTTGGCCTATGCGGATGTAGCGGTGACTCGTCTTGGAGCTCGGCGGGAGGAGTCGCAGCAAACGGTGAGTGCGCTCAACCACGCGGCGCGCTACTTGCGTGGCCTGCTGGGGCGGAGTTTGGCGCTGCGCTCGGTGCCGGTACTGCGGTTTCATTATGATGAGCGCTTCGAGCGCAGCGATCGGGTTTGCCATTTGATCGACGAGGCTGTGGCAGAGGACCAAGCACGGCACCGGGATTAGGGTCGTAATACGATTAGGCAGGCAAAGCGAAGCGAGGAACTATGGCCCGTAAGGGACGCCGCTTAAATGGCATCCTGCTGCTCGACAAACCGCAAGGGATAACATCCAATGCGGCGCTGCAACGGGTCAAACACGCTTACCGTGCGCAAAAGGCGGGTCACACGGGCAGTCTAGACCCTTTGGCCACCGGGCTGTTACCCGTTTGCTTCGGTGAGGCGACCAAGGTCTGCGATTTTCTGCTCGGCGCCAACAAGCGCTATGTCATCACCGCGCGCTTTGGTGTCGTGACGGACACGGGTGATGCCGATGGCAGCCGGCTAGCTGAACAGCGCATCGACAGCCTCGATGGTGCCGCCTTGCAGGCTGTGCTCGCGCGTTATATCGGTGAGATCGAGCAGGTACCGCCGATGTTCTCGGCGCTCAAGCACCGGGGACAGCGTCTGTACGCACTGGCACGGCAAGGCATCGAGGTGGAGCGCAAAGCGCGTGTGATCCGGATCGAGCGATTGCGGCTGCTCGCTCTGCGCGATGCCGAGGCTGATCTCGAGGTCTTCTGCTCGAAGGGCACCTATGTGCGCACGTTGGTGGCCGATATCGGCGAAGCTCTTGGGCCGGGTGCCCATGTATCGGCGTTGCGGCGTATCGGGCTTGGCCCCTACGACGAGACGCCGCCGATGCACACCTGGGAGGGGATAGCCACCGCGGCGGGGCAGGGCTGCGAGGCCCTCGATGCGTTATTGTTGCCGATAGAATCGGCGTTGGCGCATTGGCCGGCTCTGCACCTGCCGCGGGAGGCGGCATTCTACGTTCGCCAAGGCCAACCGGTGTGGATACCCAAGGCGCCTTCCGAGGGTTGGGTTCGGCTCTATGGCGACAGGGAGCGCTTTTTGGGAATGGGGAGCATTCTCCAGGATGGCCGTGTCGCACCCAAGCGGCTCGTGAGCCAGCATTGAGATCCGGCCCTGGGCGGGCTATCGCCGAGGGCGTCGTGGGCGGACGTCAACGGGCCCTGGCTTGTGAGGTTATGGGACCGTAGCTACAATGCTCCGTTTATCTTGTAGCAGTGGATCTATTCAGGAGCTATCGATGTCTCTTAGCGCCGAGCAGAAACTGGGAATCGTCAACGATTTCCGCCGCACGCAGAGCGATACCGGATCCCCGGAGGTGCAGATCGCGCTGCTTACGGCCCGCATACAGCATCTGACCGAACACTTCAGCGTGCACAAGCAGGATCACCATTCCCGGCGCGGGCTGCTCAAGCTGGTCAATCATCGCCGCAAGCTTTTGGACTATCTCAGGGGCAAGCAGCGGGAGCGTTATCAGCGTGTTATCGAACGTCTCAGGCTACGCAAGTAGGCAAGGCATACATACATTTCGAGGGTGTAAAGGATTGTGATTCCCGTCAAGAAGACTTTTCAGTACGGCGACCATACAGTAACGCTCGAAACCGGGCGCATCGCGCGCCAGGCGAGCGGCGCGGTGATGGTCAACATGTCCGAGACCATTGTCCTGGTTACCGTTGTAGGCAAGAAAGCCCAGGGCGAGACACGCGATTTCCTGCCGCTGACCGTCAATTATCAGGAGCGAACCTACGCGGCCGGCAAGATCCCGGGTGGTTTCTTCAAACGCGAGGGACGGCCCTCGGAGAAAGAGACGCTGGTTTCACGGCTCATCGACCGACCTATCCGCCCCTTGTTTCCAGATGGGTTCAGGAACGACGTTCAGATCATCGCCACGGTCATTTCGATGAACAACGATGTGGACGCCGATATAGCGGCGATGATGGGTGCATCCGCTGCCTTGGCAGTCTCCGGGATTCCCTTCGATGGGCCCATCGGAGCCGCGCGCGTTGGCTACCGTAACGGAGCGTATATTCTCAACCCGACGTTCAGCGAGCTCGCTACTTCTGAGCTCGATCTGGTCGTGGCGGGAACGGCAGACGCCGTTTTGATGGTCGAATCCGAGGCCAACCGGCTGCCCGAGCAGACCATGCTGGATGCGGTGATCTTCGGCCACGAGCAGATGCAAACGCTCATTCAGGCGATTAACGAGCTGGCGCAGGAGGCCGGTAAACCGCGCTGGGATTGGCAGCCGGTGGCGAAGGATGAGCGCCTTGTGCAAGCGCTCGGCGAGATTGCCGAGGGGCCGCTCAGCGATGCCTACCGCATCGCCGAGAAGCAGGAGCGGCTTGATCGTGTGAGTGCCGTACGCGCCGAGGTGATGACCCGGCTAATGGCTGGCGCCGAAACTACCGCGGGCTGGAGTGAGATCGAGATCGCCAACGCGTTCAAAGGATCTGAAAAGAAGATCGTGCGCGGGCGTATCCTGCGCGGCGAGCCGCGTATTGACAGTCGCGACAACAAGACCGTGCGGCCCATCAGCATTGAGGTCGCCGCCTTGCCGCGCACCCATGGCTCGGCCATCTTTACCCGCGGGGAAACCCAGGCGATCGTGGTTACCACGTTGGGTACCGGTCGTGACGCCCAGATCATTGATGCCATCGAGGGCGAGCGCAAAGAACCCTTCATGCTCCACTACAATTTCCCGCCCTACAGCGTCGGCGAGACGGGCTTCATGGGTGTGCCCAAGCGGCGCGAGGTCGGTCACGGGCGCCTGGCCAAGCGCGGTATACAAGCCGTGATGCCAAGCCATGAGGAATGCCCTTATGTGATCCGCGTGGTCTCCGAGATTACTGAGTCGAACGGTTCCAGTTCCATGGCAACGGTCTGCGGCACGAGTCTTTCGCTCATGGATGCGGGTGTACCCCTCAAGGCGCCGGTGGCGGGCATCGCCATGGGGCTCATTAAGGAATCCGAGGAATTCGCGGTGCTGACCGACATCTTGGGCGATGAGGATCATCTCGGCGACATGGATTTCAAGGTGGCCGGCACCCAAGAGGGCGTGACAGCCCTGCAAATGGATATCAAGATCAAAGGAATTACCCGACAGATCATGGAGGTAGCACTGGAGCAAGCGCGCGAGGGCAGGCTTCATATCCTGTCGCAGATGAACGCGGTCATCGCCAAGGCGCGCGCGGAGATGTCCGCCTATGCGCCGCGACTGCTTACCATGAAGATCGATCCGGAAAAGATTCGCGACGTGATCGGCAAGGGTGGTGCGACGATACGCCAGCTCACGGAAGAAACCGGCACCACCATCGACATCGTCGATGACGGAACCGTCACCATCGCCTCGGTGGACAAGGCGGCGGGCGAGGAAGCGCGCCGGCGTATCGAGCTTTTGACCGCAGACGTCGAGGTCGGTCGCATCTATGAAGGCCGTGTGACCAAGCTGATGGACTTCGGCGCCTTCGTCAATATCCTGCCGGGGCGGGATGGGCTAGTGCATATTTCGCAGATTTCGAATCGCCGCGTACAGAGCGTATCCGACGAGCTCGCAGAAGGCCAGCGGGTCCGGGTCAAGGTGCTCGAGGTGGATAGGCAGGGCCGTATTCGGTTGAGCATCAAGGCGATCAGCGAAGAGGCGAGTGCTTGAGGTCAATCGATGCGCTCCGACCCCCGCCAATACTGTCCGCGGTGCCGCCGCGATCTCATCTCCAAGGAGCTGGGTGGGCGTTCACGCTTGGCCTGTGCGGCGGCGCAATGCGGTTTTGTGTTCTGGGATAATCCGGTGCCGGTAGTGGCTGCGATCGTCGAGCTGGAGGGCCGCATAGTCTTAGTGCGTAATGCCTGGTGGCCGGAGGGCAAGTTTGGTCTGCTCGCGGGCTTTCTGGAGCCGGATGAGACGGCGGAGCAGGGCGTGCTGCGGGAAGTGGTGGAGGAGCTGAGTCTGCAAGGCACTATCCAGGAGTTCGTGGGAACCTATCCAAACCCGGGAAACAACCAGATTCTGCTCGTCTACCATGTGCTCATCGAGGGTGAGCCCGAGCTAAGCGCCGAGCTTGCGGAGATCCGGCGGCTGCGCCCGGAAGAGCTTCAGCCGTGGCCCTTTGGGACCGGTGTTGCGCTTCGGGACTGGTTGGCCGAGCACGGCTATACGCCTGCGCCGGGGTGATGGTGCGGCCTGACGTTTTTCCAGCCCAGAGGTTGGGGTGAGCTTGCGAACCCCAACGTTTGCCCCAACGCGGCTACCGGAGGTGTTGGGGTTCCTTCGTTACCCCAACCTACGCACTACACGCCCTACGGCAGTTGCTGACAAGCGATTTGCCACGGAGGCTTGGACTGAGCGAAGATCAAGGCCGAAACAGCGCCTCGGGCACTGGCCGTCCATACAAAAATCCTTGTCCCGTGTGCACCTCCAGGGAGCTCAAAAACTCGGCCTGCACTGCCGTTTCGATGCCCTCGGCAATGATATCCAACTTGAAGTTCTTTGCCAGCCAGACGATCGCGCGGGTAATGGCTTGATTGGTCAGGTTGTTAGTTACATTGTCGACAAAGCGCTTGTCGATTTTCAAAGTGGTGATCGGCAATCGATGCAGGTAGCTCAGGGAGGAATAGCCGGTCCCGAAATCGTCGATCGCCACCTTCACCCCATGATCTCGCAAGGTATTGAGCTTTGCCAGGTTGGCGGAGCTGATTTCGAGTAACGTGGTTTCGGTCAGCTCGAGCTCCAGAGCACATGGGGGAAGCTCGTGGTGCGACAAGGTGTGCATCACGATTTCGACAAAATCCCCGGCCGTGATGTCTTCGGCGCAGATGTTGACCGAGACGCGCCGCGGTGCGTTGTTCTCGCTGCGCCAACGGCGCATGGCCGCACACGCCTTATCGAGCACCCAGCGATCGATGTCACGGATGAGTCCGCTCGCCTGCGCCACCGCCATGAAATCCTCGGGCAGCGTCAGATCGCCGCCGGGCTGGCGCCAGCGTAGCAGCGCTTCGACACCCACCGGCTCGCGATCACTGAGGCGCACCTGAGGCTGATACCAGAGCTCGAATTGTGCGTCATCGAGCGCCTTATGCAAGCGTGCCTCGGTGCGAATGTGCCGCAGCGCTTGATGCTGGACATTGCGTGAATAAAAGACGGGCTGCTCAGTCTCGGTCTGGGACAAGGCCGAGATGGCACAATCCAGGGTGCCCGCCGCATTAGCGGCGTCATCCGGATAAACCCCGATGCCGATGCGCGGCGCGATACGGATGCGCTCGCCGAGCACCATGAGCGGCGTCTCGGCCAGACCTTGAATGCGCCGACAGATCTCGAGCACCGCGGCCATCCATGTGCCTGGGCGCGCAATCAGCCCCCACTCTTCGGTTGTAAGCCTTGCGAGCGAGAGATCCTCCGCGAGCAGCGCCTCGAGGCGCACCGAGCAAGCCATGGCGGCACGCTCGAGTCCAATGTGCCCTAAGGATTTCATGACGCGCGCAAGTGGTATGTGAATCACGATTACATACAATGGCATATCGATAACCGTCGCATCGCGCACGGCATTGCTCAACCGATCCATGAACAGGTTTTTATTGGGCAGATCCGTGGCACGGTCATGATTGACCAAATAGGCTAAGTGTGTGCGTTGGGTCAGCGCGAGCCGCCGAGTGCGCAGCAGCATGGCCGCGCGCTCGGTGAATTCGTTGCGATCGACCGGGGCGATGAGGAACTCGTCGATCACATCCCAAAAATCTTCCTGATTACGCATAAGACTCAGCCATGGTTAGCAAACGATAGGGCATGGGCGC
>JAKDMQ010000001.1 GCA_030452265.1 Nitrococcus sp.
AGGAGTGATCAATAAATCGTAATCGTCGGTGTCTCAAAGTCGTTGACAGGTTCCGACGCGACCCCGCTGGCAGACGACACCTTCGGGGCCTATGGCACGCCTGACTACCTGCAGCGCATTGAGCGGTGGCGAGACGCCCGGCTGATCGAGACGGCGTGGCAAGAGCGCGGCCTTGAAGAGTTATCTTGGGAGGCATGGCTCTGTGCAGCGGGCCTTCACATCGACATGCTCCCAAGCCCACTACGTTTCGATCAGGAGCACTATGTTGTGCAGGCTGGCTTGGCATCCCAGGCGCTGGTGCTTACGAGCTCTCTCTTGGTGAGCGATTTCGTCCAACGCGGCTGGCTGGAGGCTTATCGGCCAGAGGTGCAGATGGCGGGGCGCAGATACACGGCATTATGTCTGCCCGGCAGCGCCTCGCTTCGCAAGGTGTCATATTTCCTGGAATGGCTGCAGAAGGAAGCTATGGGCGATGCGTGAATATGTCATCGCCCTACGCCTAGTGTCACCTCACACATGATATGTCGCTTGTAATGTGTTAAATCTCCCTCCTGTCACGTAGTTGACGGGAGGATATCCATGTGAAGCGCTACAAGGTGACGCTGCTGGAACACGAGAGGCAGGAGCTTGAGGCGATCACACGCAAGGGTTCGCATCAGTCGCAGAAGGTGATCAATGCGCTGATTCTGCTGAGCTGCGACGAGGGCGAGTTGAACGAGCAATGCTTGCGCGGCAAGGCCATCGCCGATGTCCTGGGAATCAGCCTGCGTAAGCTCGACCGGGTGAAGAAACGCTTCGTTGAAGAAGGGCTGGAGACCGCTCTTGGTCGGCGTCCAAGTCAAAGGCGCTATGAGCGCAAGGCCGATGGTGAGTTCGAGGCACGGCTGGTGGCGCTGAGCTGCAGCGAGCCGCCGAAAGGCTACTCGCAGTGGTCGCTGCGGCTGCTTGCTGATCGGGTGGTCGAGCTTGACTACATCGATAGTATCTCCTACGAGACGGTGCGCCGGGTGCTAAAAAAAACGAAATCAAACCGTGGCGGCAGATCGGCTGGGTGATTCCGCCGGCGGCCAACGCCGAGTTCGTCGCCGCCATGGAGCGGGTGCTCGATGTCTACCGCCGGCCCTACAATGTCGCCGTGCCTGTGGTCTGCATGGACGAGACACCGCGACAGTTGATCCGCGAGACGCGCACGCCACTGCCCGCGCGCCCCGGTCAGCTCGCTCGGCACGACTACGAGTACGAGCGCTGTGGGGTGGCCAATGTGTTCATGGCCACTGAGCCGCTGGCGGGCAAACGAATGACGAAAGTCACCGAGCGCAAGTGCAAGGTCGACTGGGCGCAGTTCCTCCGCGACATTGCCGAGCGCTATCCGGATGCCGAGAACATCACACTGGTGATGGACAACTTGAACACCCACAGCCCGGGCGCGCTCTACGAGGCATTCCCTCCGGAGCAGGCCAAGGCACTATGGGATCGCTTTGAGTTTGTCTATACGCCCAAGCACGGCAGCTGGCTTAATGTCGCCGAAATCGAGCTCAACGTCATGATCAGCCAGTGCTTGGCCCGGCGCATCGACACGATTGAGCAACTACGCGAGGAGGTTTCCGCTTGGCAAGCGCGCCGCGATCAGCTTCAAGCCAAGGTGAACTGGCAATTTACCGCCGAGGACGCACGGATCAAACTGAAACGCCTATATCCGACATTTGACGTGTGACGAGACACTAGGTCGAATGGGCTTTCTCGGAGGCGGTAGCGCCGTTTCTGGCGCTCATGCCGTTGGAGGAATCCAGTAACGAGGACGAAAATGAGGCTTCGATTTGAACGTCTGCGCCGGGTTTTTGGCCGCGCGCTCGAGGCGGCGGTAGCCGGCCTCACACGCGCTTGGGCATGTAAACGGGGCCCGGGCGCGGTCACCGTCAACTGCGCGTAGCTGGGACCCGTCGGCGGCGGCATGGCGCCCTCTGAGCAAGGACTTGTTCGATTATTCCGCTATCGAGATGGAGCGAGGCACTCGCGTCGGAACGGAGCAAGAAAGATGACTGCCGCAGCTTTCGACCTGCTGCAACGCCGCGGCCTCAAGCCGGAGGCGGTACGCCCTAGCCGAGAGCGACCTGTCCCGCACCAGCAACTCTCCCAAACCGCCTCGCCTGATTGGCAGGAGGTCTTGTTCGAACGCGTCCGGGTGCCGTGCCGGGCTGGGCTGGGTGTCAATGGCTTGACCACGGACGTTAACGCTCATGAATAGAGCTCATCTTCTTCAATTGCAACCGATGATTTTGGTTGACCGGCCCTGCGAACTCTGTCGCGCGCTGTAAACATACTGTGACGAGCCGGCTGCACTGGGGCGAAGTGGCGAAATCCAATATCCTTGAAAATGTCGACATAGACAGCCTCCATACCTCCAGCCTTGCAATATGTTTCATGCCAGAAGCCAGTGCCGCCCGTATCGCGTAAGAACTCCGCCCACCATATGCGATGAGGCTCGCTGCGCGCCCAATCCTCAAGCGATTCAAAGTCGCGCCAATATTGACGAATGCCAAGGTGCGGGGGCAGCAAAGAGAACAGAAAATATTCGTGGGCAAGCAACCCTTCGGGAGTGGACTTGACGGATCTGCCGATCTTTGGACCAAAACCGAAAAGGGTCTTGATTCCCGTTAGCGCGTTGACTTTCATGCCCAGATAAATAACCACTAAGTCTGGATAGCCAGAAAGATCAACCGTGTGCCTCTGTGCTCTCTTTTTCATAGCGCCTTCTTTCGTGAAATCAGATCTGCACCCAATGCCTGAGCTCCTGCGCGCCGGAGGCCGGAGGGAACCCAAAGCACGACAGTGCTTTGGGCGTTACCTACAGCGACCCGTTAGCCGATATCGGACATAGCGAAGTTCCTCCACCGCGGTGCCACCGAGCTCAAAGGATCTGTGGGACTGTGCCTCTACCACGAAGCCTGCACTCTCGTAGAACCGCGCCGTCCTTTCGTTGCCGACGATGACCCACAAACTAACCGATTTGTATCCTTCCGCCATAAGGAGAAGCCCCGCGTCGTGCTTTAGCGCGGCAGATCGAAAGAGTTTCTGAGGCGTGTCGATCCCATTGCGCTACGAACGACTACATTACAGAGAACCCCGTTCACACCCGTTCGAATCCTGCGCTGGGGCACGAGGGTTCTTGCGAATACCACCCAACCGAAGGAGATCACCATGCAATTGAATCCCTATCTCAGTTTCGACGGCCAATGCCGACAAGCATTCGAGTTCTATCAGCAATTGCTGGGCGGCGACATTGCGCTGACCCAGACTTACGGTGAAACGCCGATGGCGGACCAGATTCCTGCCGAAGCCCGAGACAGGATCGCCCACACGCGCCTGATTGCGGGCGACGTGGTACTGATGGGCTCCGATGCATTTCCCGCCGCAGCCGAGGGCTGCGGACGCTATGCAAAGCCCCAGGGGATGGACGTGACGCTCGGCCTCGACGACGTCGCCGAGGCGCGGCGGCTGTTCGACGCCTTGGCCGAGGGCGGCAGCGTCCGGATGGCGTTTGAGAAGACGTTCTTCGCCGAGGGTTTCGGAATGGTTACCGATCGCTTCGGGACGCCATGGATGGTGATCTGCGAGCGGACCGCCTGAAGTCGCACGAGCACATGGCGGAAGAAATGGACGACTTCCCGGCCGATGTACAGGAAGCGGCCGCCGGCTTTACCGACTTGCAGGGAAGCTGAAAGCGCAAGAATAAGGAGATCAGACATGAGAAGGATCCGCACATTGCGAATATGGATCCCAAAACCATGCCGGTTGACATGATGCGAATCTTCTGGGTCGGGTTCACGACGATCGTCGAGTACACCGCCGACTGACTGCGACCACAGCCACCAAGGGGGTAACCATGAGGAGCCAAATACAAATAAAATATTCAAGGCAGGCATTTGCGTTCCCCGCCGGCTACGCCTATGCTCTAGATGGGTTCAAGGATAACTGCGGGCCTTGGCGGATGGGGTCTTTTCTAACCATCAATCGACTATCGGAGATCAATCGACTATCGGAGGTCGCAATGAGCCCCACGACAGCCACTACGGATCTATTCAGTCAACTGACCAGTTTGAACAACGAGCTCTGGAACGTGTGGCTCGAAGGCGCGCCGCGCGTGTTTCCAAAACCGCCCTGGCTCGACGGAACCTATCACGGCCAAATCAGGGGATTTCGGCGGGCCGTGGAGGAGACGCTGCAAATTGAGCATCGATGGGTGGACGAGCTTAGGGATAATTGTCCGAGCGATGGGCTTCGCAGCGAGATGACACGGGTGTCGGCGGCGCTCATGGAGGCCGGCATCAATACTCGCTCGGGGCTCTGGCAGGCTTGGTTCGAGAGTGCGGAGCGGTTCGATGTCGGAGACCTCGGCAATTTCGCCGAATCCGTGCAAACGCCGCAGCAGCTCTTTACCGCCTGGCAGCGGTTCGCCGATGAGCTATTCCAAGCGCAGCGACAGGTCGGCAGTGAGCTGGGCGGCGCGGCGAAATCGGTGCAAGAAACCGCTCCTAAGGCTGCGACAGGCAAGGAGCGCGAAGCGTCCGGCAAGGTAGGCTCGCAGGAGACCACCGCATCTTCTTCTAAGGCGGCACACTAGGCAGAGCCGTTGCGGGCGCATTCGGTCAGGTATGCCTGGGTATACCGACGCATAGCAATCCAGCGGATCCATTGGACTTGGCGTCACTCGCTGATTCCAAGGCGCGAAAGCACGAAGGACAGCGTGTAAGCAAGTTCCTGGAGCGTCTGGTAACGCCCGGAGGGGCCGTCATGGCCGGCCTCCAGCTCGGTATTCAGTAGGAACAGGCCGCCGGTGGCGCGATCACGCAGGCGCGCGACCCACTTGGCGGGCTCCCAGAATTGAACGCGGGAATCATTCCAGCCGGCAATGACGAGCATATCCGGATAGTGTTGAGAGCGGATGTTCTCGTACGGTGCGTAGTCGCGCATGGCCGCGTAGTAACGCCGCTGCGCCGGATTGCCCCATTCATCGTATTCGATCACGGTAAGCGGCAGCGAGGGATCTTCCATCGTGTTCAGAACGTCAACGAAGGGCATTTCCACCACGGCCGCCCGGAATAGATCCGGGCGGCCGTTGACGGCTGCGCCGACCAACAACCCGCCGGCGCTTTCACCCAGCACCGCAATGCGGGCCTGGCGAGTATAGCGCGCGGCGATCAGCGCCTGCGCGCAGGCAATGAAATCGGCGACGCTGTTGCGCTTGCTCAATAATTTGCCGGCATTCTTCCAATGCTCGCCGAGCTCGCCACCGCCGCGGACGTGGGCAATCGCATAGACGAAGCCTCGATTCAGCAAACTGATGCGGTTGCTCGAAAACTCCGGCTCGACGCAAATGCCGTAACTGCCATAGCCGTAGAGGAGGCAAGGCGCCGAGCCGTCGAGCGGCGTATCTCGATGGCGAACGAGCGAGATCGGCACCTTAGTGTCATCGGCTGAGTCGGCCCAAAGGCGCTCGCTGCAATAATCTACTGGATCATACCCGGATGGGATCTCGCGTTCTTTGAGCAGGTGCAGCCTAGCGGCTACCATGTCGTAGTCATAGACCCGGGGGGGCGTAACCAGCGAACTGTACGCTAAGCGCAGGCGATCGGCCTTGAAGGTCGGGTTGTCAGCAAAGTCCACCGCGTAAAGCGGCTCGTCGAAGGGGACCGTGGTCCAGCAGGTGGTTGTCAAGTCACAAACCCAAACCCGGGCCACCCCGTCCTCCCGGCTCAACAACGCCAAATGGCGCTCGAAGAGCTCGAAGTCCTCGAGCTTGACCCGATCGCAGTGGGCGACGAGCGTTTGCCAGGATGCCTCGTCGGCGAGACGGCTTGCCGGCACCCGCAGCAGTTGGAAGTTTACGGCGGCGCGATTGGTCAGAACGAAATATTCATCACCTCTGTGCTCGACGGCGTACTCGATGCCGTGCTGCCGCTCCCGGAAACAGACCGGTCGCGCATCCGAATCATCGGCATCCAGCAGATGCACCTCGCTGGTGATATTGCTCGCCAGATTGATAAGCAGATAGCGTTGGTCTTTGGTCTTGCCTACGCTAGCGAAATATGCGGCATCCTCTTCACGCAGCACCTCGCTATCCGCGTCCTGCTGCTCACCCAGGCGATGACGCATGACCCGCCAGGGACGCTGCGCCGCGTCGAGCAGCACATAAATCAGGGTGCGGCTGTCGTTGGCCCAGGCTAGGGCACCGGAGGTCTGCGGCGATACGGCATCGAGCCTCTGACCGCTATCCAGATCGCGGATGCGCAGCGCATAGCGCTCGCTGCCGTCGAGATCCTCCGAGTACGCCAGATAGCGATGGCTCGGGCTGATTTCCACGCTTCCCAGCGCGAAATAATCTCGTCCCACGGCAAGCTCATTGGCATCCAGAATAACCTCCTCCGCTCCTTGGGGCGCAGCCGTGCCGCGGCGACGACAGAACACCGGGTGCTCAGCGCCCGCGCGGGTGCGGGTGTAATACCAGTACGGCGCTATGTACACCGGCACCGACTCATCGTCCTCGCGAATCCGGCCCACGAATTCTGTGTAGAGGCGCTCACGCAATCCGCTGGTGCGCGCCATAATGGCGTCGGTATAACGGTTCTCTGCCTCCAGATGGGCGATAACCCGCGGATCATCGCGGTTTCGCAGCCAGGCGAATTCGTCGACCCGGGCTTCGCCGTGGGATTCTATCGTGCGCGCTTGCTTTGGGGCCTTTGGTGGCTCGGTCTCGTTGCTGCTCATTGTCTTTCTGCCACAGCTTAGCGATGCGGATGGTCTGAGAGGCATTGTCAGCCCGGAGCGGGTGCGCCCTGGCGGGGCCGTCGGAGGCAAGGATGGCGCCGTCGAGCCTACATGGAGGTATTCACTGCGTGTCCCGCCACGGCATGCTGAGAATAGCAGTGAAAGGATTTGTAAGCCCGTCGCAGTCGCGCTTCATGCAATCCGCCGCATCAGCCGTAAACGCGAAGAGCAAGGGTTTTCTCCCATAAGCGGCACTATGCACGCTGTTTAGGCAACGAGTCTGGTAGCTTTGAGTGCAGCAAGCGTGCATCACGGCTCGGCCGTGGCTACTGAGGGGATGGAGGCCCGAGGCCAGTCGATGAACAGCGAACGTCGTACCTACCAAAGACACGCCGTATTTTGGGATGCGACAGTTTCCGGCGGCGAGCTCGCCTCGCGGCCGGTCACCATACGTGATTTCTGCGCCGGCGGCCTATTTTTGGCCTGGCAAGGTAATACGCTCGGCAGCGAGCGACCTTCCGCTCGCGCAGATCAATGCGCAACTGTGCGCTTCGCCCATCCACTAGACGGGCTGGAACGCGAGCTTACGGGACGGATTGTACGCGAAAGCCCGGCAGGACTCGGGTTCGCCTTCAGCAGACCCCATCCGGATTTGATCACGGTTTTCGATGCCATTGCCGCCGATCATTCTCAGGCTGGCGAGCAGCGCAGCTCGGGTAAGCGCGCGGTGAGCCGGCTCGCGCGTGAGGCCTTGCAGCTTTGCCGGGAGCAGGCCGAGGCCTTTTTCAGCGAAACTATCCCGGTGTTCATCACGTACGCTGTTGATCGGCTCTTCGATCGCGCCAGCAATGCCGGCAGCAACGACGAGCAGCACGCCTACTACAGCGGCTTTCGTTATCTGCGTGATGCCCGAGCCAACCTGGCGCGGCAGTTCACCGATGAGCTGATCCGGCGTCTGAACGATCTCACCGAGCAAATACCCGCACACGTATCCAAGCGGATACCAGAAGCGGTCGGCGAGCTCGCGCTGGTGGACGAGCGCGAGTTCGAGGACTGGCTCAACCGCTCCGATGCCATCAATCGGGCCGAGGCGCGCTTTGCACTCGCATTGGAGGCTTTCAATCGGCGGCTCTCCTATATTGTTGGCCGCCGTGTCGACGAGCTTAGCAGTCCACTGGCGCCCGCCGTCGTCTGCGAAATCCTCCCCGCCGTGTTGGATTTGTCCAGGTTCGAGCCCCAGCCCGCACGGACGGTCCAGGCACTATTCGGCCAGACGGTGATGATGCGCCTTGGCAGTCTATACGAGGGGGTGAATACCGAGCTGCAAGCGCGCGGCATTCTTCCTGACATCGAGGATGAACGCGCGCAGACCCGGACATCGAACCAGCACGAGCCGGTTGCGCGGGAAGAGGCTGACCTCGATCCCAACGCGCCTCCTCTCGAAGAGGCGGCACCGAGCAGCGAGGCTAGCCTATCGCCGCCCGCGCCAACCGGTGGATCTGCGCGCCCGCACGGGCAGCCGTCGTCTTTGTCATCCGCGGCGCCATCTATCTTTACAACGGCGAGCCCGTCGCGGCGGGTGTCGGTCGCCCAGGAGCTTCTGGCGGCGCGCAACCGCCTGCTTCAGCGCGGTCCGTCCAGTTTCGCAACGGCCGCGAAGCATAGGCCGGCGCCGGGTGCGATGTTCGCCTCGGGTGAAGTACTGGAGGCCGTCGACAGTCTGCACGCCAGCCTTGAGGAGGCGGCGCCGGCGGCCGATGTGGACGCAAGCCTCATGGAAAAGGTGATGGCGCAATTACGCGCCACGGGCGAGGATGCGGGTGAAAAACAGCTTGCGCCCGAGGCGCACGGCACGGTCGAGTTACTCGACAACTGGTTCGGAGCCCTGCGCGACGATAAGTTGAATACCCGCTTCCTGCGCGACTGGAGCGGGCGTTTAGCCATTGTCGCGTTGCGCGCTCAGCTCGAGAGCGGCGCCTTCCTGAGTGAGGACCCTCAGCCGATTCACGACTTGCTCAATCAACTGGATCGTTCTGGCGTCGCTCTGGCGGTTCTGCGTGGAACCGAGCAGGAGCGCCTGCAGCATTCTGTGGAGCAGTTACTCCAACGCGCACTGACCGAATCGCGCGCGCAGCCGGAGGTCGTACGCGAAATCGCCGATGAAATTGCCGCGCTGATCGAGCGCCCCCTTGCCACGCGCGCGGTCAATATGCAGAAGGTGTTGCAGCAATGTGAGGGAACACAGAAGCTGGAACGGGCTAAGCGCCGGGTTGATGAGGAAATCGATAAACGCCTCGCGGAGCGGATGGTCCCGAAGTTGTTAGTCGATTTTCTCGAGCAGGGTTGGCGCAACCTGCTCGTACTGGTGAACCTTCGCTCCGGTGTCGACAGCGATCCGTGGCACCGCGGGCTTGCCGTGCTCGATCGGCTACTCGCTGGCTTAGGTAGCGCGACGGCCAGGGCGCGGCCCATTGCCGAGCCAGGCAAGGTGGTTGGCTATATCGAGCAACAGCTAAGCGCCTTCGGCCGTTATACCACTGAAATGCAGCCCATTGTAGCGGAGATCCGGGATTATCTGCTTGCCGTTTCTGAACTGGGCCGGGCATCAAGGCCACTGGCGCTGGTCAACGCGCAGCGATCGAACGCGGATGAGATCGCTCGGACTGCCCAAATCAAACCCTATTGGCTTGGCCAGGCTAAGCTGCTCAGCGTTGGCGACTGGGTATTCTTCGCGGGCAAGGATGGCACGCCCGAGCCCTTGCGCCTGCAGTGGATCAGCGAAGACCGATCACGGTTCGTGTTCGTCAATCGCTGCGGAATCAAGGCCAAGGACATTAGCCTGGCGGATCTGGCGCAGCTGTTGGAGGCAACCTCGGCCGGACTCGCCGAGGATATGGATAGGCCTTTGACCGAACGTCAATGGCAGAAGAAATTCCAGGATCTGCACGAAGAGCTCGTGCGCTTCGCTACCCATGATCCGCTCACCGGGTCGCTCAATCGCAAGGCGTTGCAGAAAGAGCTGGAAAAGTTGCCGAACGGGCTCGAAGCTCGCAGCCAATGGCATGCCCTGTTCTACTTCGCGCTGGACGGTTTCAAGGTGATCAACAGCACCCTAGGGCATGAGGCCGGCGATGAGTTGCTGCAGCAGGTCGCGAGTCAGTTGCGCGAGTGCGTCGAAGGGCGGGGCTGCATCGCGCGCATGGGCGGCGACGAATTCGCGCTATTGGTTAAGCACTGTAGCGCGATCGAAGCTCGAATGCTGGCTGAGAAGCAACGCCTTGCACTCTATGGGCGCCGCTTCAGCCGTGACGGGGAAAGCCTGGCCGTGTCGGCAAGCATCGGCGTTGTGCCATTCACGTTGGAGAGTCGAAATCCAAATGGATTGCTCAAGGATGCCGATGAAGCCTGCCTTGCCGCCAAACAAGCCGGCGGTAACCAGATACACGTGCTCACTCCGGACGACCGCGAGCTCGAAGAGTTGCGCAGCCGCATGGAACGTGCCGCGCAGATCGACAAAGCACTGGAGACGAATCAGCTACGCCTGCGCTGCCAGCGCATCGAGCCCATAGCCGATGACGCTTCACTGCGCCCCTTCTACGAGATTCTGATCTCAATTCTAGGCCCGGACAAACAGTTCATCCCACCCCAGGAGTTCATCCCGGCGGCGGAGCGTTTTGGCAGGATGACCGCGGTGGATCGCTGGGTCATTCGCGAAGTGCTGGATTGGTGCGCGCAAAATCGCGAAGTATTGGCTACCTTGGACGGCTTTACGATCAATCTCAGTGGCCCGACCTTAAACGATGACAGCCTCGCAAGCTACCTGCGGCAGCAATTTGATCGTACCGGGGTGTCGGGCGAGCTGCTCTGCTTCGAGGTGACCGAGACAGCAGCCGTGCGCAATCTCTCCCGCGCCGCGGACTTGGTCCGCCAAGTCAAGGACCTCGGTTGCCGCTTCTCGCTGGATGATTTCGGCACGGGCCTTTCCTCCTATGCTTATCTCAAGAACCTCCCGGTTGACTACCTCAAGGTAGATGGTCAGTTCGTGCGCGATATCAACCGTGACGAGGCCGATCACGCCATGGTTCGCTCCATCAATGAGCTGGGGCATTTTCTGGGCAAACGCACGATTGCAGAATTCGTGGAGAACGACACCATTCTCTATCAGCTCAAGGATATCGGGCTCGATTTCGCCCAAGGATTTGGTATTGGACACCCGATGCTGATCGAAGAACTCGCGCGCCGAATCTAGCCGCGAGCGCCTGTTCACATTCACGGCTGTCGTCTGGTAAAAAGCAACAGGCCCAAATCCGCGCCACCAGCGATTAGGTGCGCGGCGAGATCGAGATCGCTTGGGGTCTTTTAGGCTGGCTCGGCCGCTTCGCTTGGGGCCTCGAAGACTACGGAGTGCTCCTGGCGATCGAGGATAAGGAAGTCAGATAAATCATTCCCGGTGGCAAGCTTGTGCGCGATCTCGCGTAGCCGCGTTTGGATCGTTGCCTCCGGCGCCTCATCCATGCAGCCAAGCAGCAAGAACTCCCAGCGCTCGTCCAGATGATCCGCCTCGGCGACGAGCGCATTGAAGCTCAGCGTCTCCAGTAGGCGCTGATGTGTCATCATCAGTGGTTGAAGGCTCATTGCCCGGCTATGCTCAGCGTTTTCGCTCTGCTGCACATACAAGAAAGCCAGTAACAGTCGCTGCGGCCCCGTGCGCGCACGCCCGCCCTGAATGAATTGCTGGAAGCCACCCTTCATACTCTCAAGCATAGCCGCTCCCCGGTGCGTTGCAAACACGCTTGCCCCCTTAAAGGCCGAGCAGCTTGGCCCTATATCTATAGTAAGGTTAAGGTGGCCAACGCGGAGCAACAGCCTGCCGATGGTTGAGCATGGGCCGGAGACGCGGTAAGGTTTGACCCGGCCATTGGTGGCAACCGGTACGCAATTACTTTGCGCGCTCGGGGGTGATTGGTCAATGAGGTATTACAGAATGGGCCGTACGATAGAAGATTGCTTGGATGTGAATAACTTGCCACCCGCAGCGCGCCAAGAGGACATCCAAGCCCGGCCGGGTTACCAGGAGTTGTGGCCACGCGGTGTGCGCCGCCCCATCGTAGGTTTCGCGGCGTGGCGCTGTACGGGCAAGACGACGCTGCTAAGGCGGATCATACCGCACCTGCGCGAGCGCGGAGTGCGCATGGCCGCTATCAAACATGCCCATCATGGTTTTGAAATCGATATTCCAGGCAAGGACAGCTATGAGATTCGCCATGCCGGCGTCGGCCAGGTGTTGGTAACTTCGGCCCGCCGGCGGGCGCTGATCATGGAGCGCCCGATCGACTATGATCCGTGCTTGGAAGAAGAGATCAAATTGCTCGATCAGGACAGCATCGATCTTATCCTGGTCGAGGGATTTCGCCATGAACGCCTGCCAAAAATCGAGCTGCGCCGTCAGCGCGAAGAGCCGAGGGCGCCGCTGGCACCAGAAGATCCCTGCATCGTAGCCATTGCGACGGATATGGACGATATCCCGGACCAAGGGCTGCCCGTGTTCGATTTGAACGACATCGAGCCGATCGTGGAGTTTATTCTGAGCAAGATTATGGGGCGTCCGTGCGCATGAGAAATCCCTCGCGCGTTCCGGGTGACTCAACTTAGGGCTGACCGCCAGCGCGCGGAACAAACCCGGGTTGCTTCTCCCTGCCTCAACTCTTGCCACCCGTGCGCCGTGAGTCCATTCGGGCCACTGATCTGGTCGCGCTTTGCTGCAACCTCTTGCTGAGGCAGCGTGGAGTCATATGAGCAACGCGGATTATGAAATCTTGCGCCGGGTGGTGGAGGCAGTACGCGAGCGCTGCATCGAGGAGGCAACCAGGGCTTTCGAGGAAGGGGGAATGAGCGGCCTGTGCGTAGAAGGCCGATGGGATTTGGCAATGGATCGCCTGCGCAGTCTCGACCTAGAGTCTATGGTCCGGGCGGCGTTGCTCGAGAAGCCGCCGAGTGCTTGAGAAGAATCGCCCTTGGTGCGCAAAGCGGGCCTTCTTCTCGTAAGGAAACGCTGATCCTTCTATTTTTCGTCATTCCGGCGAAGGCCGGGATCCTATAGTAAAGTCAACAAGATGGACACTGGCCTTCGCCGGTGTGACGAGTAAATCAGCGCTTCCTCAATGCTCTCGAGTCTTATGGAAGCGGATTTCCGGCCAACGCTCAACGGTGAGATCAAGATTGACCCGTGATGGGGCGAGATAGGCAAGCTCCCCAGAGACATCGAGCGCCAGATGGGTCCGGTTGCGCTCCTTGAACGCCTCCATGCGTTTCGGATCATCGCAGCTTACCCAGCGCGCGGTAACGACGTTGGCGGGTTCAAACCGGCAATCGACTCCATATTCATGCTCGAGCCGAAAAGCCACGACATCGAACTGCAACACTCCCAGGGCGCCGACGACGAGCTCATTGCCTGCAAGTGGTCGAAAGAGCTGGGAGGCGCCCTCCTCGCATAGCTGAGCGAGTCCCTTCTGCAGGGCTTTCATGCGCATCGGATTCTGTAGCAACGCCAGGCGAAACAGCTCGGGGGCGAAATTGGGAATTCCGGTGAACTTCAGCTCCTCACCTTCGGTGAGCGTATCGCCGACCTGGATGGTGCCGTGGTTGAACAGTCCGAGAATATCGCCCGGATATGCCTCCTGCGCGTGCTCTCGCTCGGCGGCCATGAAGGTGATGGCGTTAGCGATGCGCAGCTCCTTGTCGATACGCAGGTGACGCAGCTTCATGCCCTTGCGGTAAACCCCCGAGCAAACTCGCAGGAAAGCAATTCGGTCCCGATGATTTGGGTCCATGTTGGCCTGGATCTTGAACACAAACCCAGACAGCGTCGATTCCTCACTTCTCACCAGACGGGTGGTCGTCTCCCGCGGCTGTGGCGGCGGTGCGTGCTCGATAAAGCTCTCCAGCAGCTCTCGAATGCCAAAGCTGCTAATCGCGGATCCGAAGAAGACCGGTGTCTGCTCCCCGCGCCGATAGGAATCGACATCGAAGCCATGGCTCGCCTCGCGCAACAGCTCTACTTCTTCTCGCAGTTGCTTGGCTCGTGGCCCTAGCCGCTCCTCGAGCCGCGGATTGCTCAGTCCCTTGATAACCTCTTCTTCCTTGCTCGATCCAATATGTGCGCCAGGCGAGAGCCGGACCTGATCGAGCAGCAGATGGTATACGCCCCGGAAAGACTTGCCCATGCCGATCGGCCAGGTGATCGGCGCGCAACGGATCTTTAGCACTTCTTCCACCTCGTCCATAAGTGACATCGGATCCCGGCCTTCGCGGTCGAGCTTATTCATGAACGTCATGATCGGGGTGGCGCGCAACCGACAGACCTCCATCAATTTGATCGTGCGCTCTTCTACCCCCTTGGCGCTATCGATGACCATGAGCGAAGAGTCGACCGCCGTTAACGTGCGATAGGTATCCTCCGAGAAATCCGCGTGGCCCGGGGTATCCAAGAGATTGACAATGCGCCCTTTATATGAGAATTGCATCACGGAAGAGGTCACCGAGATGCCGCGCTGCTTCTCCAGCTCTAGCCAGTCAGAGGTCGCATGGCGGGCGGCCTTACGGCCCTTGACCGTCCCGGCGAGCTGAATCGCACCCCCGTAGAGCAGCAGCTTCTCGGTCACGGTGGTCTTGCCGGCATCCGGATGTGAGATAATGGCGAAAGTGCGCCGGCGCGCTATTTGGGTGCTAAGGTCACTCATATCGTCGCTGTAGGTGTACTAGTCTATTTCGTGAGACTGGGGGGTGGAGGCTGCGATTATACAAGAACCCCCTACGAGACAAAGATCCCTCAGAGGTGCTACGCTCGCGCGCTCTCGAGCCGCAGTGAGCTGCCGGCGAGAGGGCTGCTGAAAATCGGCCAACGTCGCGGCGCAGTTTGCTACTCTTGCACGCTGACACGGCCGGCAGGCTGGATCATACGTATGTAGGTTACTGACATGGGTCAACAGGACCGGCGTCCGTTTTGGGAGCGCAAGCGGCTTACGCAGATGAGCCGCGATGAGTGGGAAGCGCTCTGCGACGGGTGCGGCAAGTGTTGTCTACACAAGCTGGAAGACGAAAGCAGCGGGCGCATTGTCTACACCAAAGTAGCCTGTCGATTGCTCGACGCCCATACCTGCCGATGCAGTCATTATCTGGAGCGCCAGCGGCATGTAACGGACTGCGTGGCGCTGACGCCGCGACGCATCCGGGAGCTCAGTTGGCTGCCGAGTAGCTGCGCTTACCGGCGGCTGGCCGAGGGGCGCGGTCTTGCCTGGTGGCATCCGCTGGTTTCCGGGGATCCTGAAACCGTACATCGTGCGGGAGTGTCAGCCCGCGGGGCGGTGCCGGAATCGGCTGTTGACTTGAGTGCGCTGGAGGATTACATGGCACAGGGTCCGGAGCCGGATAGCGATTGCGCGGGCGACTGAGCAACCGGGATCTGATTCGCTGTCCAGCAAGCATTAACTGGAGTCCAGAGCCCATCGCTCGGGTGCGCTACAGCTCCAGAACAAACAATCGGTAACGGGGTCTGTCGACATTCATCCACGGCGTCGCGGTTGAATGTCGATAGACCCTAAAGGGGGGCGCGGGCGCGCCAGGGCTCACATGACAGGCAAACCAAGCTACTGCTACGAAGATTTGTTGGATTGCGGCTACGGCAGACTGTTCGGACCCGGTAATCCGCAACTACCCATTCCCAATATGCTCATGTTTGATCGAATCACCACGATCAACTCGGCAAACGGGCAGTTTGCGAAGGGCTACGCCGAAGCGCAGCTCGATGTTCACCCGGGACTGTGGTTTTTCGAATGTCATTTTCCCGGTGACCCGGTGATGCCCGGCTGTCTAGGGCTTGACGCCCTGTGGCAGCTACTGGGGTTCTATCTAGGCTGGGTCGGTGGGACCGGTAGAGGACGCGCCCTCGGCTGTGGCGAGGTCAAGTTCATGGGGCAGATCCTGCCGCATAACCAGCTCGTGAGCTACTGTCTCGACATCAAGCGTGTCATCGGCCGCAGGCGGCTTACCATTGGGCTTGCTGACGGGCGCGTGATTGCCGATGATCAGACTATTTACCGAGCGACGGAGCTCAAAGTGGGGCTCTTCGACGACCCCACGGACGCGATGTAGCTAGAGCCTTGTTGACATTCACTCACGGCGTCCTGGGGGAATGTCAACTGGTTTGATCTCAACAACCTACGCTAGAGCAGAGCGAGGATAATCACAGTGCGGCGAGTGGTAATTACCGGTATCGGTATCGTCTCCTGCCTTGGCAATGACAAGGAGACCGTCACCGGGGCGCTGCGTAACGGTCGCTCCGGGATTCGGTACCGCGAGGAATACGCTGAGCTGGGCTTGCGCAGCCGCGTGGCAGGTGTCGTCGAGTTGGATACGAGTGCCCTCATTCCGCGTAAGGCGCAGCGCTTCATGGCCGATGCCGGGGCGTATGCTTACATCGCCATGGAACGCGCCATTGCCGATGCGGCTCTGAGCGACTCCCAGGTCTCCCATCCACGCACGGGCCTGATTGCCGGCTCGGGCAGCGGATCGACCTCGAGCTTGGTCGAGGCAGCCGATACGCTGCGCTCCCGTGGCGTTCGCAAGATCGGCGCCTTTGGCGTGCCCAAGATAATGAGTAGCACGGTCTCCGCCGCACTCGCAACGCCGTTTCGCATTCTCGGGCTGAACTATTCGATCACCTCCGCGTGCGCCACCAGCGCGCACTGCATCGGCAATGCGATGGAACAGATCCAGCTTGGGCGTCAGGATGTTATGTTCGCCGGTGGTGCCGAGGAGGAGCATTGGTCCATGACCATGCTCTTCGATGCCATGGGGGCATTGTCGATGAAGTATAACGATACCCCGGAGAGGGCCTCACGCCCATATGACGCGGCAAGGGATGGTTTCGTCATCGCCGGCGGCGCGGGGATCTTAGTGCTCGAGGAGCTGGAGCATGCCATCACTCGCGGAGCACGCATCTATGCGGAACTGGCGGGTTACGGCGCGAGCTCGGACGGGCACGATATGGTGGCGCCTTCCGGTGAGGGGGCGGTGCGCTGCATGCGTGAAGCAATAGCAAGCATCGAGTGCGCGGTGGATTACGTCAACGCGCATGGGACGAGCACCCCTAGCGGCGATATCATCGAGCTCAAGGCCATAGCCGAGGTCTTCGGTGAGCGCATGCCAGCGGTGAGCTCGACCAAGTCCTTAACAGGCCATTCGTTGGGCGCGGCGGGAGCACAGGAGGCGATCTATTCACTGCTGATGCTCGAGCACGACTTCATTGCCGCATCGGCCAATATCGAGGTGCTCGATGCCGAGGCACAGGGAATGCCCGTCGTGCGTGAACGCCAGGATGGCGCGGGCCTCAATGCCGTGATGTCCAACAGCTTCGGTTTTGGCGGCACCAATGCCAGTTTGGTTTTCCGGCGCTTGAGGGGGTAGCTGGTAGCGCTTAACGCAATAGCCATGGGCCTTTGGCTGAATCGGAGCCACTCCCCGACAGCTCCATCTGCTGCCTGAGGCGCTCGAGCGATGTCACCCAGGGATCGTCAGAAAACAGCTTGTACTTGATTCGGGCTAGCCAGGGTCCCTCCGGTCTCGCCTGACAGCGCTCGCAGCCAAGATCCGGCCCCAAGCCCTCGGCCGCGGCAACCTCTATATGGAGCGCGTTCGCCCGTGCGGCGCATCCTAGGCAGAGCGTTCGATTCCCACAATCACGTTCTTCACCATTTTTTGCATGGCCCCATATCGTAGCTGCCGCGCCGGTCCAGAGCTCATCGGTCGGGGCAATGCGGCCCATCGACGCCGCACACATTTCGCAGCGATCCTGCGCCGGCATGGCAAACTCGAACGGCACCTCCATCAATTGCTCGCCATCCGCTGTGACGGCTTCGATTGCCCAGCCCAGCCAGTCCTTGGCATCCCCCCCTGTGCTCATGAGCTGGCGTGCCGTCTCGATCGCGACGCGGCGGACGGTGGTCATATCGAAAAAGGGTAGGAGCATCCCGCTCTCATCAGAGCGCCGGCGCTGCTCGGTGCCGCCAACATAGGCGACGGCGTGCCAGAACACCCGTATTCCAGGCGCCCCTGCAACGCATACGGGACAGGTCGGGTCACGCTCGTGCTCGAGCTTCTCCTCCTCCTCGGCGCAGAGGCTGCATTGCATCCGATAGCAGCAATCGCGAGCGAAGTCATGCACCCAGGCTCGCCCACAGCTCTCGTACTCGTCGGGCTCGATCTCAACACCACAGCTCCCGCATCTCATGGTCATTGTTTGATCGATCATTGCAGCCTCCTACCCGGTGGAACCACTGCCGTAAGCGAGGGAATCACTAGTCATGCTTGGATACGCCAAGCGTGTCAAACGCTTAGGAGCGTTGCGCCTGCCATTTTTCGTAATCGGCCTGCAGCGATTGCCACAAATTGCCGGCAAAGCGCGCCACCGCCAACGAACCGCCCGCGCGTTGTGGTGCCGCAAGTACATAGCGCTTGCTGAATCCCTCGATGCTCGTGTCGTCCTGCCCCATGGCTTGGCCAACCGTCGATAGCACGCTGAGATGGCACACCTGATCCAGCTTGTATTCCCCGGACCATCCGGCCGGTTTGAGCTGCTCTACGACCGTAGCCATTTCCCGCTCGATTGCCGATACCCGCTCAGTGTCGAGCACGAGCACTGGGCGATTGCGGATGACGGATATCAGGCCGTAGGCAATATCCCCGAAGCGGGGCTTGTCGGCCAAGGCTTCGGTGGATAATCCTTTGGCCTGCAGCGCGGCGATATCCAAATCCTTGCCCGGATTGGCGTAGCTATGGAAGGTGCGCCCGGTGGGATGGTCATCGTGCAGTTCAACGCAGCCGATCTCAACGACCCGGCCCGTGGCCGGATCATTTCCCACAACGACCGCCTCTAGCGACAAGTAAGTGTTCATCTCGTCATGATCGTGGCTCATGATTGCCTCCTCCAACGCGAATTTTGTTCCGAGTTGATCGCATGTCCCTTAGTTTTTCGATACTGGCCTGCCCGCCGCGGTTCGGTTTGGCAGGGTATCATTACCCAGCGACATGGCCGAATTGAATTGTCTGTAGCAGGTTGAAGCGGACCGAGCGGCCGGAGCTAACCCTCTGAGATGCTCAAGCCCCGGTGCCGCGAGCAGTTGGCAAACGCTCTAATGCACTCACAAGCAACATTGGTGCTCGGTGGGTTCCTATCAACCGCCCTATTATACACGGGCGAGCTTGTCGCAAGTCTTGCGCGCGGGACAACCCGCTAAGGTGGGCAGGCGGGCGGCTGCGCATGTTGGAAACGATCGAGGGCCGGGGCCATGTGGGATTGAAGATTCTGGATCCGGGTATCGTGTGCCGGGTGGGTTGAGAGGAACTCGAGCGGCTGCGCGCCACCTGAGCGGGCCATATTGCGCCATAGCGCCACGCTCTGTGACGGTGGGAACCCGGCGGCCGCCATCATCTGCAAACCCATGAGATCCGCCTCCTCCTCGTGCGCGCGGCTGAACGGCAAGGTGATTCCCAGTCTGGCCCCGACGCCGATCGCCTGCAGGATTTGCTGGTTGTCGATGTCGCCGAGGAGCCCGACCAACAGCAGCACGGCCTTGATGCCGAGCTGTTGGGTTAGGCGTTCGTTGCCGTGGTTGGCCAGCAGGTGACCGACTTCGTGGCCGATCACCGCCGCGAGCTGGGCCGGGTTGTCCGCCAGGCGAAGCATGCCGGTGTGGACGCCGATATGGCCCCCAGGCAGGGCGAAGGCATTCGGGGTCGGGTTCTGAAAGACCGCCACGTCCCAGGTTTTAGGCATCTTGGCCTCGGGATAGAGCCGTGCCGCCGCCTTGATGATCTCGCGCGCGACACAACGCACGCGCTCGTTGATTGCTGGCTCGGTCACGACGCGCTGACTCTGGCGCATCTGGGCAAACGTTTGCCGACCTATGTCGGTCATGATGTAATCCGGCACCAGGGTCAACTGGTGGCGTCCGGTGGGGGTTTGATCGCAGCCAACCAGGGCCGGCAGTATTAACAGTAAAAGCACTTGTGGCTTCATTTTGTCCATTCCATGCCAAAGTGCGCTATGTTACCAGTAGATGTTCGAGGATTGATGGCATGGCTGTAGGAACGGCTTGCGTTCAAGCGGCTCTTGCGGCCGCGCCGGGGCTGCTCCTATTTTGGTGTAGCGTAGGAGGCTCGGGATGGAGACGCTTGTGATCTTTCTGCGGCTCGAGATGTGGCTTTTGCTTGCAAGCCTGCTCTTGATCGTGGCCTACCAAATTCTGACGGGGCGAATCAACACCGCAAAAATGTTGTGTGATAAACGGACTCACGATTTCAGTTCGGGACGTGTCCAACTGCTTACGTTCACCCTCATTGGTGTGCTCCAGTACGTGCTGCAAGTGGCGCATGATCCAACGAAGTTGCCGGATGTTCCCGAAGAATTGCTCCTGCTCTTGGGCGGGAGTAACGTGTTGTATCTTGCGGGCAAAGCCTCCCCATTGTTGGCCTTGGCTCGTCGAAGCCCAGAACCCTAACGGTTAGGTGCCAAAGCAAGGAGAATGGTCAAATGCAAACTCTTGCTCTAGTGATGGGTTGGATAATCGCTATTGTAATGGGTTTCCTTGGGCTCGCGATCGTGTGGTTTATCTTCACTGGCAAGATCAACCTGGCGAAACTTATCAGTGAGCCAAATGGTGATGCGAGCCTGTCACGCTTCCAATTTCTGATCTTTACCTTTGTCATTTCCATGAGTGTGTTTTTGGTTGTTGTTGGCAACGCTCCGCTGAAACTCCCGGAGATCCCCACTGGGATCTATGCGCTCCTAGGTATCAGCGGTGGCTCTTATGCGATTTCCAAGGGAATCCAGGTGAGTAGAGATGCGCGCTCGCGAGAGGTCGGTAGTGATACGCCACCACCTAGCTCAGGGACTCCGACGTAAAGCTCGGTGACCCCAGAGCAGCGGCCACACGCGCGCGCAAATCGGGCAGCAATTCGTCCTCGAACCACGGATTGCGTCTGAGCCACATCTGATTTCGGGGGCTGGGGTGGGGCAGCGGTAGTCGGCCGTCTTTCAGATATTCCCGCCACCCCTTTACGGTATCGGTCAGCGTGCGCCCACGCTGATCGCCGAGGAGGCCGTTCTGTGCATATTGGCCGATAACCAGGGTCAGGCGCACATCCGTTAGCAGCGGCAGCAATCGAGGATGCCAAGTCGGCGCACATTCCGGGCGCGGCGGTAAATCGCCGCTTTTGCCGGTGCCGGGAAAGCAGAATCCCATCGGTATGATGGCCACACGGTTCGGGTCGTAGAAAGTCGCGTCATTGACACCCATCCATGCGCGCAGACGGTTGCCGCTGGGGTCGTTGAAGGGAATACCGGTCTCGTGGACTTTGCGCCCCGGGGCCTGGCTGACGATCAACACCCGCGAACCGCTGGCCGCCTGTACGACGGGCCGCGGGCCTAGTGGTAGATATGCCTTGCAAATCTGGCAGGCGCGAATATCGGTTAGGACGCGATCAATTTGGGTGGACATTGTGTGCGACAGTCAAGACTTGAAACTGGGGATTGAACCGGGCCGACATTAGCTTGATGGCGGGTGGCCGATCGGTTATCAGCATATACAGATGATACAAGCTGACGAAACCAACCGTGATATAAAGCGGAGGGTCGTGGCCTCGCTCGCGCATGCAAGCACCTCGAACGGCAGCTTTGGGTGGCAAGCAGCCGGTGACCGCCAGTGGCGACGCCCCCAGCGCCCGTATCGATTCGTTCCAGAGACTCTCCGATATGAGCCTGGCTGGCGTGCCTGTGGCCGGTCGAGTCTCCTGCCCCGATGTCTCATAGGTCAGCGCGAACACCGTGCTGGTCATTCAGCGCCGGAACGACTCGTTGTCCATGGCCTTGCCCTTGAAGTCCACCTGCGCGTCCCCGTCGAGCTGCTTCTTGTAGATAGCCACGCTGGCGTCGAGTATGGGATCGCGCTGGTCGCGATTGACCCCGCCGAGATAGAGCGCCACGAATTCATCCCCCTGCGCCGGGCCGTACACTTGGTAGCCATCCAGCGCGGCTTTGAAGTCGTGCAGCTTGTTCGGGTCGGTCCCCTCCGCATGGATCGTGGTGCGGTGGTAGGCGGCGACAGCCGTCTGGATGGTGTCCGCCTCGTTCATGAAATCGAGCAGGAAAACGTCATGCTTTAGCGGCAGCGCGTACGCAGGCCGCCGCAGGCTGTTGTTATCACGAGCATAGGCTACACATCTTCCTCAAGGCACTGACCATTCTCGCGCAGCCATTTCCGGGCACGTTCCATGTTGGCGGTCTGGGCGCTGACGATGCTCCAGAACCTCGGCGTGTGGTTCGCTTCGATCAGGTGCGCCAGTTCGTGAATCACCACGTAGTCGATCACGAACATGGGCGTCTTGATCAGGCGCCAGTTGAAGTTGACGTTGTCCTTGGCGGTGCAGGAGCCCCAGCGGTAGCGGTTGTCGACGATTCCGGAATGATTGAACTCAACGCCAAGCCGCATTGCGTGCGACCGCACCCGTGGAAGGATCTTCTCCCTGGCGCGGTCGAAATACCACCCGCGCAACACCTGCCTGCACCGGCCCGCATGCGAACGGGGGATGAAGAATCGGTTGGCGAAGCGGATGCCGGCATCTTCTAGCTTGGGGCTACATCTTCGCGCTGGTTTGGGCACTTGACAACGCCTTTTGTACGCTGTGATAGAGCGCGGCACGGAACGCATCGTCGTGGGCATGCAGCTTGTAGAGCTCCAACTCCTCTTTCCGGCGGCGCAGCATCACGTCCTTCATGATCTTCTCGAAGGCAATGTTTCGGGAGTACGGATCAGGGTTTTCGCTGAACTTTTCGTCGAAGTCCGGATGCGCTCGAACGCTGTCGACAATGTTCAAGAACTTCACGCGCTGCTCTTCCGGCGTGGTGTTCCAGTCATTGAACCAACGCTCGTTGAAGGCACGAATGATGTCTTCTAGCGGATCATCCTGCACCTCGTTGCCGCGATGGCCCCGCGGGTTGGGGTTCTGGGCATACAACTCCGACTCCCCGGGATCCAGCTCGATGGGCTGCTGCAAGCGGGTGCGCTCCAGCCCGTAGGATGACAGGTCCACGGCATCCAGCAGCTCGTCCAGGGCGTCCTGCCCTGGCTCGGTGACCTTCAGTTTCGGCACCAGAAACTTCAGGAACCAGAACAACTGCTCCCACGCCAGCACCTCGAAAGGCATGATTGATGCCATCTGGCCGTAAATCTTCACGAACTGCTTGGCCTTGATCTTGAAGTCGATTTTTTCCTTGTCTGCCAGTTCTAGCCCGGTGTCGAAGCGATCGGCGGCCGCATCGATCAGGCCACTGAGCTGTTGGGCATCCTCCCCGCCAAAGAAACGGGTGCAGAACTGCTCGACCTCGGCCCACTCGTAGACGCCGACCTCATCCAGCGTACCTTTCAATTCGTGCAGCACGTTGACGTCGGTGGCTTCGGACAGGGTGGTGACGGTAAAGAAGGGGTCGAAGGCCGTCTTGATGTCGTCGGCGGTGTTGAAAAAGTCCAGCACGAACAGGTCTTCGGTGCGCTTGCCCAGTTTCGTCGCGGCACGATTCAGGCGCGACAAGGCCTGCACGGCCAGCACCGATTGCAGCTTCTTGTCCACGTACATAGCGGTGAGCTTGGGCTGGTCGAAGCCCGTCAGGTATTTGTTGGCGACAATCAGCAGACGGAAGCTGTTTTCCACGTTTTGGCCATTGATCTTCATCGGCCTGCCCGTCTCGTCCTGGCCATCGAAGTAAAAGCGTGTCTTGTCCTCGGCAAAGCCGTTCAGCCCGGCCTCGCTGTAGTCGAAGCCGTCCACCTTCTTGTCACCGGAAAAGGCGATCAGCGCCTTGAAGGGATTGCCGCGCCGGTCGAGTTCGGCCCGCACCGCCTTGTAGTAGCGGATAGCGGCCTCGATGTTTTGCGTCACGATCATGCCGCGGCCACGGCCGCGCAGCTTCTTGGGGCTTACCACCTGGCTCATGAAGTGCCCCACCATCACCTCGGCCTTGGTGTTGATGGTCTGCTGGCTGCGCTCCACAAAGGCGCGCAGTTTTTTCTGCGCCTTGGCGGTATCAAACAGCGGGTTGTCCTCGATGGACTTTTGAATCTCGTAATAGCTCTTGTAGGTGGTGTAGTTGGCCAGCACGTCGAGGATGAAACCTTCCTCGATGGCCTGCTTCATGCTGTACAGGTGAAACGGCTTGAAGCTGCCGTCCGGCTGCTGGTTGCCGAACTTCTCCAGCGTGGTGTTTTTCGGCGTGGCGGTGAAGGCGAAATAGGAGGCATTGCCGCGCATCTTGCGCGCACGCATGGTCGCGAGGATCTTGTCCTGCGGGTCGTCGCTGTCCGCATCGTCTTCCTCGCTGCCGCCCGTGGCGCGGTTCATGGTGTCGTGGGCGGTCCCGCTCTGGCTGCTGTGGGCCTCGTCGATGATCACGGCGAAGCGCTGCTCGCTCAAGTCGGCGATGCCGTCGATGATGAAGGGGAATTTCTGGATGGTGGTGATGATGATCTTCTTGCCGTTTTCCAGCGCGGCCTTCAAATCCGCCGAGCGTGTGGCATGGGCGACGATGTTCTTCACCTCGGAGAAATCACGGATGTTGTCGCGCAGTTGCTTGTCCAGCAGACGGCGATCGGTGACCACGATCACGCTGTCAAACAGCGGCACATCCAGCGCCCGCGCGCCGGGCAGGCCAAGCTGCGCCGGATAGCTGTCGATCAACTGGTAGGCGGCCCAGGTGATGGAGTTGGACTTGCCGGAACCGGCCGAGTGCTGAATCAGATAGCTGTTGCCGACGCCGTGCTCGGCGGTATGGGCCAGCAGGCGGCGCACCACCTCAAGCTGATGGTAGCGCGGGAAGATCAGCGTCTTTTTCGCCAGCGGCGCGGGGCGCTCGCCTTCCAGCAGCACGAAATGCTGGATGATGCCGGCGAGGCTTGCGGGCTGGAACACTTCTTCCCACAGATAGGCCGTCTTGTGGCCGTTGGGGTTGGGCGGGTTGCCCGCGCCCTCGTTGTGGCCTTTGTTGAAGGGGAGAAAGAAGGTTTTGCCACCGGCCAGCTTGGTGGTCATCCACACGTCATCGGTGTCCGCCGTCATGTGCACCAGCACGCGGCCGAATTGCATCAAGGTCTGGGTGGCGTCGCGTTCGCGGTATTGCTTTTGCCCGTGGTAGCGCGCGCTCTGGCCGGTCCAGGCGTTTTTCAGCTCCAGCGTGACGATGGGCAGGCCGTTGACAAACAACACCATGTCCACCGATTCGTTGGGGTTGGCCAGCGAATGATGCACCTGCCGGGTGACGCTCCAGATATTGGCGGCGAAGTTATCGTGCACCCGTTGGGCGGAGCTGGCCAGCGGCTGCGGATACATCAGTTCGAGGTGGGCATTCTCCACGGGCAGGCCCTTTTTCAGCAGATGCAGCAGGCCGTAACGCTTGAGGCGCTTGTCCAACTGCCCCGTGACCCGCGAGCGCCAGTCCGCCGGGTAGCGCTCGCGCAGTTTGTCCAGCGCCTTGCCTTGCGTGCTTTCGAGGAATTCCCAGGCCAGCCGGGTATCCAGCGCCAGCGTGGCATCAAAATCGGCTGGTTCACCCACTCGCCAAGGGCCGCTGGCCTTGTCACCGCCAGCCGCCAGCGCCTCGGTGGTGGTGCCGGTCAGGTGCCGACCGATGGCCTGTTCCAGCGCGATTTCCTTGGTGTTGCTGACCATTGTTTTCCCCTCGGGTTTTACTCTTTTATCTTTGCTTGTGTAAATTCTGCCAGCACCGCCTTGCCCCTGGTGGTCAGGCGGTATGTTTGCGTCGGGCTTCGGGGCGAGTCGGGCTGGGTCATTTCAATCAGGCCATTGGCCAGTGCCGGATCCAGGTAACCATGCTTGAAGTTGCCTCGATCTTTCAGGCCAATCTGCGCCATCAATTGCGCACGGTCCATGTCCCCTT
Organism: Nitrococcus sp.; assembly: GCA_030452265.1. Taxonomy (GTDB): domain Bacteria; phylum Pseudomonadota; class Gammaproteobacteria; order Nitrococcales; family Nitrococcaceae; genus Nitrococcus. Next base: position 25,769 of record JAKDMQ010000001.1, read on the forward strand.
CCAATCCCTGCAAAAGCGTCTTTACTTGATGGGTTACTTGATGGGTGCTTGCAGGGTACTTGTTAGGTGCTTGTTCGCTACCTGGCCGCCCAGTCGTGCTCGAAGCCGCATCCACGCTCACGACCTCCTTCAACCACACCGTAAAACGAATCCCCGTCGCTATTTCGGTAATGCCAGGCTCAGGCAAGCCTTGCTCGCGGGCTTCGTCGAATATCCGCTTCACGCCGCTGCCCCATTGCTCGACCAGTTGCAGCTCGCGGAAAACTCGCGCAATCACCGGATTGCGGATGCGGGAAACACCGCTTTTCATATCGTCAATGGTCATGCCGGGCATCAAGAGCCCGGGGCTTTCGACGTCAATGCGATTGTCAAAAAAGGCCACGCGAATGGGGCTGCCACGCTGCGAATAGTCGGCGTGTACCAGCGCGTTGACCAACACTTCACGCAACATGGTGACAGGAATGCTCCAGACGTCCTCACGCTGCAAAGCACCAAACCTGGCGCTTTTAAAGGCATGCTTTTGCAAAAACAGCTCTGTCTCCGCCAACGCAACCGGCAAGGGCTTGTAAATTTCCGTCTGATCGAAAATATGCACTTTTTCCGTGCCGCGAAAGCGGCCACACTGCACCCAGGCATCCGGGAAATAAAGTTCACGGTCTTTGCCGAACAGCAGCATGCCACCATGGGTAGGCACAAGCCGGCCCTGCTCGTGCTTGAGAATTTTCAGCGTTTGCAGAGCTTTGTCGGTAAGCTTGCGCTTATTGGCAAAAAGCTCTTGCGCCGCGTCCAGGTCCAGTGCGCTTTTATCAAGCTCGGACATGGGGGTTTCATCAAACACAATGCCCTGAGCACTGCGGTTGAGTTCGGCAATTAGATCGAGGCCAGCCTGTCGATTGGTAGAGCCAAGACGAATAAACACGCCGTTTTCAGGGCCCAACGCCTTGAGAAAATGCGGCCTGAAGCTACTTGGAAACACCTCGACAATCAGCAACGTCTTTCCTTCAACCGTGACCAAGTCCACGGTCGGCACCAGTCGTGGCTGAATGGAGTCGGCGATTAAATTGCAAATGCGCTCTTCTTCGGACAATGGATCAGGCACGCCAATAATTTGTTTGTTATCAGCGACGCCCAGCACCACACGACCACCAGCGGAATTGGCGAAGGCAACCAGGGTTTTCAGCACGCCACGAGGCGAGCGCAAATCCTGCTTGAAATCCAGCGTTTTGCCTTCGTGTTGTTGTAGCAGTGCGTCAATCATCATACGTCACTCATTTCGGTGCCGGACAGCCTGTCAGCGGTGACCTTGATCTTGCCCGTCACCGCCGCGTTGATCAGGACGGCTTTGTATTCCTTGAGAGCGGTGATTCGGGATTGTTTGATGGAAATGGCTTTGTCGATCTCCCCGGCCTCGTTATCCACATGTGCGACAATCGCATCCTGCTCTTTGCGGCTTGGAAACGCGACAAACATTCCCAAGAACATATGAGGATAAAGGCGAAGGCGAGAGGAATGCAGCCCGGTTGATATTTTGTTGTATTGCTCGATGAACGGAGTGGTTCGCAGCAACCATTCTAGAAAGCGTCGATTGAATGATCTTTTCTGCACGGGTCGATAAACGCCGTACGACGGACTAACAATTCCCGTTGTGTCAGAAACACCCAAAGCGCCCATCCAGGCCCACATCGTATTGATAACAATGTCACCCGGCTGGCAAAGCTTGGAGCCAGTGTAATCTTCGGCTAGAAACATGTTGACGTTTTTTTCTGAGCGAGCGGTTACTCCGGTTGTATGCGAAACCGACAGAAGTTCCTCGATTCCTTCCTCTGAACGCTCATTCACTTCACGGAACAAATATTTACCGCGCCGAACCTCCCAATGCGCGGGGATCTGGCCGATCCAGTCGATGCCGCTGTCTTTCAGGGGGGCGTTGGGGTTGAGGCCGCGGGTGACGGCCTGCTGGATGAGGATTTGCCGGCGCTCGCGCAGCAGCGTGATCTGCGCCTCCTTGATCCGCACCGCCTCGTCAATCGCCGCGCATTTTTTGTCCAGAAACGCCGCGATGGCGCGTTGTTCGGGGTGTGGAGGCAGCAAAAAGTCAATGTCCTTCAGTTTGCTGCGGGAAAGCTCAACGAATGTCGTGCCTTGCCCGGCGGCTTCAAGGCGGACTTTCAGAGACATGATTAGCCAGTAGGCGAAGCTCTGCTCTACGTCTTCTTTGAGTCGTAACCCCTTGCAGCCCTGGTTGAAACAAAGCTCCTTTCCCGCAACCGCAATATGGCCGATGGGCGCGCGTGCAGAAAGGATAATAGTTCCCTTCGGCACGAGCGTAGTTCCACAGCTTTTATATCCAGAAAGCGTGAGGTTTTTCTCGCCGTAATAGATTTCGGTTGAACTCAGCTTGCCGAGATCAGCCGGACCGACCCAAGAAATGTCGCCGTCCCAGAAGTGTGTTGTACCTGACGCGGGTGTCGCACCATTGACGATATCGAAGCATGTCCAAATCTTTTGCCGTGACCAGCCTTCTAGATCCAGGTGGCGCGTCATTCCACCGCCTCCACCATCCGCCCCCCATCCACCCCCAAAATATCGGCAATCAGCCCTTCGGCTTGCTGCTCCAGCGCGAGGATGTCGCGGGTCACTTCTTCCAGGCTGCGCAGCGGTTTGTGGCGGTAGAAATATTTGTTGAAGCTGATCTCGTCGCCGATTTTCACGCTGTCGAGGTTGATCCAGGCCTCGGGCACGTGGGGTTTCACTTCGGCGGTGAAGTAGCGGTGGATGTGGTCTTTCAGCGGCACGGATTCGCTGTCGCGCAGGTCGGTGGCGGTTTCATATTGCAGGTAGCTGCCGTCCGGCTGGACGTACCAGCCGAAGTCGGCCAGGTCCTCGACGCTGCAACCCAGATGCTCGGTCAGCTCGGCCAGCGCGTCGGCGGCCAGCTTGTGGCGCTTGGCGATGACTTTCTCGGCGGTTTTGTCGTACCAGCTCACGGCGTCGAGAATGGCCTTTTTCTCCGCCGCGCCGAGCCTGAGCTTGCGTGCCTTGAGGGCTTGATCGACGCGCCGGCGGAAGGCGTTGAAGTCGGCGGTTTCCTCGCGGCCGATCTCATCCATGAGTTGGCGGGCGGCGTCCAGCAGGTTGCGCTGCTTGATCCAACTTTTTGTGTCGGTGAGTTTGCCGCGCTGTTTGGCGTTGAGGTTGATGCCCTGCTCCTCGCACCAAGCGGTGATGGCTTTGAGCCGGTCTTGCAAAAAGCCGGATTCGTACACCTTCTCACCATGTTCTTCCCACAGCCATTGCATGGGCTCGCGCAAGTGCTTGTCGAAGCGCAGCGGTGCGATGCGCTCGGCGCTGAAACACGCGCGGCGGCGGTCGGGGCGCTCGATGCTGACCTTGTAGTAGCCGAAGTCGGCGTTGTCGAACACCTGCGCGGCAATGCCGGTGCGGTCACCGTTGTCATCCAGCGCACGTTCGATGGCGGCCACTTCGCGGTGTGCCTGGGTGATTTCGCGGATGTGCTCGTCGGCCAGTTCGCAGTTCTTGTCGCCCAGGTTCTTGCGCAGCTTGCGGTAGAGCAGATTGGCGTCGATGAGTTGCACGCGGCCACGGCGGCTTTCCGGCTTGTTGTTGGACAGCAGCCAGACGTAGGTGGTGATGCCGGTGTTGTAAAAGAGGTTGTTGGGTAGCTGGATGATGCTATCCAGCAGGTCGTTTTCGATGAGGTAGCGGCGGATGTTGGATTCGCCGCTGCCGGCATCGCCGGTGAACAGGCTGGAGCCGTTGTGCACCGAGGCGATGCGCGAGCCGATGGGGCTGGCCGTGAGCGGCTTCATCTTGCTGACCATTTCCATCAGGAACAGCAATTGGCCATCGGAGCTGCGCGGGGTGGCGTCCACCGTTTCGCGGTTGCCCCAGTAGTCGGTAAGCGCCACCTGAAAGCGCGGGTCGATGACGTCGTTGCCGTCCTTGATGTATTTGACTTCGCTGGACCAGCTTTTGCCGTAGGGCGGGTTGGAGAGCATGAAGTCGAAGCGGTTGGCGGCGAATTCATCGCTGGACAGGGTGGAGCCGACGCGGATGTTTTCCGGGTTGTTGCCCTTGATCATCATGTCCGACTTGCAGATGGCGTAGGTCTCGTCGTTGATCTCCTTGCCGTAGAGGTAAACGTCGCCGCTGGCCGCAATCGGGCTGTCTTCCCCCTTGATATGGTTCTGCGCCACCGTGAGCATGCCGCCGGAGCCGCAGGCGGGATCGTAAATGGTCATCACCGGCGGCAGTCGATCCTTGATGGGGTCGAACACCAGATGCGTCATCAGGTGGATCACCTCGCGCGGGGTGAAGTGCTCGCCGGCCTCCTCGTTGTTGTCTTCGTTGAACTTGCGGATCAGCTCCTCGAACACATAGCCCATGCCGAGGTTGGACAGCCCCGGCAGGGTGTTGCCTTCAGGGTCTTCGATGACATCGGGCGTGAGATTGATGTAGGGCGAGACGAATTTTTCGATGACATCGAGCAGCACCTGCTTGTTGGCCATGTGGCGCATCTTGTCGAGCAGATGAAAGTGGCCGATGATTTCCTTGACGTTGGCGCTGAAGCCGTCGAGGTAGTCCTCGATGTTGGCGAGCAGAATCTGCTGGTTGTTGGTGGCGGTGTGGTGGACCTTTCGCAGCGTCCACTGGCTGGTGTTGAAGAACACATAGCGAGCCGCCTCGCGCAGCGGCTCGTCGTCCAGCTCTAGCGCCTGCATTTCTTCCTTCTGGTAGCGTAGTTCTTCCAGCACGGCATCCTTGGTGGGTTCCAGCAGGGTATCCAGGCGGCGCAACACCACCATGGGCAAGATGACATCGCGGTATTTGCCGCGCACGTAAACGTCGCGCAGGCAATCGTCGGCAATGCGCCAGATGAAGGAAACGAGCTGGTTGTGGGATTGTTGGTTCATGTTGTCTCGGGTTGTTCGCTTACTGGATGCTGCCGACTGGCCGGGCGGTGCCAATGGCGCGCGGGCTTTGTTCTTTCTCGTACTGGTGCGATTGGATGAGAAAGGCGCCCGACCCGACGGTGGGGTCGTACACTGTGTTGCCGGCCCGGGGCTTGGTGATCTGCACCAGCAGGCGCACCACCTCGGTGGGGGTGTAGAACTCGCCGCCCTTCTTGCCGGCGCTGTCGGCGAAGTACTTGGTCAGGTAATCGTTTTCACGGGTGAGCGCCCGGGCCTCGCGAACCTTAAGCACCTTCCAACCCTCCGGCACCTCCCCCAGACACGGCACGCCGGAGTCCTTCATCGCGGGGTATGGCTGGGGGGTGGCGACCATCTCCGCTCCTCCCATTCGTGCCCTTCGCGCCTTCGCGTGCCATCGCCCCCAAGCACGCCACGCCGGAATCCTTCATTGGCGGATAGGGCTTTAACCGATTGCTCACGGCCGATCCTCTGGCTCATCCGTGAACAGCCGTACGTAAGGCTCATAGCTAAAGCGACGGTTACGCGCGTTGCCGGTAATCTCACGCAGTATGCCCATCTCCGTCATGCGGGCGACCAACTGGTTTGCCGCCGCAAAGCCGGTTCCGGTGAGTTTTTGCGCCATGCCTACCGAGATGATGGGCCGATCGAACAGCGATTCCAGCACGCGATGCCCGTTCGCCGCCGCGCGCCCGAGGCCGGCGGTGATGTCGGTACGATTCTGCTCGCGTAGCAGCAGCACCCGCCGCGCGGTCTCGGTCGCTTCGTTGCTCACCAGCGCTACGCCATGCAGGAAGAACGTGAGCCAGCCTTCCCAATCGCCTACGTCACGGATCGCCTGCAGCCGCTCGTAGTACTCCTGTCTGTACCGTTTTAGATAGTGCGACAGGTACAGCACCGGCTTTTCGAGCACGCCGCGCTCGGCGAGCAGGAAAGTGATCAGCAACCGGCCGAGCCGGCCGTTGCCGTCCAGGAACGGGTGGATCGTCTCGAACTGCGCGTGCGCCAGGCCGATCTTGACTAGCAGCGGAAGGCCATCCTTTGAATGGAGGAAGGTTTCCAGTGCACCCAGCACCTCCGCCACCCGCTCGGGCGGGGGCGGCACGAAGACCGCATCCGTGATGCCGCTGCCGCCCGGGCCGATCCGGTTCTGGCTTTGGCGCAGCTCGCCTGGGAGCAGGCGACCACCACGCACGCCGCGCATCAGCCGCTCGTGGATCTCGCGCATCAGCCGCACCGATACCGGAAGCTCGGGGAGCCGCTTGAGGCCGTAATTCATGGCATGAACGTAGTTGACTACCTCGTCCACATCCCGCGGCACAGCCACGCTATCGAACAGGGAGGCTTCCGCGGCAAGGAGATCCTGTAGCGAACTTTGCGTGCCCTCGATCTGGCTGGAGAGCACCGCCTCTTTGCGCACGTACATGAAGACGAAGAGGTCCGGATTCGGCAGCGTGGTGACGGACCCGTCCAGTCGGCCCAACGCCCGGTCTGCCCGAGACAGAAGCACTCGCAACTCGCCGTCGAGGCGAAGCGGCGGCTCTGGCGGCAATGGTGTTGGCACAAACGCGCGATGCCCGGCTCGCTGTCGCACATAGTGGCCGCTTCGCCCGTGGGCGCCGCGCGCTGTCGTGTCCACGCTATTTGCTACCCATAACAAGGAGGTCGGAATGACCGTATATTATTGACACACGATAATACAGTGCAACATTGCTCTCTTTGTTATCGCCAGTGAATAACACCAGGTTATTCCAGCGTCCCGTATCCGCCGCCTCCCAGTGATCCGGCACCTCCCCAAGCCATGGCACGCGGGAGTCCTTCATCGCGGGGTAGGGCTTGAGGTCGGCGATAATCTGCCGTGCCCCGATTTCACTGCCGGGTTCTCTGGATCTTCGGCCCAGGCCGCTGGATTGTTGGCAAGGTACTCGCGGATCCCATTGAGTGAGGCATCGTCGCGAATCACGTGTTCGTGGAAATTGCGCTGCCACAGTTTGCCGCCGAACGGCGGCCAGCCGAGGGTCTTCACGCCGCGCGTGAATTCGATCGTGGTCAACGATTTGTACGCACCCACCACCGATCCCACCGCCAATCGGGGGCCGTCGGCAACGGCGCGCGCCTGGCCTGGTGTAGGGGCACCCCTCGTGGGTGCCCTGCTGTTCGGTATGCCGGTTGGGTTCAGGGCACCCACAAGGGGTGCCCCTACGGTCGCGCACCGGTTTTTCTCGGTCAATACGATGATGCCGTGGACGTGGTTCGGCATGACGACGAGTGCCCGGCACAGCAGGCTCTCGCCCATCGATCAGCAGGGAACACAAGCGCCCTAGCCAAGAGATGGCCAAAAACGGCCTACGGATCGATCCCCGAGCGGAACGGCCCTGTGCATGCCGATACTTTAGCCTAGCCGATGAACGCCGCGGTGTTACGCGCGCCTCAGTTTCTTGGCTCAAGACCGACGGGCTGCTAGCGGTGGAGGATGAACTGCAGTACCAGCTTGGTGCCGAAGTAGGCCAGCATGAGGGAGAAAAAGCCACCGAGCGTCCAGCGTATGGCCGTGCGCCCGCGCCAGCCAAAGCGCCAGCGACCGAAGAGCAGCACGCCGAATACGACCCAGGCGGTAATCGAGAGCACGGTCTTGTGCACCAGATGCTGGGCGAAAATATTATCGAGCGACAGCGCGCCGGTAATGAGCGAGATGGTCAACACTACAAAGCCCAGCCGCAGGAGCTGGAACAGCATCCCCTCCATGGTCTGCAAAGGCGGGAGCCTGCGGATGAAGCCGCCGGGGTGGCGATTGCGCAGATGATATTCCTGCACCCACAGCAGGAGGGCTTGCGCGGCTGCAATGCCAAGCAGACTATAGGCCACCATGGAGAAGAGGATGTGCCATTCGATGTTCACTCCAATGGGTACGCTGCTGGCGTAGCTGCGACCGAAGATCAAGCTGAGCAAAGCGGTTGCGGCAGCGACTGGAAGGATGACGATGCCTAGATTTTCCACCGGCTGGCGCAAGGTCGCGAGCAGCAGGAGCGCGGCCATCAGCCAGCCGATCAGGGAAGCGGCGTTGAAGAAGCTCAAATTGAGCCCCGCCGCGGTCCAGGTGGTCTGATATACCTGCATGGCATGCATTGCGACCGCCAGCAGGGCCAGCATCAGACTGGCGCTGCGAATCGCCGTTCCACTGGGGCGGGAGACGAGACGCAAAGTAAGCCCTGTGCTGGCGGCGAGGTACAAGCCGGAGGCAATGAGAGTCAGCGACGTGTGATTCATCAGCTCGTGGCGGGCGCTGTTCAAGACCCGACGCATAATCGCATAGAACGGCCGGCTATTCGAGCCCAAAAAAACCCAAGCCCACGTTACAATGGCGGCTAGCAGTGTGAGGACATCACGACGTGGCCATGTTCAGCAACCTGAGTGACCGACTCGATGGCATCGCCCGGCGGCTTCGCGGCCAGGGCCGATTGACCGAGGACAATATCAAGGAAACGCTGCGCGAAGTCCGCATGGCTTTGTTGGAGGCGGACGTCGCGTTGCCCGTCGTCAAGGCTTTTATCGGCGAGGTGAAAGAGCGGGCGCTCGGTGAGGAGGTGATGAAGAGCCTCACGCCGGGACAGGCCTTCGTCAAGATCGTTCGTGACGAAATGGTGCGGATGATGGGTGAGAGCAACGATGCGCTCGATCTCAACGTCCGGCCACCGGCCGCGGTGATGGTGGCGGGTCTGCAGGGCTCGGGGAAAACGACCAGCCTCGCCAAGCTGGCGCGCTGGTTGCGCGAGCGCCATAAGAAGAACGTCCTCACCGTCAGTCTGGATGTCTACCGGCCTGCCGCAATCGAGCAACTGCAGCGCCTTGCCGCGGATGTCGAGGTCGGGTTCTTTCCGACGCAGGCGAGCGACGATCCGGTGCAGGCCGCCAGCGCCGCCCTGGATCACGCGCGTAATCACTACTATGACGTCCTGCTCCTGGATACCGCGGGCCGGCTGCATGTGGATCAGGCGATGATGGACGAGGTCCGGCGCATTCATGGCGCGGTGCAGCCGGTGGAAACCTTGTTCGTCGTGGACAGCATGACCGGTCAGGACGCCGTGAATACGGCCAAGGCGTTCGATGAGGCATTGCCTTTGACCGGCGTTATTCTGACCAAAGCCGACGGTGATGCCCGCGGGGGCGCCGCACTGTCGATTCGCTATGTCACCGGCAAGCCCATCAAATTCCTTGGCGTGGGCGAGAAGACCGACGCACTGGAGCCGTTCTACCCGGATCGGGTTGCCTCGCGCATTCTGGGTATGGGCGATGTGCTGAGTCTGGTGGAGGAGGTCGAGCGCAGTGTCGATAGCAGCCAGGCCGAACGGTTGGCGCAGAAGTTCAAGAAGGGCAAGGCCTTCGATCTGGAGGATTTGCGCGAACAGATGCTGCAGATCAATCGCCTCGGTGGATTGACGGGGATAATGGACAAGCTGCCCGGGATGGGGCGGATGCAGAACCAAGTCAAAGGGCAGATCGACGATGCCATGGTGCGACGCCAGGTCGCGATCATCAACTCCATGACCTCGCTCGAGCGCCGCCGGCCCGAGATCATCAACGGTTCGCGCAAGCGCCGTATCGCAGCGGGTGCCGGGGCTCAGGTCCAGGCCGTCAACCGGCTGCTCAAGCAGCACAAGCAGATGCAGAAAATGATGAAACAGTTCAAAAAGGGAGGTATGAAACAGCTCATGCGCCAGTTCGGTGGCGGCGTGCCCTCTAGAGGGTTCCCGCCGGGATTAGGTGGCGGTTGAGCACGCGGGCCGTACAACGGCTGCTGCACGAGACGTGGGATTCCAGTAGAATGCGCTGTTCCAGCCAATAACCGGCAGTTTGCCGACTTGAAGGACTAATCGCGGGCAATGGTTACAATTCGTTTGGCAAGAGGCGGCGCGAAGAAACGGCCGTTCTACCATGTGGTGGTGGCGGACGTGCGCAGTCGCCGTGATGGGCGGTTCATCGAGCGTCTCGGATTCTATAATCCAATTGCGTCCGGCAACGACGTTCCACTGCGTCTTCACCTGGATCGCGTCGAGCATTGGCTGCAGCAAGGTGCTCAGCCGTCCGAGAGTGCAGCTCAGCTGATCGCAAGGGCGCGCAAAGGTGCCGCCGCGGAGAGCGCACAGGCCTGAAGGCCGCGCCATGATCCGAGCAGCCAATGCGGATCGGCGGATCATCATCGCTCGGATTGTAGGTGTTCATGGCGTGCAGGGGTGGGTGAAAATTTACTCCTATACCCACCCGCGCCAGGGCGTGTTCAATTATCATTACTGGCTTGTGCGCCAAGCAGGCGAGTGGCGCTCCGTCGAGCTGGCCGATTGGCGCCGGCAGGCCAAGGTTTTGTTGGCGAAGCTCGAAGGCATTAGCGAGCGGGATGAGGCCCGAGCTTGGATCGGCTGCGAGGTTGCGATACCGCGCGCTGCATTACCTGCCTTGCCGGCCGGAGAATACTACTGGGCGGACTTGGTGGGGCTTCGAGTCCAGACCCTCGATGGCGTCGATCTAGGCCGGGTCGATCACCTGCTCGAGACGGGTAGTAATGATGTGCTCGTGGTCGTCGGTGATCGTGAACGGTTGATTCCGTTCGTGCCAGGACGAGAGATCGTCACGGTGGACCTCGATGCGGCGGAGATCCGCGTCGACTGGGATCCCCAATTCTAGAAGATGATTGCGGGCGGCGCTATCCGTTTCGATATCGTGACACTGTTCCCGGATTTCGTGCGCGCCGTCGTGAGCGAGGGCATCACGGCGCGGGCGTGTGAACGGGGGTTGTTGCGGTTGGTGACCTGGAATCCGCGCGATTACGCGCGCGACCGCCATCGCAGTGTCGACGATCGTCCCTACGGCGGCGGCCCGGGAATGGTCATGAAGGTTGAGCCTCTGTGCGATGCCATCAGTGCGGCCCGTGCCGCGGTGGCGGATAGAGCTAGCGTCATCTGTTTGAGCCCGCAAGGCCAACTCCTGAATCAGGCTCGGGTGCAGGATCTGGCGCGGCGCCCGCGCCTGATCCTGCTATGCGGCCGCTATGAGGGTATAGATGAGCGCCTCATTGAGACCGAGGTCGATGAGGAGTATTCGATCGGTGATTATGTGCTCAGCGGCGGCGAGCTGCCGGCGATGGTGATCGTAGATGCCGTGGCGCGTCTGATCCCTGGTGTGCTGGGGCACGAAGACTCGGCCGGGCAGGATTCGTTCGTCACGGGCTTATTGGATTGCCCGCATTATACGCGGCCGGTTGAGGCTGGCGGCCGGCGAGTGCCCGACGTGCTGTTGAGTGGCGATCATCGAGCGATTGCGCGTTGGCGCTACAAGCAGGCCCTGGGTAGGACTTGGCTGCGCCGCCGGGAGCTCCTGGATCGCCGCGGGCTCGATGGCGAGGCCAGTTTGCTGTTGCAGGAGTTCATCGACGAATACCGGGACGACTCGGGGATGCTAGAGGATACGAGATCATGAGCAAAATCGTTCAGGAGATCGAGCAGGAGCAGATGGCCGCGATCAAGCGCGAGCCGGTCGCTTTCGCCGCGGGGGACACCGTCTGTGTCAACGTCTGGGTGAAGGAAGGCAATCGACAGCGCATCCAGGCTTTTGAAGGTGTGGTTATTGCCAAGCGCAACCGTGGCCTCAATTCGTCCTTTATCGTGCGCAAGGTATCGCATGGCGAGGGTGTTGAGCGAGTTTTCCAGCTTTATAGCCCGTTGATCGAGCGCATCGAGGTCAAGCGCCGTGGAGCCGTGCGCCGAGCCAAGCTCTATTATTTGCGCAGCCGCCAGGGCAAAGCCGCGCGTATCCGCGAGAAGATCCGTCCGAAATCCGGCGCCGGCTCGAGCAAGCTTGGCTGATCAGGCAGCGGCCGCTTGCCCCGAGGCGCGGAGCGTGGCCGGTGCTGGGCCCGCGGGTCGGCAAGTCTGGAGCCGTTACCGAGTTGGAGCCCTGCAGGTAGAACGCCGTGATGGCGGCGGGCGAGCGGTTTTGTTCGTGCACGGGGCGGCAGGTGGGCCGTGGTGTTGGCGGGGCTTCATGGAGCGGTTCGCGGCCGCGGGCTACGATTGCCACGCCATGGCGCTGCGGGGACACCCCCCAAGTGACCCGGTGCCGGCCTTGGGACGGGTTCGGCTGGTCGATTATGTCAGCGATGTCCGCCGGGTGCTCGAGCGCCTGGATGAGGCCGTGTTGATCGGTCACTCCATGGGGGGCGCCCTAGTGCAAGCCGTGGCGGTCACATGCGATGTGGCCGCACTGATCCTGGCGGCGCCGGCCCCGGTTGCCGGCGTGCGGTTTCAGCGGCCACCCTGGCATCCCTGGCTTCCAGTGCAAGCCGTCCGCGCCTTGCCGGCGTTCTTGGGTCGCGCGGTGGTGCGCCCACACCTGCCGTCCTTGCGTTGGATGGTTTTCAACCGCATACCCCGTGAGCAGCAGCAAGAGATATTCGCCCGTTGCAACGCGGAGTCCAGCACGGCCTACTTGGGCCTGCTGCAGGGCCACCTGAACCGTGAGGGCGAAAGCCTGCGGGGACGGCCGTTCAAACGCTTGGTGGTAGCGGCCACGGCGGATCGGATTTGCATTTTCCCGATGCAGCGCGAGATCGCTCGTCAACAGGGGGCGGAGCTGCTCATGCTGATCGATCATGCCCACATGTTCATGCTCGAGCCAGGCTGGGAGCGCTGTGCCGATCGACTGCTGGACTGGCTGCGGCAGGCGCTCATGACTTAAGCGCAAGTGCGCGTCTGTATCGGTGCCCAGAGCTCCTGCTCAATCCATGCTCTGCAGGGCCGATAACGGCTCGATGAACGGATAGCCGTGTTCTTCGGCAATGGCGCGGTGAGTCACCTGCCCACGATGGATATTGAGTCCCTGGCGCAGATACGGATCATCGAGCATGGCCTGCCGATAGCCCTTGCCGGCGATGGCGAGCGCGTAGGGCAAAATGGCGTTGTTGAGCGCAAACGTCGAAGTCCTTGGGACGGCACCGGGCATGTTGGTCACACAGTAGTGCACCACTCCGTCAATGATGTAAGTGGGATCGGAGTGAGTCGTCGGCCGTGAAGTCTCGAAACAGCCGCCCTGATCGATCGCTACGTCCACCAGCACGGTGCCTGGCTTGAGCCGGCGTACCGTCTCGGCGGTGACAAGCTTCGGCGTTTCGGCCCCCGCGATCAGGACCGCGCCGATGATCAGGTCGGCTTGCAGGACATACTGCTCTAAGGCCGTTCGGGTGGCGAAGACCGTGGTCAAGGCCGGGCCGAAATGATAGGCAAGGTGCCGCAGGACATCGAGATCGCGATCGAGCACGACGACTTCGGCGCCCATGCCAAGTGCCATGGCGATCGCATTCTGACCAACTACACCACCCCCGATCACCACGGCCCGGGCCGGTGGCACGCCAGGGACCCCACCCAAGAGCATACCGCTGCCACCATGGACTCGCTCCAGACAGTAGGCGCCCGCTTGGATGGACATCCGGCCGGCCACCTGGGACATGGGAATGAGCAGTGGTAGCTGATTGTTTGGGCCGGATACCGTCTCATAGGCGATGCACACCGCTTCGCTGCCAACTAGCTCGTGCGTCTGCGCGGCATCGGGGGCGAGGTGCAGATAGGCCAACAGAATCTGCCCTTGCCGCAGCCGGCGACGCTCCTCGAGCTGCGGCTCCTTGACCTTGATGATCAGCTCGGCGGCACGAAATAGCTCCTCGGAGCTTGCGATGATCCGGGCCCCGCAGGCTTGGTAGTCCTCGTCTGAGCAGCCGATGCCCTCGCCGGCGCTCGTTTCCACGATGACTTCGTGCCCGCGGGCGATGAGCTCACGCACACTGTCCGGCGTTAGGCCGACCCGGTACTCATGGTCCTTGACCTCCTTTGGGACCGCTAGCAACATCGTGTTTGAGCCTCCTCGGCAGCGCCTGTTGTGCCCGCGATTGCGCTGGCTTGGGATACGCCGCTGATAGGCAGATTGTACCGGGTACCGGGTGCGAGTGGTCCTGTTTGCCAAAACGCCCGCGCGGGTAGGGCCGTGCCGCGCGCGCTCTTAATGAGGATTATCGGTGTCTTTCATGCCCATCAGATAGAGGATACCGTCGAGGCCAATGGTGGAAATGGCTTGGCGGGCACTCTTTTGAACCACGGGCTTGGCATGGAATGCGATTCCGAGCCCCGCGAGCTTCAGCATGGGCAGGTCGTTGGCGCCGTCACCCACCGCGATTACCTGTTCGAGCTCGATGCTTTCCCGCTCGGCAATCGTGCACATGAGCTGCGCCTTTCTCTCGCCGTCGATGATCTCGCCGATGAGCCGGCCGGTCAGACGGCCATCGCGCATCTCCGGCTCATTGGCATAGACATAGTCAAGTGGCAGAAAGCGTTGCAGGTAGTGGCCGAAATAGGTAAAGCCACCGGAGATGACCGCCGTCTTGTAGCCGAGCGTGCGCAGCGTGCGCAGTAGCCGCGCCGCCCCCTCGGTGAGGGTGAGTCGCTCGGCGACCCGCTCCAACACGGCCTCGGGCAACCCCTCCAGCAGCGCCATGCGCTGGCGCAGGCCCTCCTTAAAATCCTGCTCGCCGCGCATGCCGGCCTCGGTGATGCGGCTTACTTCCGCGCCAACCCCGGCCTCGAGCGCGAGCTCGTCGATGACCTCTTGCTGGATCAGAGTCGAATCCATATCGAAGACCACCAGACGGCGGTTGCGGCGATAAAAGGTATCCACCTGGAAGCTGATGTCGACGCCCAGATCTTGGGAAATGGCGACGAAAGCGGTTTTCATTGCATCCGGATCCAGCGGTTGACCGCGCAATGCAAGCTCGATGCAGGCACGGCCCGTCTCCTCCTGCTTGATATGCAGTGAGCCACGACCCGAGAGCCGAACAATATCCTCCACCTGCAGCGCATTCTCGTTGATCACTCGGGTAATGCGGGCAACGTGCTGCGCGGTTACACTGCGGCCAAGCAGGGTGACGATGTGGCGCGGGTGCGCTTCGCCACCGAGCCAACGCCCATAACGCCCTTGGCTGAAGGGAGTAAAATGCACGTGCAGGCCCCGATGGTGTGCCTCGAAGAGCAGATCCTTTAGCACCGCGCTGGTTTGGCCGGATAATTGTATCAATAGGGTCAGGACTATTGTGTCGTGAATCATAGCCTGGCCGATATCGAGCATCGGCACGCCGTGCACGGCGAGGATATTCAGCAACGACGAGGTAATCCCGTCCTTGTTCTGGCCGGAAACATTGATTAGAACGATGTCGCTCATGCATCGATTCTCGCATGGGTGTGCCGTGATCGGGGCCAACTGCGGGCCTATTGTATGTCATCATGAACCCAGCCGCGCCAGCGGGCCGTAAGCGCTAGAGTGGGTATTGGGCAGAACGGCCCGCGCCCGGCGGCGGCTGATTACCGCTGGCAAATAGGGTGGAGGGGGGATGGCGCTATCGGCCACAACGCAAAGCGAGATCGACATTAACGAGGGGATCGAGCCATGGATCCGAGCCAAATGACCGATGAGCAATGGCGCCGAGAGCTGACACCAGAGCAGTACCGGGTCACCCGCCAGCGAGGGACGGAGCCGCCGTTCAGCGGCGAGTACTACCATTGGGACAAAGACGGCGTCTTTCACTGCATTTGCTGCGCCGAGCTGCTGTTCGACTCCCGGCAGAAATATGAATCGGGAAGTGGTTGGCCGAGCTTTTGGGCGCCTGGTGACGAGCAGGCGGTGGCAACCGAGCGCGATCACAGCCACAGCATGGTGCGCACGGAAGTGCACTGTCGGCGCTGTTGCGCTCATTTGGGTCATGTCTTCGAGGATGGGCCCGAGCCAACGCGGCTGCGCTACTGCATAAACTCGGCGGCAATAAAGTTCGGGGCCCGTTGAAGTGTGACCTTCATCAAGCGGTGATGATACCTTATCATTCTTCCTTTGTTGCGGTGCAACCTGAGCCAGGTGGGCCATGACGGCAGATGCGACCATGATCCGACACAAAGAGGCCAAACACGCGCGTGCGGGCCAGCGCATGAGCGGCGCGGAGACAGTGATACAGGTTCTTGCGGACGAGGGTGTCGATACGGTATTCGGCTACAGTGGCGGTGCCATCTTGCCGACCTATGACGCCATCTTTCGCTACAACGAACAGCACCGCGGCGCCGATGGCCGCGAGCCGATCCGCCTGGTGGTCCCCGCCAATGAGCAAGGGGCCGGTTTCATGGCGGCGGGCTATGCCCGCGGCTCCGGTAAGGTGGGCGTCTTTATGGTGACCTCCGGACCCGGGGCGACCAACACCGTCACGCCCATCCGCGACTGCATGGCCGACTCCATCCCGGTGGTTCTGATCACGGGGCAGGTGGCGCGCGCGGCGATGGGAACCGACGCCTTCCAGGAAGCGCCGATCGTCAATATCATGGGCGCCTGCGCCAAACACGTGTTCCTGGTTACCCAACCGGAGCGGCTGGAGGAGACTCTGCGCACGGCCTTCGAGGTGGCCCGCTCCGGGCGACCGGGCCCGGTCGTCGTGGACCTGCCCAAGGACATGCAGAATTGGGTGGGGGAGTTCAAGGGCGGCGGAGTGCTCGACATCCGCGGTTATCGCCAGCGCATGGAGTCATTGGCCGCGGCCAAGCTCTCCGAGCGCAAGTGTCGCCAATTCTTCGAAATGCTCAAGCATTCCAGCCGGCCGCTGTTGTATGTGGGCGGTGGCGTGACCGCCGGCAATGCCTCGGCGGAGCTGACCGAGCTCGCGCACACGTTCGCTATTCCCGTGGTCACCACGGTGATGGGGCTCGGCGCAATCGACACCCGGGACGATCTGTGTCTGCACATGCTCGGTATGCACGGCACGGCCTACGCCAACTATGCGGTAGAGGACTGCGATTTCGTTATCGCCGTGGGGGCGCGCTTCGATGATCGCGTGGCGGCGAAGGCGGATCTGTTCGCGCCGCTCGCTGAGCATGTCGCGCACATCGACATCGATGCCGCGGAGATCGGCAAGGTCAAAAGGGTCGACTGGGCGCACGTAGGCGAGGCCGGACGCTCGCTGCGCCAGCTCATCGACTACGGCCGCGCGATGAATTTTCAAAAGGACTTCGCGCCCTGGATCAAGCACGTGCGAACCCTGCGTGAGAAACACGCCATGGGCTATGATCGGGATAATCCAAAAATCCAGCCGCAGTCCGTGATGGAGCACTTAAACCGGCTCACCGCCGGCAAGGCGATTATCAGCACCGGTGTGGGCCAACACCAGATGTGGGCCGCGCAATATCTCGATTTCCGGCGGCCGCGCTCATGGCTGACTTCCGGCAGCATGGGAACCATGGGCTTCGGGCTGCCGGCGGCCATTGGGGCGCAGTGCGCCAATCCAGATCGATTGGTCATCGATGTGGACGGCGACGGCAGCATTCGGATGAATCTCGGCGAAATGGAGACCGTAACCACCTACGGACTTCCAGTGAAGGTTTTGCTGCTCAACAACCGCGGCGATGGCATGGTGCGCCAGTGGCAGCGCCTCTATTTCGAGGACCGCTTTTCGGCGAGCGACAAGTCGCTGCATCGCAAGGATTTCATAAAGGCGGCGGAATCCGACGGGTTCGCCTTCGCACGCCGGGTGCGCAAGCGCGAGGAGCTCGAGGCGGCGCTTGCGGCCTTTGTCGAGTTCCCCGAGGCGGCTTTCCTCGAGGTGATGATCGACCCCGATGCGGGTGTCTACCCTATGGTGGGTCCGGGCATGGGTTATAAGCAGATGGTCACCGGAGCCCATATCCCGGCGCGAGAGGTGGCGGGCCGGGGGGGCGCGGTGAAAATCGATCCTACCGAGCTGTTTTAACCCCAATGTGGCCCGAGCACTTGCCCGTGGGCGCATTGTCTCACCACCGCTTAAGCCACCTGGCAAGCAAGATGCCGACCCGAGAGCGGATCGTGCCGGGCCCCGCTCGAGCGCGGATACCGGTACGCTGGGCATTCCCATCTTAGCCTTTGCAGGGGCGAGTCGAGGCAATGACAAGACGACTGGAGTGCTTCAAAGCCTATGACATCCGTGGGCGAATCCCCGATCAGCTGAACGCGGACATCGCCTACGGCATTGGACGCGCCTACGCGGACTGGCTGCGGCCGCGGGACGTCGTTGTGGGGCATGACGTGCGCTTGACGAGCCCAGAAATAAGTCACGCGCTTGCGGCGGGGCTCATGGAGGGCGGGGCGAATGTCCATGACATTGGCCTGTGCGGGACCGAGGAGGTGTATTTCGCCTGCGCGCACTTCGGCATGGACGGCGGCATTATGGTCACCGCGAGCCATAACCCAATTGATTTCAATGGTATGAAGCTTGTGCGCGAGCAAGCGAGACCCATCAGTGGCGACACTGGGTTGCTCGAGATCCATGATCGGGCGGTAGCCGAGGACTGGCGCGTGCCGGGCCGGCGGGGTACGACGCAGCCGTTGTTGCACCGACCCGCCTATCTCGATCACCTGCTCGGCTTTGTGGATAGCACGGCGTTCAAGCCCTTGCGCATCGTCGTCAATGCCGGCAATGGCGGCGCCGGGGTGGTGCTGGATGGTCTCGCCGAGCGATTGCCGTTTGAGCTCGTGCGCCTGTGCCACGAACCGGATGGCCGGTTCCCGAACGGGGTGCCGAATCCGCTGCTGGTGGAGAATCGCCACCAAACCGAGCAAGCCGTGCTCGACGCCGGGGCCGATCTTGGGGTGGCGTGGGATGGAGATTTCGACCGTTGTTTCTTGTTCGATGAGCGCGGGCGTTTTGTCGAGGGTTATTACATCGTGGGATTGTTGGCGGAGGCCTTTCTGCGCCGACATCCGGGGGAGAAGATCATTCACGATCCGCGGCTGATCTGGAACACCATCGACATCGCGAGCGAGCTCGGCGGCATTGCGGTGCAGAGCAAGACGGGACACGCTTTCATCAAGGAGCGCATGCGCGCCGAAAATGCCATCTACGGCGGTGAGATGAGCGCCCATCACTACTTTCGTGATTTTGCCTACTGCGACAGTGGCATGCTCCCGTGGCTGCTCATTGCCGAGCGCATCTCAGTGAGCGCCAAGCCGCTCTCCGAGCTCATCGGCGAGCGCCTCGAGCGCTTCCCGGTGAGCGGCGAGATCAATCGGCGCCTTAAGGACCCCGATGGCACGCTGGCGGCATTAGAGGCGCATTATCTGGACTCCGCCGAGAGTGTCGATCATACGGATGGACTGAGCATGGCGTTCGGCCACTGGCGGTTTAATTTGCGCTCTTCGAACACCGAGCCGGTGGTTCGCCTCAATGTAGAGACGCGGGGCGACCGGCCGCTTATGGAGCGCAAGACGGCCGAGATTCTGCGTTGGTTGGAATCCGAGGCGAGCCTCGACGCGAGCTAGCACTTGTTACCAAGCGTTCCTATGAGACAAACGGTAACTTGCTGTTCTTACATGGGTCATTGGTTCCTGTGCGACAACGTCCTGCGGCCGGCGGTACATAGAGCCTGTGGGAGCGGCGCCCTCGCCGCGAAGCTTTCAGAGCAATCACACAAGGGATTAGCGGGGAGGGCGTCGCTCCCAAGATATTTCCATCTAAAAATTCAATCCAGCGGACGCTCCAGGCGGGCTGCCGCTGAATTCAGGCGATATGCCGAAAGCCAAGCGGGGGCAAGCTGCGCCGCTCATAGCGAGTCGTTATGGAATCAACGGCTGCGATGCCGCAACCGCCTAGCTCCCCTTCGGGCGCTTCGGATCGGCGGCAAAGAATAAGGAGCCTTCATGCGCATTACCATCTTCGGAACAGGCTACGTCGGCCTCGTCACCGGCACCTGCTTGGCGGAAGTCGGCAATCACGTGGTCTGCGTGGATGTGGACGCGGACAAGGTAGCTTGCCTGCAAGAGGGCAAGGTACCGTTCTTCGAGCCGGGCCTCGAAGCATTGATCCTGCGTAACGTTGCCGAGGGCCGTTTGCGTTTCACCACGAGCGCGGCCGAAGGCGTGGAGCATGGGCATTTTCAGTTCATCGCCGTAGGCACGCCATCGGCGGCGGATGGCGCGGCGGATCTCAGGCATGTATTGGCGGTGGCGGAGAGCATTGCCGAGCACATGGAGCAGGCGAAGGTCGTCGTGAACAAGTCAACGGTGCCCGTCGGGACGGCGGATCGCGTGCGCGAGCGCATCAGTGACGTGCTCGAGCGGCGCGGCGCCGACGTCGAATTCGATGTGGTCTCCAACCCGGAGTTCCTCAAGGAAGGGGGCGCGGTCGATGATTTCATGAAGCCCGACCGGGTGATCGTCGGCACCGGCTGCCGGGAGAGCGCTGAGAAGCTGCGCCAGCTCTACGCTCCGTTTAACCGTAATCACGATCGCCTGATCGTGATGGATGTGCGCTCGGCCGAGCTCACGAAATATGCCGCCAACGCCATGCTGGCGACCAAGATCAGCTTCATGAACGAGCTTGCCAATATCGCCGACCGGGTCGATGCGGATATCGAGCGCGTGCGCATCGGCATCGGTGCCGATCCCCGCATCGGCTATGATTTCATCTATCCCGGCGCCGGCTACGGCGGTTCCTGCTTTCCCAAGGACGTAAAGGCGCTGGTACGAACAGCCCAGGACGTGGACTACATGGCGCAGCTTCTACAGGCCGTGGAAGACGTAAACGAGCGCCAGCAGCGCTATCTTTATAGCTGCATCCAAGCGCATTTTGGCGCTGGATTAGCTGGGCTTACGTTTGCCCTTTGGGGGCTCGCTTTCAAACCCAACACCGAGGACATGCGCGAGGCACCGAGCCGCCGGCTGATAGAATCCCTCTGGGTCGCGGGCGCGAGCGTGCGGGCCTTCGATCCAAAGGCCGCGGGTGAGGCTCGGCGGATCTATGGGGAGCGCTCGGACCTGGTAGTCTGCGCCAAACCGGAGCTAGCCCTGCGGGGCGCGGATGCTTTGATCATCATCACGGAATGGAATGTCTTTCGCAGCCCCGATTTCCAGAGCATGCGTACACTGTTGAAGCAGCCGGTAATTTTCGACGGCCGCAATCTCTACGAGCCGCGGGCGGTGGCCGCGCTGGGGTTTACCTACTATTCGGTGGGCCGCCCGCGGCGCGCTCGCGCGGAATCTTAGGCGGGGTTCCGAGCATGGATGAGCAGGTAGTATGGCCCACGGCGGCGGGTGTGGCACTGGAATCGGCAACCGACTTGCCGGGGACGAGCGTTATCCCGGTGATTCTCTCTGGCGGCATCGGCTCGCGGCTGTGGCCGCTCTCGCGCGAGCTCTATCCCAAGCAGTTCCTCGATCTCACGGCTTGCGGGCGCACGTTGCTGCAGACGACCGTGGAGCGTCTCGCCGGCGGAGGATTGGCGGCGCCAATCATCGTCTGCAACCAAGAGCACCGCTTTCTGGTTGCCGAGCAGTTGCGCGCCCGCACGCTGGGTGCCCCGGATATTCTGCTTGAGCCGGTGGGCCGCAATACGGCACCGGCCGTTGCGGTGGCGGCGCTGCGCGCCATTCGGCGCGACCCACAGGCGGTGCTGGTAGTGTTGCCCGCGGATCATATCATCCGCGATGCGCAGGCCTTGCATGCAGCCATCGCGGAGGGGGTGAGCAAGGCCGCGGAGAATTTCCTCGTCACCTTCGGCATCGTGCCGAGCGCCGCCGAGACGGGTTTTGGCTATATCCAGGCCGGTGAGGCGTTAGCGGATACCGCTGGCGCTTGGCGCGTGCGCCGCTTTGTCGAGAAGCCCGATCAAGACACGGCACAGAGCTATATTGCGGCGGGAGATTACTACTGGAACAGCGGTATGTTCGTTTTCCGCGCCGCCCGCTATCTGGAGGAGCTAAAACAGTTTGCTCCCGATATCCTTGAAGTCTGTGAAGCCGCGATGGGCGGCGCTCAGGAGGATTTGGACTTCCTGCGCCTGGGTGCCGAGGCATTCGAGGGCTGCCGAGCCGATTCCGTCGATTACGCCGTGATGGAGCACACCGCGGATGCGGTCGTCATCCCGTTCGCCGGGGGCTGGAACGATCTCGGTTCCTGGAGCGCCTTGTTGAGCGAAACCGGATGTGATCAGGTGGGTAATGCCTCGATTGGCGACGTGATGCTCTATGAGAGCGAAAACTGCTATGTCCGCTCCGAGGGTCGTCTGGTGGCATTGGTAGGCGTGCGCGATCACATCGTAGTGGAGACCTCGGATGCGGTGCTCATCGCTTCGCGCGAGGCCGTGCAGTCGGTGAAAGAACTGGTGGAGATTCTACGGCGCCAGAACCGCCCCGAGTTGGGTAGCCATCGGCGTGTGCATCGCCCCTGGGGCTCTTACGAAGAAATTGCGGTGGCGGAGCGGTTCCAGGTCAAGCGCATCATCGTCAACCCCGGAAAGTGCCTCTCCCTGCAAATGCACCACCATCGCGCCGAACACTGGGTTGTCGTTCAGGGCACTGGGCGCGTTACCCGCGGCGAGGATAGCTATCTGATCAGCGAGGATAAGTCGACCTATATCCCGCTTGGCACGGTGCATCGGCTGGAGAACTGCGGGGTGATCCCGTTGGAGCTGGTCGAGGTCCAGACCGGCAGTTATCTTGGCGAAGACGACATCGTGCGCTACCAGGACAACTATGGCCGTTGCTGAGCTCAGGAAGTCTCCCGCGGTGCGCAGGGCTTGTTGCGCTGGTCTATTGCAAGGCGGCTTGAGCCAGGGAGCAATAATCGGGATTGCGGCAGCCCGAGTCGCGGCGTTATCCTTCTTTGTGAGCGCATAACCATGAGGTACTGACTCGAGCAAATGAGTCGTAAGCTCTACGTACAAACGCACGGCTGCCAGATGAACGAATACGATTCCGCCAAGATGGCGGATGTGCTTGGCGCCGAGCGCGGGTTCGAGCGCGTGAGCTCGCCGCTGGATGCTGATCTCGTTCTGCTCAATACTTGCTCGATCCGTGAAAAGGCGCAGGAGAAAGTGTTCTCCGAGCTAGGCCGCTGGAAGCCGTTGAAGGAGAAAAATCCGGGTCTGGTGATTGGGGTGGGCGGCTGTGTCGCAAGCCAAGAAGGCGCGGCGATTATCGATCGCGCGCCCTTCGTCGATCTCGTTTTTGGTCCCCAAACCTTGCACAGGCTGCCCGAGATGTACGATCGGGTAGTGAGCACGCGCCTGCCGGTCATCGATATCAGCTTTCCGGAGATCGAGAAATTCGATCGTTTGCCCGAGCCGCGGGCGGTTGGGCCAACGGCGTACGTCTCCGTCATGGAAGGCTGCAGCAAGTACTGCACGTTCTGCGTCGTGCCCTACACTCGCGGTGATGAAGTCAGCCGGCGCTTCGAGGACGTGCTCGCCGAGGTGGCGCAATTGGCCGAACAGGGCGTGCGCGAGGTAACGCTTCTAGGCCAGAACGTCAACGCCTATCTGGGCGAGTTGGATGACGGCACGGTCGCGGACTTCGCGTTGGTGATCCACTTCATAGCCGCGGTAGATGGAATCGATCGCATCCGCTTTACTACCTCGCATCCACTGAACTTCAATGCGGCGCTCATCGAGGCCTATGCCGAGGTGCCGAAGCTGGTGAGCCAGCTGCATTTGCCGGTGCAGAGCGGTTCGGACAAGATTCTTCGGCTCATGAAGCGTAACCATACTCGGGATTATTATCTCGAGCTCATCGAGCGGCTCAAGGCGGTGCGCCCGGACATCGCCATCTCCTCGGATTTCATCGTGGGCTTTCCCGGCGAGCTCGAGCGCGACTTCGAGGACACCCTGGCACTGGTCGAGCAGGTCGGCTTTGATCAGTCATTCAGCTTTATCTACAGCCGACGACCCGGTACGCCGGCAGCGCAGATGCCCGATGCCACGGCGCTGGAGGTGAAAAAGCAACGTCTCTACCGCTTACAGGAGATTTTGAACCGCAACGCGCAGCGCATCAGCGAGGCTATGGTCGGCACTTTGCAGACGGTGCTGGTGGACGGTTTCTCAAAGAAGGCCAGTAGCGAAATGGCCGGGCGCACCGAGAATAACCGCGTTGTCAATTTCCCCGGCGAGCGCCGTCTGATCGGGCGCTTCGTGCGGGTCGAGATCACCCAGGCGCTGGCGCACTCTCTACGCGGCAGGCTGATCGCAATCGATGAACGACTCGAGCCCGAGTTCGGGACGACCACCAGCGCCTAAGGCTTCAAGCGAGCAGGTCACGCCAGTCTTGTCCCAATCATCGGACGCCATCATGTTCACCCTCGAACCGCTGGATAACGATCGCTTGGCGAATCTCTGCGGTCAATTCGACGAGCACCTGCGCCAAGTGGAGCGACAGCTCGGTGTCGAGATCAAAAACCGCGGGCATCGCTTTCGGGTCATCGGCGAAGATCAGTCGGCCTTGGAGGCCAGCCGTGTGCTTCAGGAGCTGTATCGCCTCTCGGGCAATGAATCCATCAGCGCGGAGAATGTGCATTTGTACTTGCAAAGCTCGGATGTAGAGACCCGAGTGCTTCGCTCGCGAGCCACTCGGGAGAATGACGAGGAAATCGTCATCGCAACCCGCAAGGGTCAGGTAAGGGGCCGCGGCCCCAATCAGCGCGCTTATTTGAGCAACATCATGACTCACGATCTTAGCTTCGGCATCGGTCCGGCCGGAACCGGCAAGACTTATCTCGCCGTAGCGAGCGCCGTGGACGCTTTGGAGCACAATCTCGTCACGCGTCTGGTTCTAGTCAGGCCGGCCGTCGAAGCCGGCGAGCGCCTGGGCTTTCTGCCCGGCGACCTAGCGCAGAAGGTCGACCCCTATTTGCGCCCGCTCTACGACGCCTTGTTCGAAATGCTGGGGCTCGAGCGCGTGGGTAAGCTGATCGAGCGCAATGTCATCGAGGTGGCTCCACTTGCCTATATGCGTGGCCGGACCTTGAACAATGCCTTTGTCATTCTCGATGAGGCGCAAAACACCACGGTCGAGCAGATGAAGATGTTTCTCACCCGGATCGGCTTTGGGGCAACTGCCGTGGTCACCGGCGATATCACTCAGGTGGATTTGCCGGCGGGCAAGCTATCCGGCCTGCGCGACGCCATTGAGGTGCTCTGGAACATCGACGACGTGAGCTTCACCTTCTTTCACTCGGGCGATGTCATTCGCCATAAGCTGGTGCAGCGCATCGTACAGGCGTATGACAGCCGGGACCGGCGCGATGTTGGCAAGGACACAACCCGGCGGGAGGCCTAGATGCAAGTGGAGGAGCCTTATCCACGTGAGTCCGGCGGCGCAGCCGCCCATGGCTTCCGCGTGGAAATTGGCCTTGGCCCGTGTACGCCGATGCATAGTTATTTCGGTATCCAGCCGGGTCGGATTCGGCTGATTGCCTCGGCCAATCAGAATGCTTGAGATCGATCTTCAAGTGGCGGCCTGCGACCCTGATGTGCCGGAGCTCGAGCAGTTTGAATGCTGGGTCGCCGCGGCCCTGGCGGAGAGCCGGGATGCGGCTGAGATCGCCATTCGGGTGGTGGATGAGGAAGAGGGCACAGAGCTCAACGCAACCTATCGCGGGTATAGCCATGCTACGAACGTTCTGGCGTTTCCGGCGCAGCTCCCTGAAGGGGTGGAGGCCGTGCACCTCGGGGATTTGGTCATCTGCGCGCCGCTGGTTGCTCGCGAGGCGGCCGAGCAAGGCAAGCCCTTAGCGGCGCATTGGGCTCATCTGGTAGTACACGGGGTGCTTCATCTGCTTGGCTACGATCATGAACGAGACGCAGCGGCTGCGCTGATGGAGTCGCGCGAGCGGGTGGTTCTTGCCACGCTGGGGATTCCAGACCCGTACCAAAATACGCAGGACGGGCTGATCCGTTAATTCATTGACCTGGAAGATGTCTTGCGAGGAGCGCGCAAGGTCAATCAATTAACGAATCAGCAGCAGCTTTCCGTGGCAACCGACCGTAACGCATATGAACGACGATCAATCTGACAGTAGTAGCAGTACTAGCAATAACGTCAGCAGTCATAAATCGTGGCTGGGACGCTTGGGACAGGCCTTAGCCGGCGCGCCGAAGGATCGGGAGGAGCTCGTAGAGGTGCTCAGGCTCTCCCTTGAGCAGGGAATTTTGGATCAGAACCGGCTCTCGATGATCGAGGGGGTGCTGCGCGTCTCCGAGCTGCAGGCGCGCGACATCATAGTCGCGCGCTCTCAGGTCGCCGTGCTGCAGCGCTCCTGTAGCGTATGGGATCTGCTTCCCACCATAATCGAAACTGGGCACTCCCGCTTTCCGGTGACCGGCGAGAGCCGCGATGACGTCATCGGAATTCTAATCGCTAAAGATCTGTTGCCGTATCTGACGCGCGACGGTGAGCCGGAGTTCAACATCCGAAGCCTACTGCGCCCGGCATTGTTCATTCCAGAGAGCAAGCGCCTCGATGCGCTACTCAAGCTCTTCCAGGAAAGCCGTAACCATATGGCGATTGTGGTGGACGAGTACGGGGGGCTCGCGGGCATCGTCACCATCGAGGATGTGATCGAGCAGATCGTTGGCGAAATTGATGATGAGCACGACCTCGACGAAGAAGGTTATATTCTCAATCGCCAAGAGGATGGCCGAACCGTAGTCAAGGCACTGGCACCGATTGCGGATTTCAACGACCATTTCAATACGGCTTTCAGCGATGAGGAGTTCGATACCATCGGCGGCTTGGTGGCCAATCGAATTGGGCATGTGCCACGCCGGGGGGAAGCTACGGATATTGGCGAGCTGCGCTTCGAGGTGGTCCGCGCCGATAGCCGGCGCATTCAGCTGCTTGCGGTGCAACGGCTCGAGGCCGCGGAAAGCGCCCGACAAGCTCAATAGACTCTGTTGACATCCACCCGACGCCATGGGTGGATCAGACCTCAGCTCGTGATCGGGGCGTTTCAGCCGCTAAACGCCGCTATTTGTGTTTGCGCTCGACCGAGTATCAAGGCATGGATATCGTGTGTGCCCTCGTAGGTATTTACCGCCTCCA
>JAKDMQ010000118.1 GCA_030452265.1 Nitrococcus sp.
AGTCCTTAGGGTATTTCGAGCCTTACTTGACCTTGGAGGACCGCCTCGGCACCTACTACGACGCCCAACCCTGGGATCGCGGCTGGCACGGTCTGGTCGGCAGCCGGCGCCATCTCGGGCGCACGCGGACCCACACCTGGGCGCGGGGGCTATTCCACTATCTTTTTCTCGACGACCCGCGCACCCAGCGGGTAGTCGGTGAGCCGCGCGTGGACAACAGCAAACTGGTCAACGCGCTCATGCCGCTCGGCTGTAGCGTCGACTTCGCTTTCGATTTTCCGCACAAGCGCGCCTGGCTGATGCGCTGCGAGCGCCGGCGTTTTTTCGCGGAGGGCGGGCTGTGACGGGCGAAGACGAGGGCCTCGCGACCCTTACGGCGCAACGCTGGGAACGGGTCAACCGGCGTCTAGTGGCGCGAGTGCTCGCCGAATTCACCTATGAAGGTCTGCTGAGCGCGACCTTCGATAGCGACGGCTGGCGCATAGAGCTCGGCGCGACCGACTACCGCTTCACCGCGACGCGCGGGGTTTGGGGTCAGCTACGCATCGAACCGGCAAGCGTGGAGCGCCACCCAGCCGCGGGCCCCATGCGGGTAACTGTGCTGATGACCGATCTCGCCACGGCCCTGAGCCTCGATGGCGCCACCACCGGCAACTGGCTGCAGGAGCTTCAGCACACCCTGCTCGCGGACCTGCAGATTGATGCCCGCCGCGCAAGAATACGGCTTGCCGATCTCGACGATATCGAACAGCAGGCCCTGCTCTCCGGACATCCCAAACTGGTGGCCTCAAAAGGCCGTGTCGGGTGGGGGCTCGACGAGCTCGCGCGCTTCGCCCCGGAGTCAGGGGAACCGGTGCAGCTTCAGTGGCTCGCCGTGGCGCGGACCCTGGCGAGCGAGGCGCCCGGCAATCAGATTGATCGCTGGGGTTTACCGCAAGGCTGGCTGGATGCGGATAGTCAAAACGAGCTGACCCGCCGGGCCGCCGCCCGTGGTGCCGACCCGGCGCGTTACCGCCTGCTGCCAGTGCACCCCTGGCAATGGCAGCGCTGGGTTGCGCCGCTGTATGCAGATGCGCTCGCCAGCGGCGAGATCCACTTTTTGGGGGCGGCCGGGCCGGCGCTGCGACCATTGGTCTCGCTGCGGACCTTTGCCGATGTGCATGCGCGCGAGCGCGCGCATGTCAAGCTGCCGCTTAGCGTGCGCAATACCTCATGCTACCGCGGCCTCCCCGGCGATGCCATTCTAGCGGGCGTGCGCCTGTCCGCCTGGCTGGACGGCATCTGCCGTCGCGACCCGGCGCTCCATCCCCGGCTACGGGTACAGCGCGAGCTGGCGGCCGTACATGTGCGCCAACGGGCCTACGAGGCGCTCGACGGCGCGCCGTACCGGTTCCGCGAGACCCTTGGCGCCGCCTGGCGCGAGGCCCCAGCGGCGCGTCTGGTCAGCGAGCGAACGGTGCTGCTCGCTGTGCTGGCCGAACGCGAAGCCGACGGGACACCGGTGCTTGCCCACTGGTGCCGGCAGGCCGACTGTTCGGTGGCGGCTTGGGTGGGCGCGCTGTTCCGCAACGTGAGCGCGCCGCTCTATCACCTGCTCTGCGCCTATGGCATAGGATTTATCGCGCATGGCCAGAACGTTGCCGTTATTCTGCGCGATGGCCTCCCTGTGGGCGCACTGATCAAAGACTTCCATGGCGATCTGCGGCTCGCCGAGGACGCGCCTGCAATCGGCCTGGACGCGGTCACAACGGCCGCGATCAAGCGCTTGCCGGCCGATCACCTAGTGCACGACCTCTACACCGGCCATCTAGTCACCACGCTGCGCTTCGTTGGCGACGCCCTCGCCGCAAGCGGACTCCTGCGCGAGGAGCGCTTCTACGCCGCCCTCGCCCACACTCTGCGCGAACACCAGGAGCAGCACCCGGAATACGCCTCGGGGTTCCGCCGCTACGACCTGTTGCGCCCGCGCATGGCGCGGGTATGCGTCAACCGGGCGTTGCTTGCCGCCGGATACGACGATAGCGCCGAGCGTCCGCTGCCGGTGCTCGGCCCGCCGCTGGACAACCCCTTGTACACGGTGGTCCACGCCACCCCTACCGTGGATGCGACCCATGACTGAGACACCGCTCGATCTCGTTGGCATCGGCGCCGGCCCCTTCAACCTTGCGCTCGCCGCGCTGCTCGAGGGCGAGCCGGGGCTTAAGGCACGCTTTTTTGAGCGCAGCGCCGCCTTCGAGTGGCACCCGGGAATGCTGCTGCCTGGGGCCAAGCTACAGACCGCCTGCCTCAAGGACCTGGTCACGGCGGTAGCCCCCACCAGCCCGCATTCATTCCTTGCCTACTTGGTTGCCCACGGGCGGTTCTACCAACACTTGGCCGCCGAGTTCGAAAGTATTGACCGACGCGAGTTCGCCGACTATCTGCGCTGGGTAGCCGAGCGAGTGCCAAGCGTGGCTTTCGGCCATCCGGTGCGCGAGGTAACCGCCACCGCCGAGGGTTTTCGTGTTCACCTCGACGATACCAGTGTATCTACGCGGCAATTGTGCGTGGCGACCGGCCGCTCTCCCATCATCCCCGAGTGGATGCAGGCATTGCCGCGCGAGCGCGCCTACCACAATGCCGAATACCTGCTGCGCGAGCTTCCCGCCGACGTGCGCCGGATCGCGGTGGTCGGTGGCGGCCAAAGCAGTGCGGAGGTCGTCTTGGATCTCCTCGCCCGGACACATACCGAGCTCGCGGAGATTGCGTGGCTCTCGAGCCGAGCGAACTTCGCGCCGCTGGACGACACACCCTTTACCAACGAACTGTTCACACCGGCGTGGGTCGAAGCCTTTCACGGGCTGCCCGAGACTAAGCGCGCCCGCCTGTTGGCCAGCCATCATTTGGCCGGCGACGGCATCTCACCGCAGACCCTGCGCGAGCTCTATCAAACGCTCTACCGTCGACGCTATTTCGATGCCCAGGGTGCGTGCGCGAGCCTGCTGCCGGGCCGCGAGGTATTCGCTGCGGAATGCCTGGGCCGGCGATTGCGACTTTTCGCCCACAATCGCCTCACCGGAACATATCATCACGAAGAAGTGGATGCGGTTATCTTGTGCACCGGCTACCGTAGCGTGCTGCCCGCCTGCCTAGCCCACGTCGCCGAGCACATCGCACGGGATAGCTTCGGCCAGCCGCAAGTGGACGCCCATTTTCGTGCCCGTTGGACAGGCCCCGGCGACGGCCGGCTCTACCTACAGAACCTGAGCGAGCACAGCCATGGAATCGCCGAACCGCAGCTCAGCCTCATGGCCTGGCGCGCCGGCGTTATCGCCAACGCGGTGCTTGGGATACAGCGCTTTCCAACCGCCGCGTGGCCTGAGCTGGTGCACTGGGGGGATTTGGTGCGCGGCGATAGGCGGTTGCGTGCAACGAGTCGATCAAACGGGTGAATGCAAAGCCATCCTCAGCTACGTTAAAGGCGGCCCAATCGCGGAGAGGCTCGGCGCGAAATCTCGCGCCGAGCCGGTAGGCCAGTTAGGCGACGGTAAAATAATCGGCGGAATTAGCGATGACGTCACTGGCCGCAACCCCGACCAGCAGAATGCTGTTATCGCCTCCCAGATCAACCAAAGCCCCGGCATCCTCTTCACCTACCGTGCCGTGGTCGCTCACTCGGGCTGCATCAAAATCGGCGGCGGCGTCGATACCGGTGCCGTTGATATCGGCGGCAATCATGAGCTGGTCGGTTTCCGCGACGAAAGCTCCAATCCAATCTTTGCCATCGCTCCCGGTATAGAAGATTTCATTCGAGGTCTCGGGATCACCGGAGTAGTTGCCATAGATGACGTCGTCACCCCCTTCACCATAGACCTGGTTGTGACCCGAGCCGCCTGATATCCAATCGCCATCGGCGCCACCCAAGGCGAGGTCATCACCCTCACCGCCGAAAATGACGTCCGACCCAGCGCCACCCAGGACGGTATCGTTGCCGAGAGAGCCATACAGGGCATCGATGCCGTTTTCGCCGTTGATCAGATCATCGCCTTCGTTGCCGAAGAGCTGATCGGCCCCGTCCGAGCCCCACAGGAAGTCGTTGCCCAAGCCGCCGTCGGCCCAATCATTACCGGCGCCCGTGTAAATAAAATCGTTACCGGCTTCGCCGAATACCAGGTCGGAGCCGTCTTCCGTATAGACGGTATCGTTGCCGCCGCCTAGAAAGGCCACATCCTGCTGATAGCCCATCCTAACGCCGTCGTCACCGCCACCGGCATAAACTACCGATGGGCCATCAGTCTGTATCACCTCACTCTCATCAGTGCCGAAAACCAGTCCGCTGCCAGTTTGTAGAAATGCAGGCATTATTAGCTCCTGTTAGTCAATTCTTAGTCAGTCCGATGATAGGCAATGGCACCATCCATGGCGCAGGTGCTTGTCCATTGGCCGCGAAGATTGAAGGTCCGCGCATCCACTGGATACGGATGATCCCCTTTCTCTGCAGCCTACGTGAACGCTAACACAAATGCAAGGCGTTCGCAACATTGCACTTAATCGGTGCGGGTAACAAAAATGCAGGGAGCTCAGCTTGAGACGACGAGCGGCACACGCGGGAAGTGGTTTTTATAACGTTCGGCATCAAAAGTGAGAATTCCGCAGCCCAGCACGGCGGCGTGAGCGCCGATGAATAAATCGGGCAGCACGTTGTTCTTGGTGCCACCCTCACGGCGGTATTTCACGAAGGCTCAGCCCGCCAAAAACAATGCCGGGCGGGGAGCGCACCCCCTCACTCCTCGCGCATGGCGCGCGCCAGCATATCGGCAATAGGTTTCGTCACGTAGCTGGCAAAAGTCCGCTCCCCGGTCCTGATCATGACCTCCGCCGGCATGCCGGCGATCAGCCGCATGCCAGAGGGCATGTTGCGCTCGCCCGCTTCAGTGACCTTGATGCGCGCTTTGTAATAGCGAGCCCCGGTGACTTCATCCTCGAAGCTATCGGCGCTCACATGCCTTACTTCGCCTTCGATGACATTGGTCAAGCGCTGATTAAAGGCGCTAAAGCGAATCTCCGCATACTGCCCCGGGTAGATATTCTCGATGTCGCGATCGGCAATACGCGCCTCGACCACGAAGCCGCCTTGCGAGGGCACGATATACAGGATCGGCTCGCCGGGCGGAATCACAGCACCAAGGGTGTGTACCGTCATGCCCACGACCGTGCCGGCAACCGGTGCGGTTACGCTCGTGCGCTTGACTTGATCGGCGAGCGCGCTGATTCGTGCTTTGGCTTCGGCTATATTGGCGTCGGCCTCATAAAGCTGCTCGCCGACCTCTTTCTGGAATTCCCGCGCCTCGAGCTGCTTCTGGACTTTATTTTCACTGATCTGCGCCTCGAGACGCGCGATCTCCGAGCGATTGTGGGCGATCTCGCCTTGGAATCGCAGGATCTGGCGCTCCAGCTCGCGCAGCCGCACGTTGTTAGCAAGGCCCTTCTTAAAAAGCTTACGCAAATCCTGGGCCTGCCCCTCGAGTGAGGCCACGAGCGAGTGATCGACCTCGATGACCGATTGTAGGCCGTCGATTTGCTTGCGCATCTGCACGATCTGCTTGTCGAGGACGCCGAAGGTCTTCTCGAGGGCCTCGCGGCGCGCCGCGAACAGCGCGCGCTGTACAGACAAGGCTTCTTTGACCCGCGGCACATCGCTATCGAGCAATTCCTCGGGAAACTCAATGGCGTCGGCGCCCTGCTGCTCGGCCAACAGACGCGCCTTGGCGGCTCGGTTGATGAGATACCGCGAGCGCGCGATTTGAAGCTCCGAGAGCGCTTGGGTCTTGTCGAGAGCTAACAGGGCATCACCCGCCTCGACATGATCGCCATCCTGAACGTATATCTCCGCGACGATTCCTCCCTCGAGATGCTCAACGGTCTTCTTGAACGATTCCACGGAAACCGTGCCGGGGGCCACCACGGCAACGGCGAGCTCCGCGGACACAGCCCAACCGCCAAACCCGCCAAAGGCGATCAGCAAGATAGCGAGCCCCAAGAGCCGATAGGGCTTATCGGACAAGGGCAGCACACTACTCGCAGCTTGGCTGCCAGCCATAGCCGGGCGTAACGGCATATCGATGCTGCCTGAATGATCACCTGTCATTTAGTCCTGCTCCCGAAACTCTGCGTCGGCACCACGCGCACCTTCAACCGCCGACAAGCGGGCGGAAGCGTACTTGTTTGGTATACGGCGCGGCGCCGCGATATCGGGTCGGGCGAGCTGGCCCAGCACGTGATCCCGCGGGCCGATCAAGCTGATCTGACCCTCCTTGAGCAGCAGCAGCTTATCGACCTGCTTGAGCACGCTGCGGCGGTGGCTGATCACGAACAAAGTCACGCCCTCGGCCTTGAGCGAGGCAAGCGCCTGAGCCAATGCACGCTCGCCGCTGTCGTCGAGGTTGGAGTTAGGCTCGTCGAGCACAACGAAGACCGGCTCGCCATAGAGCGCCCGCGCGAGCCCCACTCGCTGGCGCTGCCCACCGGAGAGGGCGCCGCTGGAGCCGCTGATATACGTGTCGTAGCCGTTGGGCAGGCGCAGGATCATTTCGTGGACACCCGCCTTCCTGGCCGCCGCCACGACGTTATCGGCATCCAGCTCGCCGAAGCGGGCGATGTTCTCGCTGATGGTGCCATCGAAGAGCTCGATGTCCTGCGGAAGATAGCCAATGTGCGGACCGAGCTCGTCCCGGTTCCATTGGGTAACGTCAGCGCCATCGAGGCGCACCGTGCCAAGGAGCGCCGGCCAGATGCCAAGCAGCACCCGGGCCAAGGTCGATTTGCCGGCGGCACTGGGACCGATGATGCCGATATGCTCGCCGCTTGAGACGGTGAAATTGATCCCGCGAATAGTGGCCATGCGCACGCCGGGCGGCGCCGCGGTGATCCCTTCCACACTGACATGGCCTTCAGGCGCAGGCAGCGGCATACGCCGTTGCTCGGCGGGAATTTGCAGAAAAAGCTCATTGAGGCGGTGGTAGGCGTCGCGTGAGCTCGCAAAGCCCCTCCAGCTCGCGATCACCTGATCGAGCGGTGCGAGCGCACGGCCCATGAGAATCGCACCGGCAATCATCATGCCCGGCGTTAGGCGCCCCTCGAGCACTAGCAGCGCCCCGAGGCCGAGAATCATCGACTGAAACAGTATACGCAGGCTCTTGGAAGTAGTGATGAGCGCGCCCGCGCGGTCGCTGGCACGCGACTGCTTGGCCAGAAACTCGTGATGCTTGGCCTCCCAGCGCCCCATAATGGCCGGCAGCATACCCATGGCATGCAGCACCTCGGCGTTGCGTAGATTGGAATTCGCCAAGTCCTGGGCCTTGATGTGCTCGCTGTTCGCCTCCGCCAAAAGCCTCTTCGTGGCCTTCTCGTTGGCGATGGCCAGCGCCAGCAAGATGACGCCGGCAACGGTGGCGAAAACCCCCAGCGAAGGGTGGAATAGATAGAGCACTGCTAGATAGATCGGAACCCAGGGCGTATCGAAAAACGCAAACAGCCCGTTCCCGCTTAAAAACTGGCGCAACGTGGTGAGCTCGCTGAGCGGCTGCGCCGTCTGCTGCCCCTGCGTGAGCAGGCTGCGCCGGAACATCGCACTGTAGAGACGCGCGCTGATCAGCGTATCGAGGCGGTTGCCCGTCCGCACGAGAATACGCGAGCGCACCCATTCCAACCCACCCATCACGGCAAACAAAAAGACCACCACCAAGGTCAGCACCAATAGCGTTGCTTCACTGCGCGTGGGGATGACCCGGTCGTAGACCTGGAGCATGTATAGCGCTGGCACCAACATGAGTAGGTTGATGAACAGGCTGAAAAAGCCCACCGCAATGAAAGACCCCATGCACGCATCAAGCGTGTGCCTCAGATCTGAGCGCTGTTTTTGTTTCGCCATAGGAATGCCCATCAACTATGGATGCCAAAGGCACCGCCGATACTAGAAGCGACCGTACGCGAGTGCAAGTTATTCGTATTCCGTTTCCTATTATAGTCTGGCTACCGATGCGGTGCGCGAACAGGCGATATAGGCTGCTGGCCATGAGCGTGAGCTGCCGATCGCGGTTGACCTTCATGGCCACCGCTGTCGATGCGATTGAGGTTGGCATAGGTGGTGAGCTTGGAGTCGAAGACCAGCTCGCTGGGCAGGTGCCCGGTGCGTTCGCGCCAGAAGTCGACGAAGCGCAAGATCTCATCGCCCTGGTCGGCTTTGCGGATCTCTCCCTGGGCGTAGCAGAACACGCGTTGCTCGGTGTCCTGGGCCAGGAAGGCGAGCACGCCTTTCTGCCGCCGACTTCGTTTGGAGACGTAGTGTTTCTCCACCAGCGCATCGTCGCCGTGGTAGGGGATGGTGTGGAAGTCGAGATCGAAGGTGCTGCCCCGTGAGAGCCCGAGGTGGCCGACGGCATCGAGCCAGCCTTGCATGAAAATGGGGTAGCCGCGCGGATCGATTTGGAAGCTGTATTCTGTGAGCAGGGAGCGTTTCGGGCACACATTGAGCCCCGCGAACAACGCCAGCGCCTCGTCAAAGACATCGCTCATCACAGGGCTGTGCCGCGCGCTGCGAAAGCGCTTCAGGGCGAGCAACGCGCGCATGGCGCAGCCGGCCGGCACTTGCGCGGTCCCTGGGAACGGCGCCGTCGGGCCAGTTGCGGGGAGGATGCCCGCGGTCCCAATCGACCAGCGGCTTATATCAGGCTCCGGGAAACAATCTCAGGAGGGATGCCGCCTGACCGGTGCCAAAATCGTTGCCGGAGACCATGAGCTTTTCAACCTGCCGATGCGCGCCTGCGCGACGGCGAAGCCTTGCCGCGCGGCAGCTTGACATTGCGCACGCTACATACGCCCGGGCACACGCCCGAGAGCATGTGCTATGCCGTCTTTCTGGCGGACAGCCCCGAGCGCGCGCGGGCCGCGGCGCCACGGAAACGACGCTCGACCAAGTCGAGCAGCCGCTGCATGAGCTCGGAATAGGGTTGTTTATTCAAACCGGACCGGCACGTGCGCCGGGCCTGCATAATGAGCCGGGGCACTTTCTTAGCAGCCACGCCTATACGAGGAGGCCCTCCGGATGGTGACTGAATGCCGAGGAGAGTAATGGCGCCGTGACGGATCAGAGGTCCGCCTCGTCGACGTCCTCGTACCAAGCCACCCCCGCCGCCGCACTGAGCTCCAGCTCAGCGATCACCTGCGCCCCGAGCAATACGATGACAGCCCCTACCTCGAAGCTCAGGAGCACCACGATCAGTGTGGCGAAGGAGCCGTAGACAGCGCTTACCAAAGAGATATTGTCGAAGTAGTAGACCAGCGTCCACAAGCTCAGCTCCCAGAGCACCGCGGCGATAAACCCGCCGACCAATGCACGGCGCAGGGCAATCCGCACCACCGGCAGCACCTTGTAGATCGAGGTAAACAGCAGAGCGATACCGATGAAGCCGAATCCGTACAGCACTGCGGCCGCCTGCCAGCTCAGCTTCAAGTCCACGACCGAGTAGCCGTGATCGCCCCCGCTGATACGGTTCACGACGGCAACGAGCAGCGTTAGTGCCAGCACACCCATTCCTAAGACCAAGACATAGGTATACGGCAGCAGCGCCGATACCCAGAAGCGGCGGGTATGAGGATGGACACCTCGGTGGAAGATGATGGAGATTGCATCCTCCAGCATCCGAAAGGCCAGCGAGCTGAAAAATAACAGTGCCAGGAAGCCGATGCCGCCGACGAATTCTTTCTCGTCGATGAGCTGCTCGGCTGTCTCCACCAGCAGATTGGCGTTTCCGGGAACCAGCAACTGGGCCTGAGCATGGATAGTGGAAATTAGCTGCGCTTCATCGACTACGCGGGACAGCACGGCCACGAACACCGCAAACAACGGCACGATGGAAAGCAGTACATTGTAGCCGACACCGCCCGCGAGCAGTATGCCATGGTTCACCAGGAAACCCGCGAGCACCCGCCGCGAAAAGCACAAGGTGCGCCATAGCGTGGCGACGACACGCTGAGCTTGCTTGTTCATTGATTGCTCCGCTCGCGGTTGTAAGCTCTCTTATGAACGAGCCGAGATTTGCGAGTCTACCGGATGTCGCGCCCGTATCTGAAGGTCATCGCTAATCTGGCCGCCCAAAGTGGTGCACGTACTCGATCACTTCCATATCATGGCCAACTTCGCCAAGGCACTCGACGAGGTACGCGGTATGAGCGATTACGCTATGCTTTACACGAAAGGAGCATCCATATGACAATCGTCACGGAGAAGGTCTCGTCACTAACCACCTCCCTACTGTCTCGATTTGCGCTATTGGTCACAATCTCCATACTAGCCGTGGCCGGTCAGGCGCGCTCCGCCGA
Source organism: Nitrococcus sp. (assembly GCA_030452265.1). GTDB lineage: Bacteria > Pseudomonadota > Gammaproteobacteria > Nitrococcales > Nitrococcaceae > Nitrococcus. The sequence goes on from JAKDMQ010000118.1 coordinate 10,360, forward strand.
CCCGCGGGCATGGGAAGGTCAATACAAGTCTACAGCGCGGCACGAAACGGTGTTTGTGACGCTGATGTTGGACGCAAGCCCACCGGAATTGCTGTTTAAAACAATGGAGTGTAGGGTTGGCCTGAAACCTGTCTCCAAGGATGCCATTTCAGTCTATAGCATCGTCCCTTATCCGCATGAAGCGAGCGGCCCGTACTGTGGCTCTTGGGTCGGAGGGCTCCTTAGGATCCAACGCATCGATGATGATCCGAGCGCGTTGAAGTTGCAGATGGAGCTCTCGAAGCGCGGGTCATACGCAAAAGCGACACTCACACCTGTTACTAACAAGTAGACTCGTCCGGTGTCTGCGCGGGGAATCGCTGCGCGAGTCTGGTCCGCCCAGTCCGGCGCGCCGCAACGCCCGCCGCCGGGGGCAGCACATCGAAGCCGGCGTCGCGGGTCAGCGCCACGTATCTAGCGCCCGGCCGAAAACCCCAAAAATCCAAAAACCAGCGCGCGCCCCAGGCGCAGACA
>JAKDMQ010000119.1 GCA_030452265.1 Nitrococcus sp.
CCTGCATCCGTGCCTCGGACATATCCGCCCCCTGCATCTGCGCCTCGTACATGTCCGCCTCCTGCATCAGCGCAAGCTTGAGGTACGCCCCCTGCATCTGCGCACGGTACATGTTCGCCCCCTGAATCTGCGCCTTGTACAGGTTCGCCCCCTGCATCTGCACGTTGCCGAGGTTTGCCGCCTGCAGCAGCGCATGGTCGAGCTTGGCGCCGGGCAGAAACGCGCCAGTTAAATCGGCTCCTCTGAGGTCGAATTTCGAAAGGTCCGGCGCATCGAGCGCCGTGATATAGTCGCGATAGCGTTCCCACACACCTCCTTAGTGAACTCCTCCTGCCGCCTGCCGAGGGGTTGGCCCATGTCGATCCCCTCCCGGCGACGGTAGTCTTCCTCGAATTCCTCGCTCCAGAGGTCGTGTGAATGCCAATCGGGGGGCGCGGGGTAAGCTCGGCCTCATGGAGATCGGCGTGGACCAGAAGCGGCGGCAAGTCGCCCTCGTTTTGGGAAAGGAGAGCACCGCTCGTGGTCGCCCAGGAGAGCGCGGAGAGGGCGGTGGCAGCGACAACGACGCCGCCGACCACGAGCGGGCGATAGAATCTCCTGGACGCGCGGACTTTCTCCCATTCTTCTTTCGACCGCGAGAGGCGGCTGCGGGCAATCATCGCCCCGCGAACGCCGAAGAAGCCGACCGCGACGAGACAGGCGCCGATTCACAGGGTCAACGCCAGTCTATGCAACGCCATCGATCGCCAAAAGAGCCAGGCGAGCAGCGCCGGGGCTGCGAGCCAGACGAGGAGGAGCACGCTCGCTTTCATCGCTCCGGCGAAGGCGTGCGGCGGGGCCGATTCATCCGGGCGGGCGCGACTGCGGTAAAGGACCGTCGTCTGCGCGATGAGCCCCGGATAGACGCGATCGAAGAGGCGGTCCGAGCCGATTTGCTCGGGCGCGTCGGCTAGCGCGTTCCAGAGGCTGACGAGGAAGAGATGCAGGTGCACGTAGAGCGCCGCAATCATGAGGGGCGTGGCGATGAAAAACGAGAGCGTCGGCACCTCGAGCCCAACCATAGGCAGCTTGGTCGCGACGCCTGCGGCGAAGAAACTAGCGTCCGTGTGCGCCATCATCGTGACACCGACGAAAGCGAGGAGCGCGAGGAGCGCGAACCACGTGCCGCGCGCGGTCTGGCTAATCTCCCTGATGTGGTCGATGAGGATTTCCGGGTCGCGTGCGGGCGCCGGCGCAACGCCGGTGTCGTCTGCAGGGGGCGAGTCATGAGCGTCATCGTTCGGTGACATGCGTGGCCCCCCGTAGCTTGGCGCCAATCTACTATCGACGAGACGGCCAGCCTGTAGGCAGTATAAATCGCCTGTTCGTACTCTCCATCCGACAGCGCACCGCCGGCTTCTAGCCGATAAACGCGCGAGCCGTTAGAATCAGCGTCTCATCGAGTGAGCATGCTGTTCGGAGGCGCGCGTTGTGGAACTGCTCCTGTCCTGGCTGGTACTGTCTTTTGCGGTCTGGGTCACCGACGCGGTGCTGCCGGGCTTTCGCGTCAAGAGCTTCGGCAGCGCGATCCTCGTCGCCGCCATTTTCGGTGTCCTCAATTTTCTCCTCGGCTGGCTGATCTTCGCCTTTTTTACGGTCATCACGCTCGGCATCGCCTGGCTGCTCGCGTTCATCACTCGCTGGATCGTCAATGCCATCCTGCTCGTGCTCACCGACAAGCTCACCGATCACCTGACGATCGACCACTTCGGCTGGGCACTGGGTGGCTCGTTCATAATGTCCGTCGTCGGAACGTTCGCCGAGTGGGTTGTGAGGGGCGTGTTTTAGCCGGATGGTGGCCTCACAGTCCGCGCAGGACAGCGTCGGTTAGCCCGCTATGACTCGCATCAGGATACGCACCAGAGGTAGGCGGCGGCATTGGCCCGGTGCGGCCGCCAGCCTTGCGACAGCGCCCGCAGCGCCGCGGGCGAGGTGGCACCCGCGGCCCGCAGCAAACCGAGATCGGTTTCGGGAAAGGCGTCGGGCTGCCGGCCCAGGCGGATCGCCAGATAGGCCCGGGTCCAGGTTCCGATGCCGGGCAGTCTCGACAAGCGGGTATCGATCTCGTCCCAATTCGCACTGTCCAGCGCCAGCTCGCCGCTGAGCGCCGCGTCGGCCAAATGGCGCAGTGTGGCAACGCGCCGGCCCGGCATGCCAATCGCATCGAGATCCGCCGCCCGCAGCGCGGCTGGGGAGAGCTCGCCACAGCGCTCGATGAGCCGGCCCACTAAGGTTCCCGCCGCCGCCACGCTGACCTGCTGGCCAACGACAGTGCGCACGCAGAGCTCGAATGCGCACCAGCAGCCCAGCGGCCGCAACCCTGGCACGCGCTCGATGCGCGGTGCCAGGATCGCACATTTGCGTAGGCAATCATCCGCGGCGCGGGTGTCCTGGCCGGCATCGAATAGGCGGGCGACGCGTGCGGCGATCTCATCCTCGCCAACCTTGCCGTTAGCCCTTATTCGCAGGCAACCGCCTGCCGCGCGATAGGTCACGCGGATGACGGCACCGTTGTGGCGGCGCTCGTAGCCGTTGCCGTCAACGCACTCTACTCCGGGAATAATCCGCGCGCCGAGATAACTGAGCAGCGCCGCCCAGGGGAACGGCTCCACCACCGCCAGCTCGACAATCACCCCCCGTCTCGAGTCGTCTCGGCACGCGCCACGCGCTCGCGCTCGAGCAACGCACGCTTACGCTCGAGGCCCCAGCGGTAGCCGCCCAGGCCACCATCGCCGCGAATGACGCGATGGCAAGGAACCGTCAGCGCGAGGCGGTTGGCGGCGCAGGCATTGGCGACGGCGCGGGTCGCCCGCGGCCTGCCGACGGACTCGGCGACCTGCTTGTAGGTTCGAACCTCGCCGTAGGGAATCGCGCGCAGATAGTCCCAGACTTTCATCTGCAATGGCGTGCCCCAAATATCGCTCGGCAGGTCGAGCCCAATCCTAGAGCCCTCCAGGTAGTCGCGCAATGCCTGTATCCACTGCCGGAACAGGCCCTCGGCGCCAGGCGGTATGACCGAGATGCTCGCTGCCGGATACTCCGCGCGCAGGCGCTCACGCATCTCGGCCTCGCCGTCGCCGAGCTGGATGAAGCACAGGCCGCGGTCGGTGGCGGCCATCATCAGCATCCCCAACGGCGTCTTCGCGCTGGCATGGGAGATCTCCATGCCAGCGCCGCCGGCACGGTACTGGCCCGGGGTCATGCCGAGAACGCCGGAGACGAACTGGCTGTCCCGGGATGCACCCCGCGCCAGCGTCGCTTGCCGTTGCAGTTGCTCGTTCATGGTGCTCTCCAGCATAGCCGATTGACAGCGGCTTAGCGTGCCCTCATCGGCGCGGCCCCGACCATCCGATTCTTGCGCAATTGTCTGCTCAAGTGGAGGCCGATGCCATGACCGCGGCGTCCTCGGCCGCTTTGCTTTCGTCGCCGCCATCCAGCGCCAAGCTGTCCAGATACTTCTCGGCGTCGAGCGCCGCCATACAACCACTGCCGGCCGAAGTCACGGCTTGGCGATAGACATGGTCCATGACATCGCCGGCGGCGAATACGCCTGGCACGCTGGTGGCGGTGGCATTGCCATCGAGCCCGCTTTTGACCTTGATGTAACCCCCTTTCATGTCGAGCTGGCCCGCAAAGATCCCCGTGTTTGGTTTATGGCCGATGGCGATGAACACGCCGGTGAGCGCGACATCCTCGGTGGCGCCGGTCTTCGTGCCCGTTATGCGCATCCCGGTCACGCCCGTGGCATCGCCTAGCACCTCATCGAGCACGCTGTCCCAACGAATGGTGATTTTTCCCTCCTCGGCCTTGCGAAACACGTGATCGTGCAGGATCTTCTCGCCGCGAAAGCGATCGCGCCGATGCACCATGGTGACGTGGCGGGCGATGTTCGAGAGATACAGCGCCTCTTCGAGCGCGGTATTACCGCCGCCGATTACCGCCACGTTCTGACCCTTATAGAAGAATCCGTCACAGGTGGCGCAGGCGGACACGCCTTTACCCATAAACCGCTGCTCTGAGTCCAGGCCAAGATACATCGCCGAGGCGCCGGTCGCGATGATGAGCGCATCGCAGGCGTACTCGGTGCTATCGCCCGAGAGCCGCAACGGGCGCCGCTCGAGATCGACCGCGTTGATATGATCGAAAATGACCTCGGTGCCAAAGCGCTCGGCATGGCGGCGCATGCGCTCCATCAAATCGGGGCCCTGCAGACCTTCGACATCACCAGGCCAATTATCCACATCCGTCGTGGTGGTCAACTGCCCGCCCATCTCCACTCCGGTTACCAGCACGGGCTGAAGGTTGGCCCGTGCCGCATACACGGCCGCCGTGTAGCCGGCCGGGCCAGAGCCGAGTATCAACAGCTTGGCGTGCTTAACCTCACTCATGCAAAACGCTCCTGGTGCCTGTGCTTAAACCGGAGGCGGCCGCTTTCCGGCCGCGGCGTGACCGCGACCGGCCCAACTTGCAACCGAATCGGGGCGCTTACAATTGCCGAGCATGCTCGGCTAGATAACTCGCCACGCCCTCGGCATCCGGTTTCATACCGCTTTGCCCCTTTTGCCATCCAGCCGGACAGACCTCACCATGTTGCTCGGTGAACTGCAAGGCATCAATCACACGCAGCATCTCGTCCACCGAGCGGCCGAGCGGCAGATTATTGACCACTTGGTGCTGCACGATCCCCTCCTTGTCGATGAGAAAGGATGCGCGCAAAGCGACCCCCTCCTGCGGGTGCTCGATGCCGTAGGCCCGAACGATCTCATGGCGCTTATCGGAGACCAATGGGAACTGCACCGCACCGATGCCGCCTTTGTCCACCGGCGTATTGCGCCAGGCAAAATGCGTATATTCCGAGTCGATGGAAACCCCGACGACCTCCACCCCGCGCTCATGGAATTGCGCCATGCGATTATCATGGGCGATGATCTCGGATGGGCAAACGAAGGTAAAATCCAACGGCCAGAAGAACAATACAACCGGCTTGCCGCGCAGGTCGGACAGACGAAAAGCTCCATTGATGCTACCGTCCGGCATGACGGCGGCCGCTGAGAGCTCAGGCGCTTGCGTTCCTACCAGTACACTCATGATGCTTCGACTCCCTCGAGTAGTCGCGATTGACGCAGTTTGCGAACAGGCTAAAGGAGCGCTCTTGATTAGTAAAATTGATTCTTACTATAGCGATGATCGACACGGGCTATCGTGCGAGCCCTTGGCGCCTGCAATCTAGACGGGTCCCGACAAACCACGGGTTCGCTCATTTCCCGCTTTCGCCTTCCAGATGCACCCGTGGCCCAAGCCACGCAAACAGCGCCAACGCCGGCAATATGGCGAGCGTGGTGAAGATGAAGTAGTAAGAGTAGCCCGCCATGGTGGCGGCGGGGGCGGCGGAGAACAACAACACGAGTGTTCCCGACGCCATGCCAAGCACCTTGCCCGGCAGTGTCACCAGGGAGCTAAAGAGCGCGTATTGCGTCGCCGTAAAGTTGCGGTTGACCAGCGCCGACAGGTACGCCACGGCGACGGTACCAAGAAGCCCTCCTGAGAGATTTTCGACCAAAATGGCCAAGTAGAAGGCGAAGAGGTTGCCGTGAGTCTGGGCCAACATCACGTACATGAGGTTGCTGATTGCGCCCAGAATCATCGCCGCCCACAGGCTCGGTTTGAGGCCAAAACGCGCCACCATCACACCGCCCACAAACGCGCCCGCCACCGCGACCCAGACCCCGTAGATATTGCTGACCTGGCCGATTTCGCTATTGGAGAACCCAGCCGCGCGATAAAATGGGTTGATCAGCCCGCCGCTCAAGGCCTGGTCGGAGATCTTGAACAGCAGCACAAAGGCGATCAGGCCGATACCGATCCAGCCCTTGTAGCGGACAAAAAAATCGACGAAAGGGTCCACTACACCCTCACGCAGCCGTTCAAGCCAACCCTGCTGTTGCGCGTGCGCTGTCTGTGGCTCGGGAGCCAAAAGAGTCGTTATTGTCGGCACCAGCATGAATGCGGCCATGCTCGCGTATACGAGCGGCCAGCCCATGGAATCGGCCATGATCAGCGCCAACCCACCGCTGACCATGATCGCAACGCGATAGCCGAGGATGTAAGTGGCGGCCAGTGATGCCTGCGCCTCGGGCGGCGCAATCTCGATGCGGTAGGCGTCGACCAGGATGTCCTGGGTCGCCCCGGCAAAGGCGGTAAACAGCGTCAGCGCCACGAATACCGCCGTGGCGCCGGGCGCAACAGCCGCCATACCCAGCAAACCGGCAGTGACGGCCACTTGCGCAAGCAGCAACCAGCTCCGACGCAATCCCAGCTCTCTGAGCAGCGGAAACCGCACGTGGTCCACGAGCGGTGCCCAGAGGAACTTGAGCGAATAGAGCATCACCGCACCGGAGAGAATCGTGATCTCATCGATGCTATAGCCGGTTTCCTCGAGCCACAGGGCGAGGGTGCCAGAAACCAGCAGGAACGGCATGCCCGAACCGAAGCCCAGAAACAGCAAAGTCAGCGCCGAAGGTTGCGCCAGATTACGCCAGGCCTCGTGCCAACGTTGACTACCGCGAAAGCCTGGGACTACCGGCGCCATCGAGTCAGGTTCCGCCGGTCAAGAGGAGCCGGCGGCATTCGCGCTCGCGGCTCTGATCTCGTCTGCCAGCATTCGCGCCACCTGCTGCCCCGCCGTGTCGAGCGCCAGCTCCACGCCCTGATCCCGCAAGTCCGTTATCCGCAGGCCCGCATAGCCGCAGGGGTTGATGCGGCTGAAGGGCTCCAGCTCCATCGCGACATTGAACGCGAGGCCGTGATAGGTGCAGCCGCGCCGCACCCGTAGCCCGACGGCGGCGATCTTGGCAGCGCCGACGTATACCCCCGGTGCCTCGCGGCGCGCGTGCGCGTCAATACCGTGGTCGGCAAGCACGCGGATCACACTGTTTTCCAACGCCGAGACCATGCGCCGCACGCCGATGCCCCGGCGTCGCAGGTCTATCAGTGCATACACCACCACCTGCCCCGGACCGTGGTAGGTTACTTGCCCGCCGCGGTCGACTGAGAGCACCGGTATATTGCCGGGGGCGAGCACGTGGCTTTGCCTGCCGCTGACACCAAGGGTAAAAATGGCTGGATGCTCGAGGAGCCATAGCTCGTCGTCGGCTTGAGGGCCACGAGTCGCCGTGAATGCTTGCATGGCACGCCAGGTGGGTTCGTATTCGGCGCGCCCGAGCTTGCGCAGGCGCAGCCGCGCAGTCGGCACGGCCCCGGGCTGAAGTACGCTCATGATTGCATCCGCTTCGAGGCTGGCAAGTTGGTCCAACCCCTCGGCTATTGGAGCATGAGTAAGACCTCATCTTTCATGCGTTGCCAGATGCTGCCTTCCGAGACGTTCTCCAGTGCGACGAGCGGCGCGGAGGAAACAATCTGACCATTGAGGCCCACTTTTACCTTGCCGTATCGCTCGCCGCGCTCCACCGGCGCCATGAGCAGGCTGTGCACGGTCATAGACGCTTTGAGATTGTCATACTGGCGTTGGGGGATAGTAACGAATAGATCATGGGTCAATCCGAGCGGCAGCATCTGCACCGCGCCTTTCCAAACCCGAGTTTTTGTCAGTGTCTGACCGGCTTGGTAAAGACGGTGGGTCTGGAAGAAACGAAAGCCGTAATTGAGCAGGGCCTGAGAGTCACTGATGCGCGCCGTTTCGCTGCCTGCGCCCATGACCACGGAGATCAAGCGCATGCCCTCGCGCTCGGCACTGGCGGCAAGACAATAACCCGCCTCCTCGGTGTGGCCGGTCTTAATTCCATCGACCGAAGGATCACGCCAGAGCAGGTCATTGCGATTGTGTTGCTCAATCCCGTTGTACGCGTACTTCTTCTCGGCGAACCACTGATAGCGCTCGGGGAAGTCGCGTATGAGCGCCTGCGCCAGTATGGCCGTATCGCGAGCCGTGGTGTAATGCTTTGGGTTTGGCAGCCCGGTGGCATTTACATAATGGGTATGCGTCATGCCCAGAGCCTGTGCATACTGATTCATCACCTGAGCGAAGGTCGACTCGGTGCCGGCCACATACTCGGCCAGCGCCACGCTGGCATCGTTGCCGGATTGCACGATCATGCCCTGTAGTAGGGCCTCGACCGAGACCTCATCGCCGACCTCGATGAACATGCGCGATCCCGGCTCACGCCAGGCCTTCTTGCTCACGCTGACCCTATCGTCCAAAGCAATGTGCCCGCTCTCGAGCTCGTTGAAGACGACGTAGGCCGTCATCATCTTGGTCAGGCTCGCCGGATCATGACGCTGATCGATATTGGTCTTGACCAGCACCCGCTCGCTATCGTAATCCATCAGGATATAGCTGTCCGCGCCCAGAGCGGGCGGCGAGGGTATAGGAATGGGCTGCGACAAGGCGGCCGCTGCGCCGGCCAGCAGTGCTAAGCTGAGCGCGATTAGAATAGTCAATAACTTGATTGCCTGCATAGCTAAGCTACCTTAAACTTGAAATAGGCTCTTCTTTTCTAGGCACTGCGTGTATCACACGCCCCCTCCCCAGAGAATCGCACCGCCGGTACCGACGCGAGGCTAATTTGTATCGATCATGCGCGCATCATCGATTCCATAACTGGCCAGTCGGCGAGCAAGCTCGCCCGCGGCAGCGCGGCTCGGCAATGGGCCCAGCCTGACCCGATAATACTTGCTTCCCCCTTGGTCGAAGAGCTCCACCCGCACCGGAGCCGCGAACTCAGCCGCTTCGAGCCGTCCTTGCAGCCGATAGGCGTTCCTAAGATCCGTGAATGCCCCCGCCTGTACGTAAAATTCCGCACTCGGCTCGGCGCGAGTGGCGCCAACGGGGACGGCTGCGGCCTCTGCAGCCGCCTCGGGGGCGGCGCTCGCGAGCGCGCGACCCGCGACCACTGGCTCGTGGCTAATGGCACGAATCTCCACCAGCGCCGTGCCCGAGCCGAGCATGCCAAGCTGCTTCGCCGCCGCATAGGAGACATCGATGATCCGATTGTCCACAAATGGACCCCGATCATTTATGCGCACCACGGCGCGGCGTCCGTTCGTGAGATTGATCACCTCGACTTGGCTGGGGATGGGCAGGCGTTTGTGGGCTGCCGTCATGGCATACATGTCATAAATCTCGCCGCTCGAGGTGCGCCTGCCGTGAAACTTGCGCCCATACCAAGAGGCGATGCCGCGTTGCACGAAACCATCGGTGTTATGCAGCACATAGTAACGTTGGCCGTGTACTACGTAGCTATTGGATATAGCGCGCGCGCGGCTTGAGTCATGCGCGGCGTTGAGACTGCAGCCGGCGGCCACTACGGTGCATAGCAAAACGGCGAGCCAGCGCGGCTGCCCGGTCATCGGGTCGACCCTCGCCGCGCGTCGATCGCCTGACTGAGCTGGTAAACCGCCATGGCATAAAGCACGCTGTGGTTATAACGCGTGATGACATAGAAGTTCGGCAGCCCGACCCAATATTTCGAACCCTGCCTGTCTTCGAGAATGATCAGACTCGCCGGCTGCGCGGCGGAGAGCGTGCGCTCCACCCTCACCCCGTGCTCGAGCAGCTCGCCAACACTGCTATTGGTCGTAAGCTCCGGCGTCTCCTCCCCGCTCCAGGAGGCCTCACCGCTCATGCTCGCCGGCACGGCAACAGCCTCACCACGCTGCCAGCCGTGTTCGCTGAAATAGTTGGCAATGCTGCCGATGGCGTCCGCCGGCTGATCCCACAGGTCGCGATGACCGTCGTGGTTGAAGTCGACGGCATACATCCGATAGCTGCTGCTAATGAACTGCGGTATTCCCATGGCTCCGGCGTAGGAGCCCTCGGGCTGCAACGGGTCGAAGCCCTCTTCGCGGGAGAGCAGCAGATATTGTTCGAGCTCGCTGCGGAAAAACTCGCTGCGCGGCGGATAATCGAAGGCGAGCGTACGCAGGGCATCGATGACCCGGTGATTACCGCGGTTGCGCCCGTAACGGCTCTCAACTCCGATAATGGCAACAATGACCTGGGGAGGGACTCCGTAGCGCTGCGATGCCCGCTCGAGCACAGCCGCATGCTGCTCCCAAAACTTCACCCCCAGGCGGATTCTCGGTTCTTTCAGAAATATCGATCGATATCGGTACCAGGGCAGTGCTTCGGCCGGACTGGCGATTGCAGCCAGTATGTCTTCCTGGCGCTCGCTCTGTGCAAGAAGGCGCTCGATTTGCTTTGCATCGAAGCCATACCGCGCGGCCATATGCTCGGCAAAGCGCCCGAAGGCCTTGGAATCCGAGGTATTCTCACCGGCGTGGGCGCAGCCGATCAGGGTTACCAAGAGCAGTACGGCGAAAAAGCCGCTGCGCGCACGCGAACATTGTTTTGTTACCGTCAAACCAGCCCTCCTTGTCGCGTGATACTCCCAAACGGCGCGCGAATGCAATCCACTCTGCCCGCGTCCACGCTCTGCATGCCCGCGCGCTCCGCGCGCGCTGGGCGCACGGGTGGAGCCAAGCCCGAGCTTCCCCCAATCCGCGGCAGCCGGCTCATTATGCGCACAATCCCCGCCTCACTACACCAACAAACGTCGGTGCGTGTGGATGGACATGAGCATACCGAAACCCGTCAGCAGGGTCACCATAGAGGTGCCACCATAGCTGATCAGAGGCAATGGCACTCCTACCACGGGTAGCATTCCAGATACCATGCCGATATTCACAAAAAAATAGATGAAGAACGTCAGCACGATCGTGCCGGCAAGCAGCCGGGCATAATTGTCCTGAGCGTGGGAGGCAATATAGAGGCCGCGAGCGATCACCGCGAGATACAACAC
>JAKDMQ010000347.1 GCA_030452265.1 Nitrococcus sp.
TTGAAGGAGCGCTATGAGGTCCACCACGGCGTCGAGATCACGGATCCGGCTATCGTCGCGGCCGCGACCTTGTCGCAGCGCTACATTACCGAGCGCAAGCTACCCGACAAGGCGATCGACTTGATCGATGAGGCCGCAAGCCGTATCCGTATCGAGATCGACTCCAAGCCCGAGGAGATGGATCGTCTCGATCGGCGCTTGATTCAGCTCAAGATCGAGCGCGAGGCGCTGGCCAAGGAAACCGATGAGGCTTCAAAAAAGCGCCTGCAGACGGTGCAGCGCGAGATCGAGGACGTCGAGCGCCAATACCAAGACTTCGAGAAGATCTGGACCTCGGAGAAGGCCGCCGTTGAAGGCGCGCAGACGATCAAGGAGGCCCTCGATCAGGCCCGCAAGGAGCTCGAGACGGCGCGCCGCGCGAGCGATCTCACGCGCATGTCCGAGCTGCAATACGGTCGCATTCCGGAGCTCGAACGCCAGATTGAGATAGCCTCTCGGGCCGAGACACGGGAGATGCAGCTACTGCGCAACAAGGTCACCGAGGAGGAGATTGCCGAGGTGGTGTCCAAGTGGACCGGCATTCCGGTGGCCAAGATGCTGGAGGGCGAGCGGGAGAAGCTCCTGCACATGGAACAAGTGCTGCAGGCTCGGGTCGTGGGCCAGAAGGAGGCCGTCGACGCGGTCGCCAACGCCATCCGGCGCTCGCGCGCGGGACTGGCCGATCCCAAACGGCCTAACGGCTCGTTTATGTTCCTCGGGCCCACTGGAGTCGGCAAGACCGAGTTGTGCAAGGCGCTGGCCGCATTTCTGTTCGATACCGAGGAGGCTCTGGTGCGGATCGATATGTCGGAGTTCATGGAGAAGCACGCGATCGCGCGGCTGATCGGCGCGCCGCCAGGCTATGTCGGATTCGAACAGGGCGGTTATTTGACCGAGGCGATCCGACGCCGGCCGTACTCCGTGATTCTTTTGGATGAGGTGGAGAAGGCGCACGCGGATGTCTTCAACATACTCTTACAGGTGCTGGAGGATGGTCGACTGACCGATAGCCACGGGCGCACGGCGGATTTTCGCAACGCGGTCATCGTTATGACGTCGAATCTTGGCTCTCAGGTGATTCAGGAAATGGCGGGCGAAGAGAACTATCAGGCGATGAGGAACGCGGTCATGGAGATCGTCGGCCAGCATTTTCGCCCTGAGTTCGTCAACCGCATCGACGATTTGGTCGTGTTCCATCCCTTGGGCCGCGCGCAGATTCACCGCATCGCCGAAATCCAGATAGCCCACCTAGGGCACCGGCTACGTGATCACGACATGGGCATCGAGCTCACGCCGGAGGCCTTGGACGTGCTGTCACAGGCGGGCTTCGATTCCGTCTACGGCGCCCGGCCGCTCAAGCGAATCATCCAGCAGCGCCTGGAGAATCCGCTCGCCCAAGCGATTCTCCAGGGCCGCTTTGGCGCTGGAGACATCGTTGAAGTGGATGTTCGGGATGGGGCGCTCGTTTTCGCGCGCAGCGCTCGCCGCGTCGAGGTAGCCTGAAGCGAAGCGACATCCCTGTCGTTTCGCTTTGCCTGATTTCCAAAGAACAGCGCCTTAAAACGGATCACTTTTCAGGCCACTCGCTGGAAGCCCTCAAGCGTTTTTCGCTGCCTCTTTCCGCGACAGTGTCTACAAGCAGACGATCTGTCAACCCACGATTTCCGATACTCACCCATGCATCTGATGGGTGAAGTACCACAGGGTGCCGTTCAAGGTCATGGCGCCCAGGATATTGCCGATAGTGACCGGGATTTGATTCCACACCCACCACTGGTACAAGGTGACATCGGCGCCGGAGAGGATGCCGGTCGGAAAGAGCCACATGTTCACCACGGTGTGCTCGAAGCCCAACGCGAAGAACGTCCCGACCGGTATGAACATCAGAACCGCCCGGCCGATTGTGCTGCGCGTGGATTTTGACATGACCGAGCCCAGGCTCACCAGCCAGTTACAAAGAACCCCCCCGCCGATGGCGGCGCACCAGCCGACCCAGCCGAACTGCTGATACGCGACCTTATGCTCGGCGGTTACGGCGCAGACGTGGAGCAGACTCGTCTCTGGGATGGGGACATTCCCGCCCGAGGTCATAGCGAACCAGAGCAGCCAGCCGAACCAAATGCCGCCGAGCAGGTTCCCAAATAGGGTCCAGCCCCAATTGCGCAGCACCTGCAGCGGCGTGACCGTTCCGGCGTACATGCCGATGGGCATGGTCGCGAAGCTGCCGGTCGCCATCTCGAGACCAAGGAAGTTTAGCGTGACATAACCGACCGGGAACAATAAACCGGCCGCGCCCAGCGGTACGCCGTGGCCGACCATGGAGAACACCACCGAGGCCCCGTAGGCCAAGAAGGGCGTGCACAAAAAGCCGCGAATGAGTAGATGCCACGCCGCGAATTTGGCTTTGGCCGCCGCATCCGCTGCCAGCGCATCCCCCATCTGCTTTGGCGGCACCGTTTCGATTACATAATAAGTGGGGGGCGTTGCCGGCACGTTGCCGGCGGTTGTGGCGTTTGGGTTGCCGCCTATCGGATTGCCCGATGAGCCGGTGGCGGAGGGGTTCTCACCTTGGGTTG
>JAKDMQ010000348.1 GCA_030452265.1 Nitrococcus sp.
TACGGCTGGGCACGCCGCCTGCCAACAGGGTAGCAATCGCCGCAACTGCTTCGGGGTCGCGCAACTGCCGTTTGATTTGACTCTGTCTTTCCACGCCGCCACTGTAGCCAGTGGTATTGAACTTGTCCAGCGGAATTTATGGGTACAGGGCAGCCCTAGCCCAGCCATTCGCGGCGAGGGCACCGCTCCTACATGCACAGTGCACTGCCGCTCGGGGGCAGTATTGGTGATTCGCGCTAATGTGTTGCGGGGGTCGTGCGGTTAGCTCCAGAGCGAACCCAGCTCCAGCGTGATTGCCTCGAAGGGCGGTACGCGAACGGATTCTCCGGGATTGAAGACCCCAATGGTGTTCCACTTCTCGCCTTCCAGCGCGAAGGCCTCCAGCCGGCGCTCGCGGGGATCGATAATCCAGGCGTAGCGAACGCCATACCGTGCATAGAGCGGCATCTTCAGCTCGCGGTCCTTGCCGGCCGTGGATGGTGAGAGCACCTCGCAGACCCAGTCTGGGGTTACCTCGAAGCGCTGGTCGTCGGGCGGGCTCGACATGCGCTCGCGGCGCCAGCCAGCAACATCGGGAACCAGAACTTCGGCATTCCGGACAAAATGAATCTCGGGCTCGTCAATGATCCACCAGCCACCGGGGCCACCGCGGCCTCGGCTGAACGGATTGATCAGATCGGCGCCCAGATTGGAAGCGACCAGTGCATGTCGTCCGGGGGGCCGGGGTTGGGTATAGAGCTGCCCGTTAAGGAGCTCACCGACCACGCCTTCGGGTAATGCTTCCAGCGCTTCGTAGAGCGAATGAATATGCGCCAGGCGGGACATCGGTGCTCACTCCTCTGCTGTGTCGCTCTGTGCGGCTCATGCTGATTATGATAACGCCGCTGGGCCAGCGTGATCCAACGTGGTGCCGGTCTCGCCGTTCCAGCTCGCTGCTGAGAGCTCGGTCAGCAGATCCAGGGTTGCGGCGTCGACGGCACTGCCTCGTTGCCATTCAAGGCGCAGCTCACCGGCCTGTACCAGAGCCGGTCCCACTCCTCGCGCAATGCCGTGAAGTGGTCGTAGTCGCGGATCGCGCTGACGCACTGGTCGTGCGCAACGCCGGCACCGATGCCGCCGGCCTGCCTGTACAGGGCGGGGTATTTCGTCACAGCGTTTGCCCCGGCCGCGCCGCGGCGCGATGCGATCGCATACCGATTAGAAACGTGATCACCCATGCAAAGCCCGGCACCAGAATGTCGGTGACATCCGGGTAGCTCTCGGGTTGCCAGCGCTGAAGCCATTCCAACGCTCCGGCGTAGGCTAGTACGGCGAGGGCGCCGCAGGCGAGCGTGCCACGGCGGTGAGCGCCGCTGCGCAGCGCCAGATAGGCTAGTACAGCGGCCGGCCAGGCGGTATCAATCAGGTCCAGGATGCCGCTGATTGGGTTCGTCAGGTGCTCGCGTAGGGGGATCCAGTTGAACGCCTCCTGCGGCGTGGCTGAGAAGGCCCCCGCAAGGGTTGCCATGGCCCAGGCCGCGAGCAGCGCGCCAGCGCCGAAGGCCGCGCGGCGCCGAGTGAATGGGCCCGGCGCCAGCGCGAACAGCAGGGTACCTATGGCGACGCCGGCGAGGGATTCGGCGCTGAGGCTGCGCATGACGATCAGCGGCTTGCCGACGAGCAGCATCGCCATCAGTCCTGCCAGAGAGACGGGTGCCAAGTAGGGGTTGCGCAGCACTCCGGTTAGCACTACGCCGATGGCGAGGGTCTCTAGAGTGTAGGCGCCGGCAACGACAGGGTCGAAGCCGCCATCGCGGATCGTGATCCAGACCGGCTTCACCGATTGCCACACCTGCCACGGATCCAGCGAGGGCACGAATGGCGCCCAGTGCGAACCGATCCACAGCGCGAGCGCAGTTACGCCGGCCCAAGTTGCCGGTTCGTCGCGCAGAGGGTTCTCATATGCCGGCAGAATAGTGGGGTAGCGGAAGGCGGTGCTGACGAGCGGTGCTGCCAAGGTGCCGAGCAAGGCGCCGGTGGTGTTCAGCATCAGGTCCAGGCTGGAAGGCGTGCGCGCGGGCAGCCACGCCTGCAGATACTCCAGGCTGAAAGAGAGCGCTGCGCAGATCGTCACGGCGAGAACCGCTCTTTGCAGCCGGGCACCTGGCAGGGCGAAAACGAGCAGGATGCTGGCGGGAATGTAGATCAGCACGTTGGTCGCCATATCCGCCGATGGTGCATAGGTCGGCAGGCGCAGCAAGATGTCGCTGACCGGTATGCCCGGCGGCCGCCAGTTACGCAGCGGGAAAAGCGTGCCATAGGCGAGCAGCAGCAGGTAAGCGCCGGCCATCAGGCGGGTCAGACGGCTGCGCGGCTTTGATAAAGTAGAGTATCTTTCCAACGCGGCGCCGATCTCATGCGACCTGTTGGGGTCCGAGACTGGTGGCATGGCTGATGCGATTGTGCTCGTCACAATAGACGACCGCGGGCTGATGCGCTTCCACTTCGGCCTCGGGCACGAGGGCATAGCAGCAGATGATCACCCGATCGCCTGGGTGAGCCTTGTGCGCGGCGGCGCCGTTCATTGAGATGATGCGCGAGCCGCCTTCAGCCCGAATGGCATAGGTAGT
>JAKDMQ010000013.1 GCA_030452265.1 Nitrococcus sp.
TCTTTACCAATGCCTCGATCTGCTTGGTCGCGTTACCGGAGCGTTCGGCCAACCGTTGAACCTCGTCGGCCACCACGGCGAAACCGCGGCCCGACTCGCCCGCCATGGCCGCCTGGATCGAGGCATTCAATGCCAGGATGTTGGTCTGATCGGCAATATCGTTTATCAGTTCGACGATGTTACCGATCTCCTGAGAGCTCTCACCGAGGCGTTTGATCCGCTTAGAGGTTCCCTGAATCTGCTCCCGAGTGGCGTCCATCTGAGCCATCGTTCGTTTAACGGTAGCCGCACCCTTTAGCGCAAACTCCACGGACTGTTGCGCCACCCGAGAGGATTCTTCGGCATTGCGCGAGACCTGATCGATGGACGTTGCCATCTCGTTGATCGCCGCGGAAGCATCGGTAATTTGGTGCGCCTGGTGATCGGAGGCCTGGGCCAGATGCATGGCGGTCGCCCGCGTGTGCCTCGCGGCGGAAGCGACTTGCTCAGCGATACCATTTATGGTGCCCACCAGAGCGCGCAGTGCTTCGATCGCGTCGTTGAACGCGTCACCGATGGCGCCGGTAAATGCTTCGTCTACCGACGCTTGCACTGTAAGGTCACCGTCCCTCAATCCTTCGATCTCGTCGAGCAAAGCGCCGATGGCCTGCTGATTCTTCCTGGCTTGCCCCTCCGCTCGCGCGCGCGCGGCCTCCGTCGCCTGCAGCTCCCTCTGAGCCAGGTGCCGCGCCACGGGGGCCCGCAGCAACAGCAGAGTCAGCGCCAGGCCGCCGAACAGATATGGAAACCAGGGCTCGACCGGGCGCGAGGCGGTGAGCTGCTCGTAGACCTCGGTCAAATGATTGACGCCGGCGCGGATCCTCGTGGCCGCGAGGAACACGGCGCCAGCGGCGTCGCGCATCCCCAGCAGCGGAGGGACGTTGGTGGCTAGGTTCTCGCGCTCGAGAATGGCGTTCACCTTGGGACTTAGCGCCTGCCATCCCCGTATCACCGACTCGATCGCCTGCGCCGCCGCTTCGGAGGCCTCGGCCGTGGCCGGCAGTCCGGTCTGCGGATTGCCGTTCGCGAGAATATCGAGGTTTGCCTGCAGCTGCTCGCGTGCGTCGCGCAGCGTCGCGAATGCGCCGGCATCACCGTTGACCGCTTGCCCCGCCTGCGCCGCGATAGTCACCAGCAGCACCTCAACGGTGTCAGCGCGCGAAGCACGCTCGGCATCGAACTCGCCGTAGTAATTGAGGTAAGCGAAGCTGGCTGCCATCAACACGACGGCGACAACGGCCACGCCCGTGAGCAATTTGACCGCCCCGCCCAGCCATTTCACCGACTGAGATACGTTAGATCGCTTCTTAGATTGCTTAGACGCCTTCATCATTGACCCCTCCGTGGAAGTCCCTGCCCCGTGGCCCAGCTAACCCACGACTCTGTACGTTATCGATCGCCACGAAAGTTGTTTGCCCCGGCCAGGTTTGCCGCACCGAATTCAGGCCGCCATCTTGGCCAATTCCATCTCGCGCATCAGCGCCGCCATACTGAACACCGGCCAGTCACTGCCATCGCGCTGCAGCACTCCATCCAAATAAGGCATCATTGCCTCATCGCCTGACTCGGCGCGCGCGCGCCATTGCTCCGGGTAGAGAAAGTGGCGCATGCCGAGCACCTCATCGACGAGCAACCCGGTGCAAACCGTATCCTGTTTGATGACCAGCACGCGCGCGAGCCGGCTCGGATTGGCTCGTCCCTTGCCGAGATAATCACTGAGATCCATGATCGGCAGCAGGTTGCCACGAACGTTGGCTACCCCGCGCAGCCAACTCTTGGTACGCGGGACACGGGCTACCCAGGGCGGCGTCAGAAGCTCGACGACCTCATTCATCGAAGCAATCAACCGCTGCCCGCCGAGCCGAAAGCCCACTCCGCGCCATTCATCCCGCGGCTTCTCTTGGCGTGGCGACTCGATAGGGTGCGCGCGGCCGAGGCGCTCGAGCTCGGCGAGCAGCTCGAACGGCCGCTTGCACGTGACCTGCGAGCGGGTTATCCGTGTCTTTTTACCCATCTGTACCCCTATCGCTTCAGCACCGCGTTGATTTTTTCCAGCAGCTCCGCCTCGGTCACCGGCTTCGTGATGTAGTCCAAGGCGCCTTGGCGTATACCCCAGTTGCGGTCAGTCTCTTGGTCTTTGGTGCTGATTATGATGATTGGGATCGAGGAGGTTGCGGAATCTTTGGAAAGCGTGCGTGTGGCTTTGAACCCGTTGGTGCCCGGCATAACAATGTCCATCAGAATCAGGTCCGGCTGCTCCCGGCGTGCCTTGCTGATGCCCTGATCCCCATCCAGGGCAACGGAGATGTGGTAGCCATGCTTTTCCAACATGGTTTTCAGAACGTGGGTTTCCGTGGGCGAGTCGTCGACAACGAGTATACGAGTCACTTGCAGTTCTCCATTTATAATGTGGATGGTTCTTATCCGAATCGCCGCTCAGCCGAGGCGCCCCCATATGGGCAGCGCTGCATGCGCCGGCCAGGTTGGTGCGGGCTCAGGCGGCCTGCTTCGTATGGCGCAGTATGGCCGCCAACAGCTCGTCCCGGGTAAATGGTTTGGTGAGGTACTGCTCGGAGCCGACGATGCGCCCGCGAGCCCGATCGAACAGGCCATCCTTGCTCGACAACATGATGACCGGCGTGTCCTTAAATATCCGGCTGTGTTTGATGAGCGCACAGGTCTGGTATCCATCGAGCCGCGGCATCATGATATCGATGAAGATGATTTTCGGATTGTGATCCACGATTTTCCCCAGCGCCTCAAAGCCGTCTGTCGCGGTAATCACTTCGTAGCCTACTTGTTTGAGCAGGGTTTCGGCCGTGCGCCGAATGGTCTTGCTATCATCGATGACCATCACCTTGAAGCTGGCCAAATCGCTATCACTGGTATCCTGGTCCACCCGCTGCCCCCTACCTATTGCTCTGTGTAAAGCGACCACATTGGTAATTATCGCCAGGAATAGAAGAAATTCTGTGAACTAATCCATATCGATCGGTGTCTGATCGCGCCGTTGCACCGCCATTGCGGGGCGATCAACTTCAAGCAACGCTGGCGCATGAGCGCTACCAAGGAGCAATCGCGCTCAGCTGGGTCTCTGACCCAGGAATGGGTTTATACTTCGCAGACGTGGGCTCAGGAGTAGGCAAGCGTAGAGCCTATTGTCTACCAGATTGACCATTACGAGGGCAAAGGTTTCTACCGGGTTCACTCGGCCAAGTCCCAGGATGAAAATCTGCTGACTCTGCCGGATTGTGCGCGTGCGTAAAAATGCAGAAAACCGGGGTTCACTGCGCTAGGCATCTTGCTCATCCTTATTCTAGAAAGGAGAGTAATCGAGCATGGATGCTTCGCAGCGAACCCGGCAAGTCAATCGTGGCCGTTCTCGTGCGGACGTGCACGCCCACCAAGGTAGGATTCCGTCAAAGTCTCATATAATCGATTGATAACTCCCTAGCCCTGCCCTTTACCCACAGCACCGCATGATTGCCGTACAGAAAAACACCCGCTTAACAGACCTGTTTACGACTTTGACGGAACCCTGACCCGTGGGCTACAGCCCGCCCTCCTCGTGCATGCCCTCGGCGGCCGCTACGCTGACGTGCGTGCGATCGATTGCTTTGGTCGGCCTCCCGATTTCGTCGGTACGATCGGTTGTGATGGGCGTATCAACGTCGCCACCGCGCACGCGATCGGCCTCCTGCTCGAGCTGGCTAATCGATTGGATGAGCGGTCGATTGACTAGCACCCATTGCAACCCTAACAGGGCAACAAGTGATAGCAGCAGGCCAAGGGTCAATATGATCGCCTTTGTGCGCGCATCGGCAAGCACACGATCGAGCGGTATCTTGGTCACGAGGCCCCCGAGCACATCACCAAGTTGAATGGTTCTACTGTGAACCTGCAGTTGATTGTGGCAACTGACGCACGCATCGGTCGAGGCGAAGTCCGGTGTAACTGCCGTGTACAACTTCGTCTCGGGATTCAGCTGGCCCCTAATCACCGTGCCCTCGGTCATGGTTGCCAACGCGTAATAGTCAAATGAGCCTTCGGCCGGTGCCTTTGCCTCGTTGACCGGATCGATGCTCATCAGATCGACTGTGAAAACGCCGTTGTTAGATTTGTTCAGAAAATCCGATGTCAAGTGGACAAACGTTGCCGGAAGGGGAATACCGCCCGGGGTCGATTGAAAATTCACTGTTGGCTTGATGGGAATGCCATCAGCTTTCAGCTTGGCGATGACGTGCTCGGTATAGACCGAGCGGTCGGCCTGAATTTGATTACTGACCGCTAGAGCTGTGTTGCGCGCCTGCGCTTTTGCCTGCTCGCGTTGCAGATTGTTGATGAAAATAAACATCAACGCGCTGACAGCCACTGCGAGGGCTAACCCCGATACGGCCGCTTTTATGGCCACTTTTCTCGCAATATCCATATTCTTGACCATCTTTGATCCCTCTCCGGCGTATTTGCCATTCCAAAAGGCAGGGGAAATATGTCATGTCCAATCGGGCAATGATTCTTCCTCTACTTCGCCAGCCGAACAATGCCGCTGGCCCGCGCGCCGGGATCGCACCGACAACCAGGTAGCGAAGCGGCCAAGGAGCTGAGCAATGGCGCGGGCGGGTGTTGCCACCCCCCGACCGGATATGCGTTGCATGCGCCGCATTGCGTCTTTTTTGCGCTTGCGACCAGAACGACGCTACAGACTTTGGCCGATTCCTCATGGGTAGATCAAAGCTGGCACGGCCGCCATTGCGCACGGGCACGATGGCTCGGGGCGTGGTCGGGCGCTCCTGCTGCCCCCCGGCGTATGGCTCTGGCATGGCATCCAGGTACAATACAGGGTGCCTGGTTGAGATGGCTTGCTCGCCGCCCGTTTGCCTAATAATTCCAAGTTCCATTAGCATTTGGCTACGGTACAATTTAAGCCCGCACTCGAATCATTATTGCCTGCTGGCAAAGGGAGTTGCGTGAACTGATCCACATCGTTGCGCCGCTGATCATGCGGCTGCATCGCGGTTGCGGGGTAGGCCAACGTCAAGCGGCGCAAAAGCAGGCCATCGTTGCCCCGCAACATGGCTACGCTGCTCGAGCGGCTTGGCTTAACTACGAGGCCGATGCAATCCACCGCCAGCCCATGGTCGTGGGAAAGCACCAAGTCCGGCGCGTACTGCATGAGCATCATGATGCTGAATCTCGAATAGAGAGTGATTGCCCGGCTGGCGCTGCTGGCCGCCGCCCGCTGGCTTACCGATACCGTCAGCGCAGGGAAGGCCTAAATTGATGGTGAAACTAGGTGTAGTGATGGATCCCATCGGATCCATCAAGCCATATAAGGATACGACGCTCGCGCTCCTTCTGGAGGCCGAGCGCCGAGGCTGGGAGATTCGCTACATGGAGCTCGGCGATCTCTCACTGCGAGACGGACAGGCCCTAGGTAACAGCGCCGAGCTGCATGTTTGCGACGACCGCGAGCGTTGGCACGAGCTCGGCCAGCGCCAGCGCCGTCCGCTTGCCGAGCTCGATATAGTGCTCATGCGCAAAGATCCGCCCGTGAGCAGCGAGTATCTCTATGCGACATATATCCTGGAGGCCGCGGAGCGTGAAGGGACATTGGTGGTCAACCGGCCACAGGGTCTGCGTGATGCCCAGGAGAAGCTCTTCATAGCCAACTTTCCGCAATGCTGCGCACCGACCTTAGTGAGCATGGCTGCCGATGAGCTGCGCGGCTTCATCCAGGAACAGGGGAAGGTTGTCCTCAAACCGCTGCACGGCATGGGTGGGGAATCCGTGTTCCTGCTGGAGCAGGGCGACCCCAACACCAGCGTGGTCATCGAAACGCTGAGCGATCACGGTACACGCCAATTGATGGCGCAGCGCTATATTGAGCAAATCCGCCGCGGCGACAAGCGCATTGTGCTGCTTGCGGGCGAGCCTATTCCCTATGCGCTGGCGCGCATCCCCGCCAGCGGGGAAACCCGGGGCAATATCGCGGCCGGGGGCCGCGGGGAAGGTGTCACGCTCAACGAGCGAGATCTCTGGATCTGCCGTCAGGTAGCGCCGGCATTGCGCGAGCGCGGCTTGCTGTTCGTGGGCCTCGATGTCATCGGTGATTACCTCACCGAGGTCAACGTCACCAGTCCGACCTGCGTGCGCGAACTGGATGCGATCTACGGTATCAGTATCAGCAGCGAGTTCTTCGATCTCATCGAGCAGCGTCTTGAGAGCCGCCGAACGAGCGTTTGAGGCGCATCACGCAGGTCGTGCGCTCGACTGTGGTAGGCATGCGCCGGCATGGGGTTGGCATTCATAGCTCGCTTTGGGCAGGAGAGGGTAACCCACGGATGAACAACGGTGCGTTCCATCTGAGATCCCAAGCGCGCCTGACGTTGATCTTTTTCTTCTCGCTGGCGCTGCATGTAGTGATTCTCCTCGCGCTCGGAATCACCTGGCAAGCCAAGCGTGCCCGGGGGAGTCCGCCCATATTCGAAATCACCCTGGCCGAGCGAGCGCAGGCGCCTCTGCCCCAGGAGCTCGAGCGCTTGGCACGGGCCAATCAAAGTGCGAGCGATAAAGCCAAGCGCAATCCCAAAGCGCAAGAGCAGAGGCCGACATCAATGCCGGCCCCGCTACCGGTCACTGGGGCAAAATTAGCGCGGGAACACGCGCCTGCCGTGAAACCCACGAAAGCCCAAGCCCAGGCGAATGACCTCGATATGGCAGAGATCCGAGCGATCAGCCGTCGCGTGGCTACCTCGATCGCCTTCACGGGTGGCGTCGCTAGCGTCGATGAGCACTACCTCAGCGAGCGGCGAATTGATGCGCGGACAGATTCCTATGCCGCGGCCGAGTACCTGCGCCAATGGGTGGAGAAAGTCGAGCGCATCGGCAATCTCAATTATCCGCGCACCGCGCGCGAGCGTGATCTCTCGGGACGGCTCATCCTCGAGGTTTCATTGCGACCGGATGGCAGCGTCTACGCGATCAATGTGCTGGTCCCCTCGCCTTTCAGTGTGCTGAACCAGGCGGCCGTACGCATCGTTAAGCTGGCACAGCCGTACGCCAAAGTCCCCAGAGAGGTGCTCCAAGGCAATGACCTGTTAGTCATTACACGAAGCTGGGAGTTCGATGACACACGCCGCTTTTATCCGCACTGATCTGACTGCGCTTGTATGAGTCCGGGCGACTGGCGGATACTGTGGCCATGGCTGAGCATAACGACCTGACGAATCATTTCCTGATTGCGATGCCGGCGTTGGCCGACCCGAACTTCGCGCAGACGGTGGCCTACATCTGCGAGCATAATCAGGACGGAGCTTTAGGTATCGTCATCAACCGGCCCTCGGAGCTGACGCTTGCCGAGCTATTCGCCCATATGGGATTCAGCGAAGTAGCCGGGGCAATCGGCGAGCGGGCCGTTTACGTGGGCGGGCCGGTGCAGCGCGAACGAGGTTTTGTGCTGCACTGCCCCGAGGGCAGCTGGGACTCGTCCATGCGAATCTCCGATGACGTCACGATTACCACCTCCCGCGATATTTTGGAGGCGCTGGCCCGTGGCGAAGGGCCGCAGCAGTACCTAGTCGCCCTTGGCTACGCCGGTTGGGGCACTGGCCAATTGGAGCGCGAGATGGCGCAGAATGCTTGGCTGAGCGGCCCACCCGATCCCGCCATCATCTTCGAGCGCGACGGACTCGAGCGCTGGCGTGCGGCCGCGCGGCTAGTGGGGGTGGATCTTACCCTGCTCTCTTCGGATACCGGGCATGCCTGAAATAACCAAGTGTGCACGCAGATCTATCTAGGCTTCGACTACGGTTGGCGCCGCTTGGGCATCGCGGTTGGGGGGCGTCTAACCGGCAGCGCACAGCCCGTAACCACCCTACCCTGCCGGCAAGGTCAGCCGGACTGGGGAGCGTTACTAGCGCTCATCGAGACTTGGCAACCCGCGGCGCTGGTAGTGGGTATCCCCTACCACGCCGACGGCTCAGCCTCGACAACCACGCTGCAGGCTACCGCTTTCGCCCGTAATTTGGAGCAGCGTTGTGGTTTATGCGTCCACCAAGTGGACGAGCGCCTGTCATCGCATGAAGCACGAAGGCGGCTGCATGCCGCCGGGCAGATGGCGCGGGGCACGGCGGGCAAAGCCCGTGTCGATCGGCTCGCCGCACAGATCATTTTGGAAACTTGGCTCAGCGAGCAAGAGCCGGCATGACGGCGCTGCCCGAGGTGAACGAGCTCCTCTCCCGCATGGGCAAAGAGTTGCTTGCGCTCGTTGCGCGGCGAAATCCTGCGCAACACATCGCCCTTATCGGCATCCACACGGGCGGAGCCTGGCTCGCCGAGCGCTTGCACCCGATGCTGGGTCTTTCGAGCCCTCCCGGTGCCCTTAATATCCACTTTCACCGGGACGACTTTAACCGCATCGGGATGCACCCCCGCGTGCAACCCTCGCATCTACCCTTTGAGGTAGATGGCAGCCTGATTATTCTGGTCGACGACGTACTCTATAGCGGGCGCACGGTTCGCGCCGCGCTCAATGAGATTTTCGATTATGGGCGGCCGGCCGCCGTGCGCCTGGCCGTGCTCGTAGACCGCTGCGGGCGCGAACTGCCTATTGCGGCGGACGTCGTGGGCGTGCGCATCGAGCTTAAGCCGGCCGACCAGGTCAAGCTGCTCGGACCGTCACCGCTCGAGCTCAGCATCAAGCGGGGACACACATGACCAGGCAGCTCGATACAGATGGGCGACTGCGGCACTTCTTGACCACTGAGGGCCTGCCACGCAACTTGCTGCTGCAGCTCCTCGACACGGCCGAGTCGTTCGCTGGCGTGATCGGTAAATCGGTCAAGAAGGTGCCCCTGCTGCGCGGGCGAACGGTGATTAATCTATTCTTCGAGGCCAGCACACGCACCCGGATTACCTTTGAGCTGGCCGCCAAACGCCTCTCCGCCGATGTGCTCAATGTGAACGTGGCCACCACGACCGTAAAGGGCGAAAGCCTGTTGGACATGCTGCGCAATCTCGAGGCGATGCAGGCCGACATGTTCGTGGTCCGCCACTCCGAGAGCGGCACCGCCGAATACGTAGCGCAGCACGTTGGTGAGTCGGTCAGCGTGTTGAACGCGGGGGACGGCTGGCACGCTCATCCCACGCAGGCCATGTTGGATGCCTTCACCATTCGCCGCCACAAGGGTGGCTTCGAGCCTCTCGTTATCGCGATCGTGGGCGATGTCATGCACTCCCGCGTGGCGCGCTCGCAGATCCACGCCCTCGGTGGGCTCGGTGCGGGAGAAGTGCGCGTCATCGCGCCGCGCACGCTGCTGCCACGGGACATCGAAAGCTTAGGTGTGCGCGTCTTCCACGACATGCGCCTGGGGCTCAAGGATGCCGACGTCGTGATAATGCTCAGGCTGCAGCGCGAGCGCATGCAGGGAGCGCTATTGCCGAGCGAGCCCGAATACTTCCGGCTTTATGGCTTGACTGAAGACAAGCTGGCCGTGGCAAAGCCGGATGCTATCGTCATGCATCCCGGCCCGATCAATCGAGGGGTCGAGATCGACTCACGCGTGGCCGACGGTGCGCGTTCAGTTATCCTCGAACAGGTAACCAACGGCATCGCAGTACGCATGGCTGTCATGTCGATGGCGCTGGGAGCGCGCAGAGAAACTCCTCCGGCGCCGGCATGACCAGAATCCGTATCCACGGCGGTCGTGTGATCGATCCGGAATGCGGTTACGACGGTACGGCCGAGGTGCTTCTCGCCGACGGTCGTATTCTCGCCATAGGTGAGGCACCGGCCGAACACGCCGCGGATTTCGAGATCGATGCCAGCGGGCAAATCGTTTGCCCCGGATTGATCGACCTTGCCACGCGGCTTGGGGAGCCGGGCGAGGAACACAAGGCAACCATCGCTAGCGAGGCCCGCGCCGGAGCGGCGGGGGGCATCACCACCCTAGCCTGCCTGCCCGATACCAACCCGGTGATGGATACCCCTTCGGTCGTCGAGCTGATGCACCGGCGCGCGCAGGCGGCCGGCAGCGCTCGGGTGCTGCCCCTGGGCGCTCTGACCGTTGGGCTCGCCGGTGAGAGGCTCAGCGAAATGGCCGCGCTCGCGCAAGCCGGCTGCGCCGCGATGAGCGACGCCGGTCGCACCATACGCAATACCCTGGTACTGCAGCGCGCGCTGGAATATGCAGCGACTTTCGCTATACCCGTGCTGCTCACGCCGGCCGATCCGTGGCTGTCTTCGAGTGGCTATTTGCATGATGGCATCGTCGCCACTCGGCTCGGCATACCCGGCATCCCCGTGTCCGCCGAAATTGCCGAGCTGGGTCGATGTCTCGCGCTCGTGGCCGATATACGGGGACGCACCCATTTCGGGCGGCTGTCATCGCGCTCTGGCGTAGAGCTGATCGCCCGCGCCCAAGCGAGCGGGCTACCGGTAACGGCGGACGTAGCGATACATCAACTTTTTCTAACGGAGATGGATTGTGCGGGGTTCGACAGCCGCTTCCATCTGCAGCCGCCGCTGCGCGCGATAGCCGATCGCAAGGCGCTTCGCGCCGCCCTGATCGATGGCACGATCGGGGTGATTTGCTCCGATCACCAGCCGCAGGATGCGGATGCCAAAGACGGTCCTTTCACGAGCACTGAGCCGGGTGCCTGCGGCGTCGACACCCTGCTCTCGCTGCTGCTGCGGCTGGTCGACGAAGAGGTCTTCAGTCTGCGCCAGGCGCTCGCTTGCGTGACCATCAATCCGGCCCGAATACTGGGTTTGGATACCGGGCGCCTGACACCCGGAGCGCCGGCCGATATCTGCATCTTCGATCCCGACGCGATATGGTGGTGCATGCCAGAGACACTGCGCAGCCAGGCCAAGAATTCACCCTTTCTCGGTTGGGAGCTCCCGGGGCGGGTAAGTTATACCTTGGTCAACGGGCGCGTGATTCACCGCCGCGACGAGCCGCTTTAGTGAAGCGAATTCAGCTCGGATCGTTTTCATGCGAGCGCAGGTAGGCGTCATGGGTTCCGGTCAGTTGTTTAGGGCTACTCTCGCGCTAGGACCGATCCTGGCCTGCGGCGCCGCCTATCTGCTTCTCCCCGGCCTGCGAGAGGAGGTGAACCAGGTCGTCGGTTGGCTCCTGCACGATAATTACGAGGCGGTTCGCGCTTACATACTCTCGTTCGGGCTGTGGGCGCCGGTGATCTCGCTTGCGCTGATGCTCTTGCAGGCCATCGCCTCACCCATTCCGGCGTTCGCCGTATCGATCGCCAATGGTTTGGCCTTCGGGCCTTGGTGGGGAGCCGTATTGAGCTTGGTCGGGCGCGCGCTCGCGGCGACGTTGTGCTTTTTTATCGCGCGGGCGCTTGGCCGCGATGCGGTTGAGACTATCGTGGGTCGCAAGGCCGTGCGCCGCAGCGAGACCTGGTTCGAGGAGTGGGGTACCCAAACTGTTCTATTCACCCGGCTCATCCCGTTCTTCCCTTTTGATCTCATCTCTTATGCGGCGGGCTTGAGCCGGCTGCGATTCGACAAGTTCATGTTGGCGACAGTGATTGGAGAGACTCCGGCATCGTTTATCTACGCCTGGGTGGGCGCACGGGCGCCTGACTACATCTGGCTGTTGTTGCTGATAAACGGTGTGATTTTCCTTGCGGTACTGGCTACAACCTACCTGCTAAAGCGTAGAGCTTAGAGCTGGCAGCCGGCGCCGAGCGGAATCTGATATAGTGCGGCAAACAGCCGCTGAACGAGGTCAAGCATGGCTCTGGATCGCAAGCTCCTCGACGTGCTCTGCTGTCCCATCAGCAAGATTTCGGTACGCCCGCTCAAACGAGAGGAATTGCGCCGGATCAACGCGGCGATTGCAGCAGGAGAGCTGCGCTATCTGGATAACAGCGCGGTTGAGGCCGAGCTTGATGAAGGCTTGATCACGGATAATGCCGAGCGCGCTTATAGGGTGGATGACGGCATTCCGATCATGTTGGAGGAGCGGGCTATTCCGCTTCGTTCCTTGCCTTTGAAGTGATCCAAGATGAAACCATCGCCGGTGTGCTGGCCTGGGCCCACAGTCAGCTCGCTCACCTTGGCGAGGGCAGCCGGCTCGATGCGCATGTGCTGCTTGCCAAATTGTTGGCGGTGCAGCGCAGCTATCTATTGACCTGGCCCGAACGGCGGTTGCCGCCCAGCGTTCTCATGCGTTATCGCGCGCAGGTGGATCGCCGGGCAAGCGGCTATCCAGTGGCCTATCTCACGGGCGTGCGTGAGTTCTGGTCGCTAGAGCTCAAGGTAACTCCGGACACCTTGATTCCACGTCCGGAGACGGAGCGACTTGTCGAGGTGGCGCTGGCCTCGCTTGCACGGCGCAAGTGTCCGGCAGCGCTTGATCTGGGCACCGGCAGCGGGGCCATTGCATTGGCGATCGCGAACGAACGCCAGGATGCCATTGTTACGGCGGTCGAGGCATGCCCCAAGGCACTCGCCATCGCCCGCGGCAACGCCAGGAGACTCGGCCTGCAACGTATTCACTTCTTGCTCGGCGACTGGATCGAGCCCATCGGCGATCGACGCTATCACTTCATCGCCGCTAATCCACCGTACATCGACCCGAGCGAGCCCGAGATATGTTGCGGTGAGCTTCGCTTCGAACCGCCTACAGCGCTGCTTGCGCCGAAACAAGGCCTAGCCGAGATCTGCCGCATCGCCCACACTGCTACCGCAATCCTGCATCGCGGCGGAAGCTTGGGAATAGAGCATGGCTACCAACAGGGTGCCGCGGTGCGTGCACTGTTCCAAGGGGTAGGCCTCCGGCGAGTCCGCACTGAGATCGACTTGCAAGGGCATCCCCGGGTAACCGTCGGTTCCCTGCCCGGTTAGGTTCAATTGGGTTCTTGCAATTCGATATTCCATGCGTATATCCATCTTCGATTAAAGCGCGTATAAGTGTCATGCTCCGGAAAAAAGCAACACATTTACTGGCTATCGGACTGGTCTTACTGATTGCACCTTGGTCCGCATGGGCCCAGATTCATCATGAATTGTATGTTACCCTAAATCCAGCCACTCATCATATTGCGGTCGTCGACACAATTTCTTTGCCTGAAAATTATCCATCTCCAATCACATTTCGGCTGCATTCCGGGCTGCGGCCAAAGATCAAAAACCCAGGGATGCATCTGCGGCAACTGCACAAAACGGCTGTTACCGAAAAATATGCAGTAGATTTGGATGCTCCCACCCGCCAATTTACCGTGGAATATGGAGGAGAAATCTTTCATCCTGTCGCGGAAACCAGTGAGGAATATGCGCGTAGCTTCAGCGTTTCACCGGGACTGATTGCACCAGAGGGAGTGTTCCTTGCCGGCCAAAGTTTCTGGTATCCCCGCCTCGACGATAAACAAGTGATTTTCTCCCTCGCCGTCCAACTTCCGCTCGGGTGGCGCTCGGTGAGTCAGGGTAAACGCACGCGACATTCTGAAAGCCACGGAGGCACTGAGGAGACTTGGATCATTAATGCTCCTCAAGAGGAGATCTACCTCGTCGCAGGCCCATTTATTGAATACTGCGGCCATGTCGGCAAAATCGAGACCATGGCTTTTCTGCGTCAACGCGATAGGGCCTTAGCGCGCAAGTATCTCGATGCGACCAAGCAATATATTCGGATGTATCGTCAACTCATTGGCCATTATCCTTACAGCAAGTTTGCTCTCGTGGAAAACTTTTGGGAGACCGGCTATGGGATGCCCTCTTTTACCCTGCTCGGCTCGCGAGTCATTCGCTTTCCCTTCATTCTGCGAACGTCCTATCCCCACGAAATCCTGCACAACTGGTGGGGTAATGGCGTTTATGTAGACTACGCATCTGGGAATTGGGCCGAGGGGCTCACGAGCTATCTTGCTGATCATCTGCTCAAAGAACAACAGGGCCAGGCAGTGGAGTACCGGCGCGAGACCCTGCAGAAATATACAAACTATGTACGCGAAGGGCTGGATTTCCCCTTGTCCGAGTTTCGCAGCCGGCACAGCGCCGCGACTCAAGCCGTGGGTTACGGCAAAGCCATGATGCTGTTTCATATGCTGCGCCGCCAGCTAGGCGATGCCACGTTTGTCAAGGCACTACAGCGCTTCTACCGGCAATATTTGTTTGAAGAAGCAAGCTTTGACGAGGTGGCGGAAACCTTTAGCGAGGTAAGCGGCCAACCGTTGACATCCTTCTTCAAGCAATGGGTGGAGCGCACAGGAGCCCCCTTTCTGCGAGTCGGCAACGTCGAGGTCACACCGTCCGGTCGGGACTACCTCCTGCGGGCTACTATCGAGCAGATCCAGCCCGGCAAGAGTTATCAGTTGCAATTGCCAATAGCCGTCTACATGGCAGGGATGGACAACGCCTATCAGACCCGCGTCACGATGACGAAGAAGACTCAGCAGCTCGAGCTGCGCCTACCCCGACGGCCCTTACAACTGGATGTCGACCCGCGGTTTGATGTCTTCCGGCGCCTTCACCGCAACGAGATCCCCCCTGCACTCAGCGAGGCCTTTGGCGCAGCGCGCGCGCTTGTTGTGCTGCCTTCCGGGGCCCCAAAGGCCATGCGCAAAGGCTACGCGGCACTGGCTCGGGCATGGCAGCGGGGGCGCGGCGAGCACTTGGAAATTACCACCGATGCCGCCCTTAGTGAGCTGCCTAACGATCGCGCAATATGGCTCTTCGGATGGGCCAACCGCTTTCGCCCAGCGCTCAATCAAGCCCTTGCAGAGTATGCCTACAAGGCGAATGAAGGGCGCGTAAAGATCGCGGGGACGGAGCTCCAGAGGGGGCAGCATTCTGTCGTGGTAGTCGCCCGCCAGCCGGAGAATCCCGCTCACGCGCTCGCCTGGGTGGCCACAGGCAATGTTGCTGCCATGCTGGGACTGGCGCGTAAGCTCCCCCACTACGGCAAGTACAGCTATCTAGGTTTCGCCGGCGATGAGCCAGAAAACATGTTCAAGGGTCAGTGGCCGGTGGTGAATTCACCCATGTCGATTTTGCTCACCGACAAGCCCGTCTCCCTACAGGCTGAGCTTGCCCCGCGCGAGCCCCTCATAGAATTGCCTCCTCTCTTTAAGAGCGAGCGGATGATGCAAGACATCGCTTATCTTGCCGCTCCCAAGCTCGAAGGCCGAGGGTTGGGCACCCTGGGGCTAGATCAAGCGGCCCGCTATATCGCCGATGCATTTCAGGCGGCAGGGCTCGAGCCCGCGGGAGAGGCAGGAACTTACTACCAGATCTGGACTGCCGAAGTAGGTAAGCCGAAAGGAAGGGTCACGCTTCGCAACGTTGTGGGAGTGCTGCCAGGCACCCATCCAGAACTGCCCACGCTCATCATAGGTGCTCATTACGATCACCTGGGCCGCGGCTGGCCGGACGTGCACCAGGGAGATGCCGGAAAGATTCATCCGGGCGCGGATGACAACGCCAGCGGAATCGCGGTTATGCTGGAGCTGGCGCGGGTGTTAGGTGCTCAATGGCAGCCCAAGCGCAGCGTCGTATTCATAGCCTTCACGGGCGAAGAGGCTGGTAGACTCGGCTCGATACACTATCTGCAGCAATTGGGGAGCGACCCTGCGAACCACATTATGGCCATGATTAATCTCGATAGCGTGGGTCGGCTCGGCGCAGGCGATCTCCTGGTGCTCGGCGCCGGTTCAGCGCAGGAATGGACACACATCTTTCGAGGAGCGGACTCGATCACCGGTGTTCCCATCAAGACCGTCGCGCACGCTATTGGATCGAGCGATCACACGAGCTTCCTCGAAGCAGGGATTCCGGCGGTGCAACTCTTCACTGGCCCTCACGCTGATTATCATCGCCCTACCGATACGATTGACAAGATCGATGCATCAGGGTTAGCCAAAGTTGCTGCCGTGCTGAAGGAAGCCGTAGAGTATCTCGCGTTTCGAACGGAGCCCTTGAGCTGGGAACAACCGGCTGGCGATGGGAAATCAGACGCTGAGCCTGCCCAAACTCGGCAAGTAACGCTCGGTTCGGTGCCGGATTTTGCCTGGGAAGGTCGAGGAGTTCGACTCTCGGGCATCATGCGAGATACCCCGGCCGCGGCAGTGGGCCTGCGCGCAGGCGATATTATTATCAGACTTAATGGCGCTGACATCGACACCTTAGCCGATTTCGCCAGTATCCTTCGAAAGCTCGAGCCAGGCGACTCATTGAGTATCGAATTTTTGCGCGATCAGAAGCGCCAAACCGTCACGGCGCAGGTGATCGCGCGATGATAATTGCGGGTAACATGATGCAGAGAATTATTCGCATAGCCCTATGGCTCTTGGTAACTACATCAGGCGCCAGTGTTGCCAGTGCAGCACCTGTTCATAAGCAGGACTTTCATGATCTGAGTTACCCGAAAGAAGGGCATTTAGCGAATCTTACCCAGCTGACCTTTGGCGGTCAAAATGCGGAAGCCTATTTTTCCTCGGATGGCAAGGAGTTAATTTTTCAATCTACCCGTGACAACATGGCCTGCGACGCCATTTTCCGAATGGATGCCGACGGGGGTAATGTGCGCATGGTCTCCTCCGGAAAAGGAGTGACTACTTGCTCATTTATCGCTCCGGATGATCAATCCATCATTTATGCCTCGACCCACCTGGCGAGTGACCGCTGCCCTCCAAAGCCTGATTACTCCAAAGGCTATGTCTGGCCGCTCTATAAGGGCTATGATATTTTCCGTGCAGACCCAAACGGAGATAATCCGGTTCGCCTAACAGAAACACCTGGCTATGATGCTGAAGGTGTTTATTCACCCTCAGGAAACAAAATTGTATTCACTTCAGTTCGCACCGACGATCTAGAGCTCTTTATGATGAACCCGGACGGCAGCGGTGTAGAAAAGCTCACTCACGAGCCGGGTTACGATGGCGGTGCCTTTTTCTCCCGCGACGGGCAATGGATCGTCTGGCGCGCATCGCGCCCGCGAGGCAAAGAGCTGCAGGAGTACCAACGCTTACTCCAGAAAGGCCTCATCCGGCCAGAGAAGCTGGAGATCTATATCATGAACCTAGAAGAGCGCAAGCCCATTCAGCTCACCCATAATGGCGCGGCTAATTTTGCCCCGTACTGGCATCCCGACGGCGAACATATTATTTTTGCCTCGAATATGAACGATCCCCAAGGGCACAACTTTGATCTATTTCTAATTAATGTGAATACGCGTGAAATCGAGCAGATTACGTACTATCCCGGCTTCGACGGCTTCCCGATGTTCTCTTATGATGGCGAGAAGCTCGTATTTGCCTCTAACCGTAACGGCAAGGCGCGGGGTGAGACCAATATATTCATAGCGGATTGGCGCTGGTAATGGACGAACGCGAAGAGCTGTGGCGAAATCATGACTCCACGCTGGCAAATTTGAGGCAGCTGGCCGAGATTCGTCTCAGGCTTCTCGCAGTCTTACCGACAATCTCTGGGCTCGCCATTGGACTAGCTACATTCGATCTTGCAGCGTTCAAAGCTTCTCCCCTCCCCCGCCTGTTGATCGGCATACTCGGTTTTATCGTAACCCTCGGCGTGACTTTTTATGACCAGCATAATTCTCAGTTGTATATAATATCTCATCAAAGGAAAAGGCGGTTAGAGAAGGATCTTTTCACAGGACATTCGGGTGAGTTTGAAATCCAATGGGGGCGCACCTTTCGCTTCCTATGGCTATTCGAAATGTGGCACGGTCGCGGGCTCGCGCTGATCTACGGATCCGTGCTCGGCGCATGGCTGTTTCCTGTCGCGTGTGGAATCCTCTGGATGGCTGATGCCGGAAATGCGTTCCCGCTTTCTGTGCCAAAGGTTGCTGCGTTGCTTGCAGCAATAGGCGCCGTTATCATGATTTGCGAGTTACAGCGGCTCGCGTCATTCATCTCACGGGCAGACACATTGCCAGGACGAGTAGAGCCATGGATCTAATTCCTGTGGCTGGGGTCAAGTCTAGTATTGCACATTTAAAGCCTCAGACCTTTGATTTGGCTCGCCGCCCCCCTTTAAATGCGCAATACTAGACTTGACCCCGCCGCCGCCGATTAAGACCAACTCTGTTCTTCGAAGGACCCACCTGCCCCTGTGAACATCACCTGGTTTGCCTCATCTATGAATTTAACATGAACACACATCACGAGCGGACCGGTGCAGGAGCGGTCTTCAAGATTGAAATCTACTTCAAACTGCCCATCATTAAGGTAGATGGGATCTTTTTCATCACTATCATAAATCTTATGGGCCTCGTAGCCATCGCGAGATTCACGGACATGCACGAGATCTATGGCCGCAGTAGGATATACGTAACCGCGGAGAAATGCGTGATAATGTTCAACCTTGTTATCATCCAGCCAGGTTGGAGTAGGAATAGGGAAGTGGAACCAATTCTCCGTACCGCCATTCTGCCTGATGATTGCATAGAATCCGGCACGCCGCATGTATAGTCCATTATCGGTACCTGTGTACTCTTTTGTATACTCAGGAATCACGTTAACGCCATGGGTCCACAAAAAGTAACTATCTGACATGGTGTTCTCCTTTCATTGAAAAGTGCATTTCCGGGCAGAACTGTCCTTCGAGGCATCGACTAGCCGCCCGTGATCTAACCGACGCCAAACACGTTGCGAAAGGTACTCCGTTAGCGAAATGTCGCAGGCGTGACCTTTGCGATGGCATCATCTGCCCCTAAAGTCGTATTCGCGGCTTCTTGCCGCGAGGGTGCGCGGTGGTCTGCGCAACAGGTCTCTACTTTCCGCGTCACGGCCTGGCCTCGTAGATCAGATTGAAAGGCGTCTCCGCGGCGCGGCGGAAGCGTCCGAAGCCGCCCTTGGTCACTACCTCGCGGATGCGGGCCTCGCCGGCTTGGGCACCGAGCCCGTAGCCCACCTCCTGAGACAGGGAGCAGGGTGTGCAGACCAATGTCGAGATGGAGTAGAATGCGCGCCCCAGCGGGTTGAGGTTTTGCTCCACTCGGTCGTTGGCAAAGGGCTCCACCAGCATCCACGCGCCGTCGGGCTCTAGGGTGTCCAGCACGTGCTCGGCGACACCCACCGGGTCACCCATGTCATGCAGGCAATCGAACGCCGCCACTAGGTCGTAGCTGCCGTCGTAGTCCTTGGCGCTGGCTACCTGGAAGCTCGCCCGGTCGGCGACGCCAGCGGCCTCGGCTCGCTTCCGGGCGATGCCAATCGATGGTTCGTGGTAGTCGTAGCCGACGAAGATCGACTGCGCATAAGCCTGCGCCATGAGCACGGTGGACGCGCCATGGCCACAGCCGATATCGGCGACACGGGCGCCTTCCGTGAGCTTGCCGGTGATGCCGTTCAGCGCCGGCAGCCAGCTCTCCACCAGATTGTTGGCATAGTTGGGGCGGAACAGCCGCTCGGTCGCGTGGAACAGCCCGGCATCGTGCTCGTGCCAGCCGAGCCCGCCGCCACCGCGGAACGCTTGCTCAATTCGCGGTGCCGCCTGAAACGCCGCCACCGCGCCCTGAAAAGCACCTATCAGAAACGTGGGGCTATCCTCGTCCACCAGCACCGCGACCTGTTCGGGCGTGAGGCTGTAGCGGTCTGTTTCGGTGTCGTAGCTCGCGTAGCCTCCGGCCGCCTGGGAGCGCAGCCATTCGCGCACGTAACGCTCCCGCGTTCCGGTACGCTCGGCCAGCTCGGTGGAAGTCAGCGGGCCGTCCTCCGCGATGGCGCGGTACAGCCCTAGGCGCTCGCCCATCACAATCAGCGGCGCCTGCCAGGTGGCGCCGAAATCAACCAGCGCTCGCCCGAGTAGCTCGTTCAGCTTGTCTTCGTTGATTGCCATGATGTTTCCTCTTCGCTGTCCTACCGGGGCGATTTGCGCCGGCTCTCAAAGCCAAGGAGACACCACGAGCGTTGGAAGCGGCGTTGGAATGTGCGTTGGAATCGGGTGGAAATTCGCGGCGAATCTCGATTACGCCGACAGCGCGTCCATGGCCGCGCGAACAGCCCGGGCCGCGCGCGCGGAGAGGCGCCCCGGACTCGCGAGCTCCTCTCGCATAGCGTCTACAAACCGTGCCGCCACCGCGCCTTCGGCGAGGCAGGCCAACATGGCGCGGGCAATCGCTGCCTCGCTGCGCTGGTCGACGATCGTCGCGGCTTGCAACGCCTCCTGCGAGCGTTCCCGGGCTCTGCCGGCGCGGCCGGCGCGGTAGTCGATCTCCGCGGCAACGTTTTGGACGTAGGCGATCAGGCCCTGGCTGTCCGCCTCCTGAAGCTGCGCTGCCGCCCGGTCCACCGCCGCCGTAGCTTGGCTCTCACCCATCGCCAGCCGAACCAGCGCCTCTAGGGCCGAGGCGAAGGGTGCCTCGGCACCGGGGCCGAGCTGCTTGGCCACTCGGCTTAGCTCCTCGCACCGTGCCAGAGCCGCCGCCGGCTCGCCCCGTTCCAGCTCGATCATCGGCAGGCGCGAGAGGCAGTAGTATTCCCACCAGGGATAACGATCACGGCGCGCGAGTATGAGTGCCCGCTCAAAGTACGCCCGCGACCGTTCCAGCTCGCCCTTGTGAAGGTCGACCAAGGCCAGCGCGATCGGCAGCGCGCAGTCCGACTCAGCCGTGCCGAGCCGCTCGGCCAGTGCCGCGGCCTCCCGTGCCAGTTGCTCCGCCCGATCCATGCGGCGGTCGAGCAAGCCGAGGCAACGCGCGGTCTGGGCGATGGCGTTCAGCATGGCCTCGGGCTCGGCTGAGCGCCCTATCTTCTCCGAGCGCTGCAAGGCGCTCAGGGCATCGCCCATATCACCGCGCAGATAGCACAGCATGGCAATCATATTGAATGCGCTTTGCACCTGCGCGCTCATCCCCTGCGTTTGCGCCTCGTCGAGCAGGCCCCAGAGGGTCGCGTCCAGACCGCTCGGTCGGTGCCGGTGCATACCGGAATGCGCGTACAGCCCCAGCAAATCGAGATGCAGCGGGATTCGCTTGTCCAGCGGGAGCTGCTCCAGATGTGCCTGCCCGCGCTCGATAAGCGCGGCAACGTCCGCAAAGGCAAAGATGCGCAGCCCGTGCTGGCCGGCGAGCGCGCAGGCCCGTGCCGCCAGCTCATGATCGCTACCGAGATCGGCATGATGAGCCACTTCGCTGGCGCGAGCATGGTTCTGTTCCATTGGCCGGACGAGCGTACGGGCGATTTGCAGGTGGACCATCCGGCGGCGCGGCTCGGAGATCCGTCGGTAGGCGACCTGGCGAATCACGTCATGAGCGAACTCGTAGCCGCCAGCGGCACTAACGCGAACCAGGGCGCGGCGTTCCAGGTCTTCCAGTACCGCGAGCAGCTTTCGCGAGGGGAGGCTGGCGACGGCGGTCAGCACCTCCAGGTTGAAACGCCGCCCGAGTGCCGCCATCCACGGGATCATGGCCGCCGTCTCCCGGTCCAGGCCCGTCAACCGTTCACCGACCAAGCCGGCCAGCGTGCCGCTGAGAACGTCTCCAGTCTGGTCGAGCGATCTCGCTATTTCCTGAACAAACAGAGGGTTGCCTTCGCCTTCTCGAAAAATCCGTGCGGTATCGAGCGCGGGTGCAATGCTCCGGGCGAGCCGCGCCGCCTCCTCGGGGTCAAGCGGATTCACCTTCAGAGTGCCTAGTCGGCCGTCGCGCTGAAGCGTTTGAATGAGACGCAGGGACGCGGGGCTGTCCTCCAGCTCGCCATCCCGCGCGGCGAGGGCCAACAACACGCGCCGACCCGCCGTGGCCCGCGCCACGTAATGTGTCAGCGCCGCGGAGGCATCATCGAGCCACTGAATGTCGTCTAGCACTACCGCCGCCAGCCCGGTTTCAGCGGCCAGTGCATCGAGCAAGCTGACGACCCCGTCGAACAGGCGATTCCTTTCGGTCAACTCGCCAGGGGCTGGCCCTAGCTCCGGCAGCAGCGGCGCCAGCTCGGGCCTGATATTGGCAGGAATCCTGTCAGTACCGAAAGAGCGCAGGGCATCCACCCAGACGGCGTAGGGTCGCCCCCGCTCCACCTCGAAGGCGCGACCCGCGAGCAGCTCGGCGCCTGCTGCGCGGACCCGCGCCTTCAGCTCCTCCAGGAGGCGGGTTTTGCCGATCCCCGGCTCTCCCCTCACTAGCAACGCGTCCGATGAGTGCCCGGCGACTATGTCGGCAATGAGCCGATCGAGGCGCTGACACTCTTCGTGTCGACCGATGATCGGTGTCGACCGTGGCCTCGGGGGCTCGCTTGCCTGGCGCACAGCCGGCCCGGCTCGCGTTTTCGTGATGGCTCGGCGAACCTGATCGAGGACGGCTGACGGCTGCCGGCCAAACTCGAGCGCCAGCATCCGACGACAGCGCTCGTAGCGATTCAGCGCCTCGTTGACGCAGCCCATTTCCGCGAGCAAAGTCACCAGACCCGTGTGTGCGTCCTCGGATAGCGGGTCCATGAGGATGCGGTCGCGGGCATGGCGCAGCGCCGCCTTCGGGTCATCACGCAACCGCCCGATCAGTGTCCGCAGCACTGCGTCGTGTAGCCGCCGCAGCGCCTCCCGCTCCGCCACACACCAGGCATCGAAGCGGTAGCATTCGGGCAGGTCCAGCCCTTCGAGGAAAGGCCCGCGCAGCCGCGCCGCCGCCTGCTGTAGCGCCTGCGTGCCGACCTCGAAGGGCTCCGCAGGCAGCAATGCCCGGACGGCCAGGAGGTCGATATCGGCGTTTGCGCGCTCGAACGCGACGCATTCCTGGTCGGCGACGACCCGCGTAATGCCAGGCTCGTTCAGCAGCGGCCGGATTTTCGCCAATGTCCAGCGCAGCTCGGCGCGCGGGTCAGCCGGCCCGTCCCAGAGCAGATCGCATAGCTGCTCGCGCCGGTGTGCGCGCTCCGCGACCACAAGATAGGCCAGCAGCGCGCGCGCCTTCCTGGAGCGCGGCAGCTGCAGCCGGCAGCCCCCGCGCAGAACATCGAGACTGCCGAACAGCCGAATTTCGAGCCCCTGGCGTGCCACAAGGCAGCGCTCTGACGGAGCCTAATCGCGCTCAGGGCCGAGCTCGTCTCCCTGCCAGACCCGCTCAAAAGCCATGCCGCTCACGCGCAGCGCCGTACGCACGGACTCCGCATCCGGTGCCTCGAATGCGCAGATCATCCGTTGCCGGGTGTTGGAGAGGTAGCTGCGTATCCAACGCGCGCCGTAGTCTTCCAGGCAGGGCGCAGTCCGCGCCATCATGTCCTCGAGATCGGCGTCGGTTAGGGACTTCTCGAACGAGCGCTCACTGATTATATATGCCATG
This sequence comes from Nitrococcus sp., assembly GCA_030452265.1. GTDB lineage: Bacteria > Pseudomonadota > Gammaproteobacteria > Nitrococcales > Nitrococcaceae > Nitrococcus. The sequence goes on from JAKDMQ010000013.1 coordinate 23,298, forward strand.
CGGACCTCCCGCGGGTAGACGGAATACCGCAGTGTAGGCTGCCATAATCAACGCGCTCACGTCACCACAGGATGGGTGAAGCGAAACACAATACATCGTGATCAACAGTAACGTCTTACTTCAAGGCCGCTCCAGCCGAGTCTAGAACACCCCAATGCCCAAACGGAACCCCGCCATCACTGTAACACTGGCTTATCTGACGACTAGGGGCCACATGGCTTCGACGCAGGTCGCGAAATCTCAGGACCAGGGTGACGTGGTATGGCTGAGCTTCACGCCGCAGGCCGGTCATGAGCAAGCGGGAAATCGACCGGCGCTGGTTCTCACGCCGAAGGGCTACAATCTTCCGCGCTCGGGGTGAGCACGGCGGCGATCATCTGCCCCGCGTCGTCGGATTTTGAGACGAACGCCGCGGCGCCGGCGCTGATCATGGCCTTTTCCGTAGCCGCATCATCTTGCACCGACAGCGCCACGATGCGCACCTCGGGCCAGCGGCGATGGATCTCGCGCGTGGCCTCCACGCCGTTCATCCGCGGCATGTTCACATCGATCAGCACGACTTCTGGCTGATAGCGTGCCACCGCATCGATCGCCTCCACCCCGTCGGCGGCCTCGCCAACCACCGCCACGCGTTCATCGCTGCTTAGTACGGTGGCGATGCCTTCGCGCACAATCGGGTGGTCGTCTACAACCAGCACACGCGTCTTGCAATCGGCAGCGGCTGTCCGGCTATGCGTCTGCGCACCAACGGCCGCCGCGGGAAGCCCCATTGCCTCAACCCCCGCCCCAGCGTCTGCCACCGGGGCGAGCGGGACTGTGAGCTCAACGCGGGTCCCGTGTTCTCCAACCGCCTCGATCACCATCCGACCATCCAACGCCGCAAGCCGCTCGCGGATGCTGAAAAGTCCCAAGCCGGTCGGTTGCGAGTCCTGCTCCTCCTCGCCAGCCTCGATATCAAACCCCGCCCCTTCATCTTCCACGACGATCCGCAGACACCCTGCGTCCGCTCGCACGCGCAAGCTAGCCTCATGAACACCGGCGTGTTTGGCCACGTTGAACAGCAGCTCGCGCACGGACTCAAACAGCAGCGCGTTGACAGCATCACTCAACGCGGGCTCCACCCCTTCGGCGTCGATGACAACCTGCAGGCCGTGCAGCTTGGAGCATTCCGCGGCCAACCAACGCAGCGCCGGCAGCAGCCCGGCCTCGTAGAGAACCGGCGGGCGCAGCTCCCGCGTCAGATCGCGCGAGGCGTCCACCGCCTGGTCGAGCAGATCGGCCACGCCCTCGAGCGCCGAGTGCACCGCGGAATCGTGGACCCGGCCGTCGGCCTGGGCCAGACGGATTTTTGCCGCCACGAGCAACTGCTGCAGGCCATCATGAAGGACTGCCGCCAGGCGCTTGCGCTCGCGCTGCTCGGCCGAGGTCAGTTCACTGGCCAAGCGGCGTAGCCGTGCGGCCTGGCGCTGCAGCTTCACCGTGCGCGCCTCGACCTGCCGCTCCAGGCTCTCACCCGACGCGCGCAAGCGCGCCTCGCTCTCGCGCAGCGCCTGCACCGCGTCATGCCGCGCCAGGGCCAATCTCAGGCTGCCTTCGACACGCGCGAGCAGCTCGCGGGCGCCGAACGGCTTAATAAGATAATCATCGGCGCCAGCCTCCAGCCCCTCGACTCTGGCCTCCCCCCCGGCGCGAGCCGAGAGCATTATCACCGGCAGGTCGCGCAGTTTGGAGTCCGCGCGAATGGCGCGCAGCAGGTCAAAGCCGTTAAGGCGGGGCATCATCACATCGGCGAGTACGAGATCGGGACGGTGCGCGCGCATCGCTTCGAGCGCGGCTTGGCCGTCCGCAGCCGTCTCCACCACGTAATCGGCGCCGAGCAGCCGCCGTACATAGGCGCGCATATCGGCGTTGTCATCGGCGAGCAGCACGCGCCCGCCGCGCCGCGGCGGCGTCTCATCCGAGTGCACCGGCGCGTCGGCTCGGTCGGCTGCCGCGCCGCAAGGCGCCGCCGAGTCGGGCAGCCAGCGCAGCGCTTCCTCGACGTAGGCCTGCGCCCGAATCGCGGTCGAAGCGAGCGTCCGCTCGGCGCCGATGCACTGCGCCGGCAGATGCGCCGCTCCGAGCGGAATGCGTACCGTAAATCGACTGCCCTGGTTCAGCTCACTCTCGACGCGGATCGTGCCGCCATGCAGCTTGACGAGCTCCTGCACCAGTGAAAGGCCGATGCCGCTGCCCTCGTACGTGCGGCTTCTCTGGCCTTCGATACGGTAGAAGCGCTCGAACACGCGCGCTAATTCTTGTTCCGGTATGCCCACGCCGGTGTCGCGCACGCTGAGCTCTGCGGCGCCGTCCACGGCGGCGAGGCGCACTGCGATCTCCCCTTCGGAGGTGAACTTGAAGGCGTTGGAGAGGAGATTGAGAACGATCTTCTCCCACATGTCCCAATCCACATAGACCGGCTCGGGCAGGGGCGGACACTCGACTGCCAGCGCCAGCCCCGCCCGTTCGCAGGCCGAACGGAAGTTGGCCGCAAGATCGGCGGTGAGGGCAGCAAGGTCAGAAGGCTCGTAGCAGGCCTGAACGCGTTCAGCCTCTATGCGCGAGAAGTCAAGCAGTGAGTTAACCAGCTTGAGCAGCCGCAGGGCATTGCGGTGTGCCACTTCGAGCTCGCCCCGGTGCTGCGCAAGGCGTGCCGAGTCATCCCCGAGCGCCTCTTCCAGAGGCCCGAGCAGCAAGGTCAGCGGGGTGCGGAACTCATGGCTGACATTCGCGAAGAACGCCGTCTTGGCCCGGTCGATCTCGGCCAGGGCTTCGGCACGCCGGCGTTCGTCTTCGTAAGCGCGGGCGTTGGCAATCGCGGTTGCGACGTTGCCCGCCACCAGATTGAGAAAAGAGCGATAATCCTCGTCGAGGTTGCGCCGTGGATTCACGCCCAAGACAAGCGCGGCGTTCGGCTCGGTTTGGCCGCGATCGGAGATTGGCAGGATCAGGGCGGTGCGGATCGGGTCGCCCCAGATCGAATGCGGCACCTCGGCAAAGCACAAGGATAGGTCCTCAATAGTCTCGGCATCGCCGCGCATCACCCGCGCCAACGGCCCGATATTAGATCCTGTGTCGACAGTCCGCGGCACTGCCAGCGCACCTGGCTCGATATTGGCCGATCCGGTGAGCTGCGCGAGAGTGCCGCTCTCCAAGCGGTATAGAAGGGCAAAGGGAATGTCCTTGCTGTCGCCCGACCTCGACTCCAGTACACATAAGCAGCGCCTGTAGGCGTCTTCGACCGTCTCCGCTCCCGCGCCCGCGGCGGCAAGGTCGCGTAAGCATCGCAGGCGGCGCTCGCTCAACACCGTGCTCGTGGTCTCGGTACAAGCGCAGAACATGCCGCCGACGCCGGCCGTCTCGTCATAGATCGGGCTGTAGGAGAAAGTGAAGTAGGTCTCCTCGACATAGCTGTGGCGGTTCATCATCAGGACCTGATCATCCGACCAGGTCGGCTCACCCTGGCTTACGGCGCGCTCGGCGAGTGGCCCAAGCACCTCCCATATCTCGGCCCAGACATTACGCGCAGAGTTGCCGAGGGCTTGGGGGTGCTTCAATTGTCCCAGGATGGGCCGGTACGCATCGTTATAAAACATCGTCAGCTCCGGCCCCCAACCCATGAACATCGGGTATTTGGAATTGAGCAGGATACTGAGAGCGGTGCGCAGCGACTGCGGCCACGTTTCCATAGCTCCAAGCGGCGTCATCGACCAGTCGTGCGCCCGTACGCGCGCACCCATCTCGCCGCCACCGCCAAGGAAGGCAGCGGCGCGCAAGTTCATATCATCGCTTTGTGGAGCCATAGCTTTATTCACAACGTCGCTGCTGGAGCGATCTGTTCTCACAAGCCTCGCGCTTAGGCCGCTCCGTGAGCGAAGTGGCGCTGTCATCCAAACCCGCGGGGCACCGGCCACATCCTATTCGCAGTCCCGGAACAGAATCCGACTACCGTCCATAAGAAGGCTCTAATCGATTCGTCACACCGGCGGAGGCCGGTGTCCAACTTCTTGACTCTACGGGATTCCGGCTGTCGCCGGAATGACAAGAAAGAGATTAATCAGGCTCTCCATGATAGCTGGTATAAAGGTTTGGTTGACAGTCCCGTTTAGCAGAGGTTTGCCCGCTATTCTCACGAGTCCGACTCTTGCCATTCAACTTGGCCAGTAGCGGGCTATGATCTTCCCAAGCGGGACATGCACCCCCAGTACTCTGAGCCGGGCAGTAATCGCGCGTGCGTCGTCTGCTGTAGGTTGCCCTTTGCGTTGGCGCCGCTTTGGGCGTTTCCCGCGCAGATCCTTTCCTCTTGACTGCCGCCACATCCGTGACCACAATTGATCAATATTTAAGTGTAATAGGGTCACAATTATGGGCGTTCGATCTGTGCAAGTGCGGGAATTCAAGGCTCGTCTGTCGCACTACTTAGCTTTGGCACGGTCCGGGCAGCCCCTTGAGATCCGTTCCCGCAACAAATTGATTGCGCGCATCAACGGCGTGCCCGAAAAAGTCCCCGATGGCCTTGCGCGTATGATCGCGGACGGTCGCGCCAGGGGTAACGACGGCACCAAGCCACAGTTTAGGCCCGTCAAGTTGCCGGAGAGCGGGCCACTGCTCTCGGATATTTTGCTCGAACAGCGCGGTCCACGTGACTGATCGCAGCCCATCGGATAGAGCCGGCGCATGATCGTGTACTGTGACAGCTCGGCGCTGATCAAGGGTTATATCGACGAGGCGAACACCCCGGACGTAGTGGCCTTACTTGCGGCAGCAGAGCACATTGCGGTATGCCGGATTGCATGGACCGAGTGTCACGCGGCATTCGCGCGTCGCTTTCGTCATGCGAGCGTGACTGAGCAGGCGATCGCAACCGCTAGGGCAGACTTCGCGCGCAACTGGCCGGGGCTCGTGGTCATCGAGGTGAGCCAGTCAGTGGTCGAACGGGGCGGCGATTATGCCGACACCTTTGCGCTGCGCGCCTACGATGCCGTGCAACTCGCCGCCGCGCATGAGCTGGCGTTGAGCCTAGGCGAAGCCGTCACGTTTGCTTGTTTCGACAGGCGTCTCAACAAGGCGGCCAAAGTACTTGGTCTGATCATGCCATTCGTGGAGTATGAGCGAATATAGTCACGCGCAACGCTGCCAGCGCCTGCTGCGCCGTCACACCCATCAGATAGCTGGGTGCCATGGCGTGTGTAGAGGAGCGTCTTGGTTGCTAATCTAAGGGATCTTGAGCAGTCTTGTTCCGCTTCGTCCTCCCGGCCTGTCTGCGTGCGGGTACGCACAGGCAGACCGGAATGACGAAATTCGGCAGTGATTCGACGTTCCATTGTTTGTTTTCCTGCCAAGACGAGGGCTGATATGGCCGAGGGTAAGTTACGAGTGGGCGTCATCATGGGCAGCAAGTCCGATTGGTCGACCATGCGCTTCGCCTCGGATGTGCTTACCGAGCTCGCCGTGGCGCACGAATCACGCATTGTCTCGGCGCACCGCACGCCGGAGTGGCTGCGCGAGTACGCACAGCAGGCGCAATCGCGCGGGCTGGAGGTCATCATCGCGGGCGCCGGTGGCGCCGCCCACCTGCCCGGTATGGTCGCGGCCTACACGAGCGTGCCCGTCCTCGGCGTTCCGATCCAAAGCCAGGCTTTGCAGGGGCTCGATTCCCTGCTCTCCATCGTGCAGATGCCTGCCGGAGTGCCGGTAGCCACTTTCGCCATCGGTCAAGCGGGTGCGCGCAACGCCGCGCTGTTTGCCGTGGCGCTGCTGGCTCGGGGCGACCCCGAGCTGGAGCAGGCGCTGCAGGCCTTTAGGCAACGCCAGACACAGGCGGTGATGGAGGATACCCTGCCTTGAGCGGTCCCATTCTGCCCGGCGCCACCTTGGGCGTGCTCGGCAGTGGTCAGCTCGGGCGCATGTTCGCGATGTCCGCCCGGCGCATGGGCTATCGAGTGCATACCTACTCCCCGGATCGGGAAACCCCGACCGGGCAGGTCGCCGATCGCGAGATCGATGCCGATTATCAGGATTTGGCGGCATTGACGGCCTTTGCGCGCGACGTAGACGCCATCACCTTCGAGTTCGAGAACGTTCCCTCCACGGCCATCGAGTGTGCCGCG
>JAKDMQ010000120.1 GCA_030452265.1 Nitrococcus sp.
GACCACCCAACGGCCGGCGAGGCGCTGTTCCGCGTACCGATTGCCCTCGACGAACCGCCGCTGCCGCGCGCCATCGGCACGCCCGGACCACAGGATCGATTCTTGATCACCGGTCCTTTGCTGCGGCTTATCGAACAAGAGTTCTCCACTACGGCCAGGGGCGCGTTCTGGCGGCGCAAGCCGCTGACGGACATCAATCCTGAGCTCTCCAGCCGCCTATTGCTGGCGCTAGGCGCGGTCGAGGGGCGCCGGCGCCAATCGCGCATGAGGATCAAGGCGCGTGTCCAGGCAATTCTCGGATTGAGCGCCATCCACCGAGTGCTCTCCCGCGAGATGGGTCAGGAGTTTGAAACCGTTGACCCGATGTATGAGCGATTCCAAAGCCGGGAGGCGCGCTCGGTCGACTTCGAGGAACCCGACGTCTGGGATCTCATTTATCCGACCGAGCTGAACGCGGGCACGGCAGCGGCGCAGTGGCACCACAAGCACGATGCAAGCCCGCAGGCAGAAGAATCTCTCGACTGGAGCCTGGTTAACGTCAGCGCGGGCGGCTATTGCCTGGTTTCGGCTCCGGAGCAGAACTTACGCGCCCATGTGGGCGAGCTCATAGCCATTCGCGAGATCACCGATGGCGGGCGGCCCTGGCAGTTGGGGGCGGTGCGCTGGATCCGCGCGATGCCGGAGCAGACATTGCAGATTGGCATGCAAATCCTGTCCGCAAACCCAAGCCCCGTCCAACTGCGCGCGGAACGCTCGGATCACCGCTTTGGCCCGGTGGAACGGGGGCTCTTGCTGCCGGCCATGACCGCCACGGATCAGCCGGCGACAATGATCGCGCCGGGGCGCCATTACATGAGGCAGCGGCTTGTCCGGGCGCGCCACGGTCTGCGTGAGAGCGTGGTCGAGCTAAGCCGCGAGCTCGACGCCACCGCGCACTACGTTCAGTTCGAGTTCCGCGACAGCAATGTCTTAGATACTGAAATGGCGGCGCTGGGCGGTACCGATACCGTTAATGCACGCGAGGCCGGAACTTCAGGGTAAGAAATGGCAAGCGAGAAGAATCTGCTGCGGCTGGCGATCGCCGAAGACTCACTCGATGACGCCGAGCATCTGATCAACGTTCTGCGCAACGCCGGCTATGCGGTGCGCGCTACCCCGGTGGAGGATGAAGAAGCGCTGCGCGCGGCGCTCTCCGAATGCAGCCACGATCTGCTCATCTGTGCGCCGCACTTGGAGCTACTGCCACTGGAGGTTGGGGCTCGCATTGCATTGCAGCCCGGCCGGGAAATCGCCCTGCTGATCCTAAACGAGCAGCCCGACCCCGAGCTGCGCCGGCAGGTGATGGCCATGGGTGCGGCGGATCTGGTTAACAAAGGCGATGCCGAGCACTTTCGTTTGGTGGTCGAGCGCGAATTCCGCAACTTGAGCGAGCGTCGGCGCCTGCGCCGGCTGGAGGTGACCCTGCGCGAGACAGAGCGGCGCTGTAATGCTCTGCTCGACAGCTCACGTGATGCCATCGCCTATGTCCACGAAGGGATGCACATCTACGCTAACGCGGCTTACCTGGAGAAATTCGGCATCGAGCACGCCGAGGCGATCGAGGGCCTGCCGATTCTCGATCTTATAGCGGCCGATGACCAGGCGCGATTCAAGGGTTTCTTCCGCCGCTACAGTCAAGGTCAATGCAAAGACGACCATTTCGAGGTAAACATCAACGAGCCGCAGAACCAGACCCAAGCGGTGGTCATGTACTTCTGCGCGGCGAGTATCGACGGCGAACCCTGCACGCAGATCCTAATGCACAGCAGCACGGCAGGGCTCGAGCAGGAGCTGGCCAGCCTCAGCCGCCGTGACGTGCTCACCGGCTTGTTCAACCGTAAACATTTCCTCGAGCAGCTCGACCACGCTCTGCGCGAAATTACTACGGCAGGCGATAATCCGGCGCACGGACTGCTCTACCTCCAGGCTGACAACCTGGAGGCCGCCCATGCGAGCCTGGGGATCACGTCTGTGGAGCTCGTTCTTGCCGACATCGCCAAGATCATCCAAGGGCACACGGGCGAGGACGATGTAGCCGCGCGCTATGCCGATACCGTGTTTACCATCCTGTTGTCGAACCGCACCATCCACGAAACCCTCGCAGTGGCCGAGGCGATACGCCAAGGCGTCGAGGAGCAAGTCTCAGAGACCGGCAGCCGAACGATAACGAAATCATGCAGCATCGGAGTTGCAATGCTTAGCGACGGCGTGGCAAACGCAGCTCAAGCCATCAACTTAGCCGCCGAGGCGGGCGAGCTCGCAGGGCGCGAGGGAGGCAATCGGGTCCATCTGCATGCCACGGCCGGCGAGAATGACAGCGGCAGTGACAGCGGCAGCAGGACTGACTGGAAAAGCCGGATCGAGCACGCGCTCGCGGATGAAGCATTTTATTTGATGTATCAGCCGCTGGTCTCATTATCCGGGGATCAAACCGAGCGTTATGAAGCGCGCCTGCGGCTGAGCGGCGACGGAGGCGAGACGCTGGCGCCGCGAGACTTTATGCCGTTTGCCGATCAATGTGGTCTAACCCCCGCCATTGACCGCTGGCTGTCCCGAACCGTGCTCGCCACGATCGCAGAGCGGCGCGAGGCCGGGCAGGAGACGTGGATATTCACCAAGATCAGCGGCGGCACCCTAGGTGACCCGGATTTCCTGCCGTTCGTTACCGCTGAGCTGGATCGCCTGGGCCTGGAGCGCGCGAGTTTCGTCTTCGAGATCAGCGAGCCAGTGGCAGTAACGCAGCTCCATCAGGCAAAAGCCTTATACCTACGGGCCAAGGAGCTAGGCTGTGGTTTTGCGTTGGATCAATTCGGCCGTGGGCTTAACTCCTTGCAATTGCTAAAGCACATCCCGGCCGACTACCTAAAGCTCGACCATAGCCTATGCATCGATCTCATGGACAACACGGAAGCCCAACGCAAGATCCGCGCAATCGTCGATGCCGCTCATACCCTGGAGAAGCAGGTCATCGCGGGCTATCTCGAGGAGGCGACCGTGCTCGCCACACTCTGGCAATACAAGGTCGATTTGGTCCAAGGCCATTTCCTGCAGGAGCCCATGCCGGAGATGAGCTACGATTTCAGCGGTCTGGTGATCTGATCGCGCAGTTTAGGGCCTGGCCCAACAAGGGGAGCAATTGAGAGCTTCCGCAAAGCGCTGCGCATGGCGGCGGGCCTTGGCGGACCGTCTAAGGCCAACGCGATCCACCGCCTCGCGCTCGTGGCATCGTTGCTCGGTAATGCACACATGCGGACTCGAGCGTCGGTGGCGCGCTCAAGCGCCCGCTACGCCTTGGCCAACCAGCTTGTGGGGATCGACCACGTCGTCAAACGTCTTCTCGTCCACTTTGCCGGATCTGAGCGCCGCTTCCTTCAATGTCGAGCCGTCGGCGTTCGCGGCCTCGGCAATGTGGGCTGCGTGGTCGTAACCGATGACGGGTGACAGCGCCGTCACCAGCATGAGTGACTCGCCGACGCTCGCATCGATTCGATTGCGGTTCAGCTCGGTCCCCTCAATCGAGTAGGTGCGCATCTTATCGCACATGTCCCCGATAATGCGGGTCGCGTGCAGCACATTGTTGATGATGATCGGACGCATCGCGTTCAGCTCGAAATTGCCTTGGCTACCGGCGAACGCGACCGCGTTGTCCTCGCCGATCACCTGGATGCAGACCATCACCATGGCTTCGCATTGCGTCGGGTTGACTTTGCCGGGCATGATCGAGCTGCCTGGCTCGTTCTGCGGCAAAAGCAACTCGCCCAACCCGCACCGGGGACCTGAGGCAAGCCAGCGCATATCATTGGCGACCTTCATCAAAGCCACCGCCACACCGCGCACCGCGGCCATTGCTGCAATCATCGGGTCGAGCGAGCCTTGCGCGGCGAACTTGTTGGGCGCGGTCACGAAAGGCTTGCCGGTGAGATCGGCGATGGCCTTAGCAATGTCGCGCGAGAAACCCTCCGGCGCGTTGAGCCCCGTGCCGACCGCGGTGCCTCCGCAAGCCAGCCGGTAGAGCCCGTCGAGTGAGCGGCGCACATTCTCCATGGCGTCACGCACCTGCGCGGCATAACCCGACCATTCCTGCCCGACCGTCAGTGGCACCGCGTCCTGAAGGTGGGTGCGGCCGGTTTTAACAACGTCCTTCCACTGGTTTGCCTTGACCTCGATCGCACTGGCAAAGCGATCGAGCGCGGGCAGCATGTGATCGTCAAGCGCGAATACGCTGGCGATGTGCATGGCCGTTGGAAAGCTGTCGTTAGATGATTGCCCCATGTTCACATGGTCATTGGGATGAACCGGATCCTGCGCGCCGAGCTTACCGCCCAAGAGCTGAGTCGCGCGGTTCGAAATCACCTCGTTGACGTTCATGTTTGATTGGGTGCCCGAGCCCGTCTGCCAGACGTAGAGTGGGAAGTCTGCATCGAACTTGCCCGCGATCACCTCGTCAGCCGCCTTAACGATCGCGTCGGCGCGCCAGTGCTCGAGCCGATCCGCATGCGCATTCACTAGCGCGGCGGCCTTTTTTACATAGCCATAAGCGTGATAGACGGCCTTGGGCATGCGGTCGTCACCAATCGAGAAGTGTTGGAGCGAGCGCTGTGTCTGCGCTCCCCAATAGCGATCAGCGGGAACGTTGACGCTGCCCATCGAGTCGAATTCCCGCCGCTCTCCGCTCGCGTCAAGGCCGATCGGTATGTCCTTGATGACGGGGTGCGCGCCCCCGTCTTTGGTTGGTGCGTCGGTCATGAGATCCCCTCAGTAGCCCGGCGTGTACGTCATGCCTTTGATCCAGGCGCGAATGTCATCAGGCCGTTCGACGCTCGCCAGCCCGCGATCGAAGATGTGCTCGGCGATGCAGGTCGCCGTGGTAATCTCGGTCTCGAGAATCTCGCTCTGCTTCGGGAAGAGCATACCCTTCGCGCGCGAGGCCTGATCGACCTGATCGGCCGAGCCGCGGGCGGCGGCGATCCACATCTTGTCGTCGATGCGCTTGGGCCTGGTTGCATACACGGCTAGGCCGAAGGCGGGGAAGATATAGAAGTTGTTGGCCTGACCGGGGTGGAAGGTCTTACCGTTCACGCTCACGTCGGGGAACTGCACGCCGGCTGCGAACAGCGCCTTGCCCCCGGTCCACGTATAGGCCTGATTGGGCGTACACTCCGCCTTGTCGGTCGGGTTCGAAAGCGGAAAAATAATCGGGCGATCGGTATTGACAGCGACGCCTTTGACGACGTCCTCGGTGAACAAGCCCGGTGTCGTGCTGACGCCGATCAGAACGGTCGGCTTGAACGCCTTAACGGCTTCGGCAAGGTCCGTCGTCGCCGGCAGATCTTTCGCGTAGACCTGCTGCGACGAGCTGAGATCGCGACGGTCACTTTGGAGCAGGCCATTGGCGTCGAACATAGCGATGCGTGCGCGGGCGTCGGCCTGACTTAGTCCTTCATCCTGCATCGCCTCGACGATCATGTTGGCGATGCCAATACCCGCGGAACCGGCACCGGCGAACAGGATGCGCTGCTGCGCGAGTTTTTCCTCCTTAATTTGGAGCGCGGTGGTCAGGCCTGCGATAGTAACGCTCGCAGTACCTTGGATGTCATCGTTGTAGACAAGGTAGTTGTCCTGGTAGCGTGCCAGTAGACGGATTGCGTCGGTGCCCTTCCAATCCTCGAAATGTACGCATACACCAGGGAATACTTGATTGGCAGCCTCCATGAACTCGTCGACCAGCGCGTCAATCTCATTCGGTGAGGGCGGCTCGTCGCGTAAGCCGGTGTAGAGCGGATCGGCACGCAGCTTCGCGTTGGTGGTACCGATGTCAAAGTGGATTGGCAGCAACCCGTCCGGCGGCACGGCGGCGCAGGCGGTGTAGAGCTGCAACTTGCCGATCGGGATCGGCGCGCCGTTCGCACCGATGTCGCCGAGCCCAAGGATTCGCCCGCCTGAGGAGACGCAGATGAATCGGATGTCGCGTGAGGGCCAGTTTGCCAGCACCTCGGCGAAGCGGCCCTTCATCTCTTTGGTGAGATACATGCCTTGCGGACGACGGTATATGTGACCGTAGGTGAGGCAGGCGTCAGCGATCGTGGGGTCGTACACGATGGGCACGAAGCGCGCCGGATCGCGCATCAACGTCGCGTAGTACAGCGTTTCATTGCGGTCGCACAGCTCCTGGAGGTAGATGTACTGCTCGATGTTGTCGGGTTTAGCGGCGAGATGCTCCAAAACCCTCTCGATCTGGGTGTCCAAGTCATCCACTGCCGCGGGTAGCAGGCCCTCGATCTTGAGCGCGCTGCGCTCTTTGCGCGTGAAGGCGGTGCCCTTGTTAGTGACTGCGTCATGCAACGCGCCGATGCCGGTCAAGTGCTGGTCCATGATGCCTCCCACTGTTCAACGAGTCGTCGCAACACCGGTTTGCTAAGCTTGGGTATAGTTGCTTTGGCTTTGTGCTCGACATATCCCTGGTGGAGAACTGCGCCATTGCGTAGCCGGATATGATAAGAACTTATTTCCCGCAAAATTACCGTACGGAATTTTTGCCGCATCAAGGCAACACCCCGACATGTCCTGAGAGTAACCCTCTTCATATAGTTCGATCGAGCGCTGTTTTCAAGCATTTCGCTGATGCAAAAACGGATCAGCTCAATATGTCAGTAATGCGTCGAGCAGCAAACGGTTGTGCAGCAGCGGTTGCAGGTCCGGATCGAAGATGGCCCGCCAACTATCTACTCCATAATTCATAGCCGCAAGCTGCAATTGGTAGAATGTTGCTAGCCTAAAGTAGTAATGCCAACGCCTTCGGCCTTGAGCATTTGTGCCAACCAGCCGTGACCGTTGCAATAGAACTGCAGCTTGAACGAAGACCAGGTCGGCGCCCGCAAATAGCAAAGGCCCACAAGCGGGTAGCGCGGTAAAAGAAAACGGCGACATTATCAACCCTCAGCGAATCGCTTGGGAATCTGCTACGGCCTTTGTCACACCTCCTGGGCTGTGGCATGGTCACTATAGTGAAAGCGGGGAGGCGGCACATAACCGAATGGGATGCGACGGGCTATTCGCGCCTGTCGGGCCTGCGGAAGGCGATGGCCGACGAGGTGCTGGCGCTTCTTGCGCCGAATGGCGACGAGCAGGTGCTTGACGTCGGCTGCGGCGATGGCAAGGTCACCGCGATGATCGCCGCGCGCGTTCCCCAGGGCCTGGTAATCGGTGTGGACCCCTCGCACGCCATGATCGCCTTCGCCGCAGCCCACTTCGGCGTCACCGCGCACCCCAATCTGAGATTCGAGGTGGCCGACGCGCGCGCCCTGCCTTTCAGAGACCGGTTCGACCTCGTTGTCTCTTTCAACGCACTGCACTGGGTGCCGGATCAGGATGCCGCGTTGCGCTCTATCCGTGCGGCGATGAAGACCGGAGCCCGTGCGCAGCTGCGCCTGGTTACTAACGGCGAGTGCAAGAGTCTGGAAAGCGTGGTCGAGGATACGCGCAAGTCGCCCCGCTGGTGCGCGCATTTTCGGGATTTCGACGACCCCTATCTGCGCTGGACGCCGGAGGAATACGCGGCGGCGGCCGCGCGCAGCGGCCTGCGCACGCTGCGCGTTCACACGGAGTTGAAGCGCTGGCAGTTCGACTCGCGCAAGGCGTTTTTTGATTTCTGCTCGGTGGGATTGATCGCCTGGAACGGCCACCTGCCCGAGGCCGAGCGGCCGGTTTTCGTCAACGAAGTTGTGGATCGCTATCTCGCGATTGCCGCCGATCGCCCTGGCGCGGAAAACACGTTCAAGTTCTACCAGACGGACATCACGTCGGCGTCTTCATGAACGCGGAAACGTAGCCACGGCTTCCTAGACCAGATCCTGTGACTCCCGTAGAGATTTGGGGGCAGCTCCAATCCGTCACGTCATTTGCTGTTGTCGGACCGGTGCAGTCGTACGACGGGAGCAAATGGGCAGCAATCGACTGGACTCATTTCCTGCATCAGTGGTCCGACTTCCGTGGCGGCGGGATCGCCGGGTCGACGGGCAGGTCCGAGAATTGGCTCGGATCGAGCCGGAAGGGGACCGGGTAGTGGTCCGGATTCGTGTTCTCGATCGGCTCGGTCGAGCGCCAAGCGTAGAGACACGTCAAGCACGCCCAGATGGTCCAGACGCCGGCCACCGGAGAGGTGCTCCGGACCTCGATCTTCGTCGCCCGGCAGCGTGGGCACTCAGCCGGCACGGGTTCCGCAGGGCTGATCATTGCGCCAGGTCCGCGATCAAATCGGTGAGCTTGGCATGCCAGACGTCCGTCCCGTCAGGCGTGTCGAGCTCCTCTCCGTAGTTCCCGCGCACGTCCGGGGCGATCGGCGTGGTGGCGTCGATGATCATCTTGTGGACTATCCCAGTTGGTTGACCGGCCGGGTCAAGCAGGTTCACTGAGAGGTTCGGCACGATCACGACGTCGGCGGCGGGGTTCACTTTGACCGACATGGCCCACATGACCTGCTTGAGGTCGAACGGATCGACGTCGTGATCGACGACGATGATGACCTTGGCGTAGCCCAAGCCGTGGGGCGTCGAGAGGAGCCGCATCCCGACGGCCTTGGCGAAGCCGCCATAGCGTGTCTTGGTCGCGATAACGACGGCAAGCCCGTGGGTGTAGAGAGCGTTAACCGCGACGACCTCGGGGAAGGTGTCGTGCAGTTGGGCGAAGATCGGCGCGCTGGTCGTCATCGCCTGCAGGTAGTCGATCTCAGTCCACGGCCGCCCGACATACACGGCGTCGTAGATCGGGTCCCTGCGGTGTGACGCGCGGTCGATCTCGATCACGGGATACTGGTGGCAGCCGGAGTAGTAACCGGGAAACTCGCCGAACGGACCCTCGATCTCGCGCCGGCCGGCGAGAATTCGACCCTCGAGGACGTACTCGGCGCCCCACGGCACGTCGAGACCCTTCTCCGTCTTAACGGTGCGGTACGGCTTACCCTGCATGGCCCCGGCCATCTTGTACTCGAGCTGGTCGTAGAGCATCGGCGTCGCCGCCATCAGTGTAATTAGCGGCTCGTTGCCGAGAGCGATGGCAACCGGCAGGTCTTCACCGCGCGCCTCGGCGTGGGCGAGCTGCACAGCGATGTCGTGCTGCGGCACGGTTTGGATCCCCAGCCGGTTCCGGCCCTTGACCTGGAGCCGGTAAATGCCGGCATTCTCGACGTCATCGTTGTCCCAGTCGTCGGGATCGCGGCTCACAACGCAGGGCTTGTCGAGGAAGTAGCCACCATCACCCCGGTTGAGCCGGAACAGTGGGATCAGGTCATAGAGGTTGATGTCCTTATCAACCACGACCTCCTGCCACGGAGCGCCGGTGACCCGCTTAAGCTCGCCGGGGTACTTCCGGTAGCCATCGACGAAGGCGAGGAACTGATCACGCGGCGACGTCTCCTTGCCGAGACCAAGCGCCAACGCGTGGTTGAGCCACGAGCCATGCACGTTCATGACGACGCGGGCGTCGTCATTACCGGCGATGTTACTGAAATGGATGGCCGGGCTGCGCTCGCCAATCTGCGCCAGTGCGCAGGCCGCCGCTCCGAGGTCGGGTTCGAGTGTGACCTGGTCGGTAATCCGCAGCAGTTGCCGTTCCTGTTCCAGCACGCTGAGAAACTCACGAAGATCCTAGTAGGCGCGCACGCGATCGTCGCTCCTTCTAGTAGCGGTGATGGTCAGCCCGCCTCGCGCATCGCTGCGATCTGGCGTTCCCAGCGACGCAGCACCGTTGAGGGATCGTGCAAGGCGAAGGTGATACCGCTCGTGATAGCGGCATACGCCGCGCGGTGGAGCTTCGCCAATTCGACGTCGGCCTGGAAGAACGCGAGCGGCACATCGGGCGAGGTATGATCGAGTCGACGCGCCCGCATCAATAGTTCGCACATACCGCCGTCGAGCGACAGCGTCAGCGTAAGCCGTCCGTCGCGCACCAGGTTGGCGGTCGTAGTCGACTCTGGGAAGACGACGAACCTGATCCGTTGGGGTGACACCGCGAGCACGTCACCGGCGCTGAGCAGGGCCGCGTGGGGCCAGCCGGATTCATGGACGGTGGACAGCCGCAACGCCTGCGTCTTCGCTAAGAGGTCGGTGCCGTCGAGGTACGCACCGACGCCTCCAGGCAGCGTCCCTGTCGTCAGCTCTGGTTGCGTGTAGTGGTGGGCGGTTTCGCTCACGATGGGCTCCCATTCGTGGGGGCAACCGCACCGGCTGGGGACGATCGCACGCCGTTGCGCGACATTCCCGTCCACCGGCGCAGATTCGGCATGCTCAGATCGAACAGATCGAGGATACGGCCTACCGTGTGGTCGACGAGGTCATCGATAGTCCGCGGATGGTCGTAGAAGGCGGGCACCGGCGGGGCGATGATCGCGCCCATGCGGGTGAGCCCGAGCATGTTCTCGAGGTGGATCTCGTTCAGTGGAGTCTCCCTGATCAGCAAAACGAGGCGGCGACGTTCCTTCAGGGTCACATCGGCGGCCCGGGCGACCAGCCCGTCGGCGTACCCGTGGCGAATCGCCGCCAAGGTCTTCATGCTACACGGCGCCACGATCATCCCATCGTGACGGAACGACCCACTGGCGATCAGCGCACCCTGGTTCTCGCAACGATGCAGCACGCTTGCCAGCGCCCCGACCTCTCGAGCCGAGAAGCGAGTCTCCTCGCGTATGGTCACCTCGGCCCAGCGAGTTAAGACGGCGTGAGTTTCGACATCGAGCGCGGCGAGCGTTTCCAGCAACCG
>JAKDMQ010000349.1 GCA_030452265.1 Nitrococcus sp.
CCGAGGGCCAAATACTGCGGCAGCAGAAATATTCGACGCTCAAGGAAAATCTGCTGGATGCCGCCTACGCCATCGGCTATATCGATGCGAGCTACATTCGCAGCCAGATTCTCGTCAAGCCCGCCCAGCGCAGCGCTGAAATCTACCTCATCCTGGACACCGGGCCGCGTTACTATTTCGGTGATGTCACGATTGAGCAGAATATTCTCGATCCGCGGTTCATCGATAAGTTTGCGCAAGTTAAGCGCGGTACCCCATTCCAGACTAGCAAACTGCTCGATTTGCAAATTGCGCTGACCAACAGTGGCTATTTCAAACAAATCGAGCTGCAAGCCAATCGCAAAAAGGCAAAAAATCGGCATGTGCCGGTGACGGTAAAAACCACGCCCGAAGAGTCGCAAAAATACCGCGTAAGCTTAGGCTATGGCACTAATACCGGTCCACGGCTGGGCCTGGGGGTAGAATTTCCGCGGGTGACACGTAGCGGCCATAGCTTTCGTACCGATCTAGAGCTATCGCTCATAACAGCCAGGCTCGGCTCACAGTACAAGATCCCGATCGGCGACGTCGCCAGTGAATATCTTGATTTCACGGCCACCGTCGGCCGGCTCATTATCGCCGATGCAACCTCGCGGCAATACGTCATCGGCAGCAGCCTCAATCAGAACTGGCTGGGCGGGCGCCGGCGCTTGTGGCTGGAGCTCAGACGGGAGCGGTACTTCTTTGGAAATGGTCCCAGCCAGACTTCGCACTTGCTGAGCCCTGGAATTACTTATTCACGCCAGGTCGCTGACGATCCGTTGTTCACCCGCAAGGGGTATAGCTGGTCGTTGGACGTGCGCGGCGCCGCGCAGCGGGTGCTCTCGAGCACGAGCTTTCTGCAGGCTACCTTGAGCGGGCGCGCCGTGGTGCCGTGGGCAGCGCGTGGTAGATTATTGCTGAGGGCGGATTACGGTGCCACGGCCGTTACCGATTTCAGCAAGTTGCCGCCGTCGCAACGATTTTATGCCGGTGGCGCACAAAGCGTGCGCGGTTATGCATTTCGAACCTTGAGCCCAACCAACGCCGATGGTAAGGACATCGGCGGGCGCTATCTGCTGGTAGGCAGTATCGAAGCGGATTATCTTTTCATTGGTGATTTCGGGGCCGCGGTCTTCTTCGATGCCGGTGACGCCGCCCTCGACCCGACACCCAGCTTGAAAAAAGGTGTCGGCATCGGCCTGCGCTACCGCTCGCCGGTAGGGATGGTGCGACTCGATTTTGCCCGCCCGCTTGACGGCAGGGACCCGTTTCGAATCCACTTCAGCATTGGTCCGGATATTTGATCATGCGCTCTATCGCGGCGAGCGTGCTCAGCCTGATCGCCACCGTGCTCGGAATGCTGGCGCTGGTGCTAGGGTGGGTGCTGACAACCGAGGCCGGCCTTGAGTTTACGCTACGGCAGATACATGGGTTGATGCCAGAGCGCTTTGCCGTGAGCGCGGTCGAAGGGCGGCTGATCGGTCCGTTGACGATCCATAACTTGAAACTCGAGACCCCATCGTCTCGACTTACCGCGGACTCTATAAATTTTGACTGGTCGCCGTCGCGTTTGATCATCGGCGAGGTGGTGATCGAACGGCTGCATGTGCGCAATGTCATCCTTACCAGCTATGGGACCCAACCCGTGGAGGAAGAACCGACAGGCGCGCCGATCGACTTCGGTGCGCTGCTGCAGCCGCCGATCGCCATCGAGCTGCACGACATTGCCTTGCGGCACTTCGAATACCGTGCCCCTGGGAGCAAGCCATTCGTTATTCAGCACGCCGAGCTGGCAGCCGGTCTCGACACTCGCGGCCTGCATGTCGACAAGCTTCGGGCTCATGGGCCGCTGTTCGCTATCCACGGCCACGCGATGATCGAGCCGCAAGGCGTTCATCCCACCCGGGGCGAGCTGCACTGGCAAGCGCGGCTGCCGGACTATCCAACGGCGGTGGGTCACATGACGCTCAGCGGCAGCCTGCAGGAACTGCACGTCGAGCAGCGTATCGAGGCGCCCTATAGCACGCGCGCCAGAGTGGTGCTGAACGATGTCCTGGCAGACCCGCACTTCCAAGCCGAGGTGCAGCTCAATACCATCGAGCTGCGGGCGATCGGCGCCGAGCTGCCGAGCTTGACTCTAAGTGCCACGGCGCACGCCAAGGGGCGGGCCTCGGACATCGACTACAGCGCTCGGGCAACGGTCATCGACCCCGCGCAGGGGACTTTCAAGCTCATGCTCGACGGCGGTCTGCAACGGCAGATCATCGCTATCCGCCGCCTGGCGCTCAAAGTGGTAGGTACACCAGCCCGCTTGCAGGCCAATGGCCAAGTTGACCTCAGTGCCAAGCAGCCCGAGCTGGATCTGCAGGGCGACTGGCAGGCGCTGCGCTGGCCGTTGCAAGGGGAGCCTAGATTCACCAGTCCCCGCGGTACGGTCAAACTCACCGGCACGCCCCAAGATCTGACCGCCCGGCTCGATGCCGCGGTGGGTGATGATGGCGGGATAAGCGCTCGCGTGCGCCGTGAGCAGGACAAAATTGATCTTGCGCTCGACTGGCATGA
>JAKDMQ010000121.1 GCA_030452265.1 Nitrococcus sp.
CCTGATTCTTGAGCTCTGCGGCTACCTCCGGGGCATCGAATCAGGCAGCCGGCGCATTGCGATCCGCCTGCGCCACCGCCACCGCGGCGCCACCGCATTCTCCGTGGGGCTGATGGCGTGCAGCCGCGATCCCGCCCGCTTGCTGGAGCTCACACGGCAGCGGCTTGAACGCCTCCCTCTGCCCGCGCCGGTTAGCAGTTTGCTTCTCGCCACCCGTCATATCGAGCGCCTGCCCTCGTGTCAGCGGAGCCTGGTAAGTGAGGGTCGAGACAAGGTCGAGGAATGGGGCACCCTGGTGGAGCGGCTCTCAGCCCGGTTTGGGGAGTGTGCCATCCAGGGGCTCCAAGTGCGCGCGGCACATCGCCCGGAGCGTGCCTGGCGCTACGTTGCACCGGGTCGGGAAAGCCCGGCTGCTATCGTGACCGAGCGGCCGTTGTGGCTACTGCTGCAGCCGCGGGCGCTCAAGAGCCGAAACGGGCAGCCGCTCTGGCGCGGACCCTTGGTGCTGCAGCAGGGTCCCGAGCGCATTGAATCCGGTTGGTGGGACGGCGCGGACTGCGCCCGGGACTACTACGTCGCCCGCAACGCCACCGGCGAGCGGCTATGGATCTTCCGCGAGCGCCGGGACGAGTGTGCCTGGTATCTGCAGGGGTTTTTTGCCTAGCCCCGGCTCGTTCTTGGAATGGTGCAATCTCGGGTTTACCGTTCGCCTACCGAGTAAGTCCTTGATGCTACATGTATCGCTTCTCTGCATGTCACGCTCAGCATGCGTTGTTCCTGCGGCTATCCCGGTAACCCGACAGTGAATAGAATGTTGGCGACTTAGTTGTGCTCGGGTGGGACGCCATGCCGACTGATTCCATTCCACTTTTTTTGCCGGCACTCCATGTCCAACATCAGCCGCGGCGAGATCTCTCCGATGGCTATCCTGGTGTGGATCATCCGGAGGTGGCGAACCGGGTCGAGCGCGTGCTCGAGGGGCTGGTAGCCGCCTGGGATCTCGATGTCCAGACGATAGCAAATCTGGCGTGGGAGAATGTACGGCGACTGCATGATGCAGACTACATTCGCTTCCTGGTGGAGCTGAGTGAGCGCCTGCACGAGGGTGAGCAATACATTCCCGCAATTTTCCATGCAGACCTTTCCGTAGCGCCGTTGCGGCTGCGCGGGGGCATGTATTGCAAGGAGACCGGCACTCCGCTAAGCGCCGCATCCTTGCGCGCGGCGCTTTGTTCCGCCGCGGCCGCCGAGCGGGCGGCCCAGGCGCTTCTCGAGACCGGGCGCGATGCAGTGGCGTTGTGTAGACCCCCTGGTCATCATGCGGGTCGGCGCCGTTACGGAGGCTACTGCCTCTTTAATAACGCCTATGTGGCGGCCGAGGTCCTGGCGAGGGTTGGGCGTTGTGCCGTGCTGGATCTGGACTATCACCTGGGGGAGGGCAGCGCGGAGCTCTCCAGTGAACGCGCGCCCTATTTTTCGTTGCATGTGGATCCGTGGCGCAACTATCCATACCTGGATGCGGGTATGCATCCGGGCTCGGCTTTTGCGACGCTCGAGTCGCTGCCGCCGGGTGTGGACGGCTCGGGCTACCTCGAACGGCTGCGGCGCTTGCTCGATCGCCTCGAAGTACTTGCGCTCGATTTTCTGGTTGTGTCGCTAGGTTTTGATACTGCGGCTACGGATCCCATTCAGGATGACCCTGTGCGACTGCATCCGCAGGACTACTTAGCCATCGGACAGGCACTTGCCCCTTTGCGCCCGCGCATAGCCATCGTGCTCGAGGGTGGCTACGATCTGGAGGCGCTTAGTGGTTGCGCGCGCTATTTCGCGCAAGGGTTTTCCCGTTGAGCCGAGTATAAGTCTGCACGGAATGGATCACCCAGTCACGTTCGAAGTAGACGACGAACTGCGGATACACCCAGCGCGTAATAGGTGGCTCGCCGACCGCGGGGAAGATCCGCCTAGGCATCCCAAAGTGCTGCTTCACTTGCCCCATCGTGGTTCCGCGCACCGGGACTTGCAGCGTTTCGGCGTTGGGGTGCTCGGGCGTGTTGATCTGTAGGCGCTCGGCGTGGACGGCGGACTGGCCGAGAATCGCCAGCAACAGACCCAAGGCAAAAGCGGCTCGCTTCATTGATTGCTCCTCCTGTTTTGTCACACCTTGGGGCATCGTGTTCATTCGAAATATCGAATAGCTCACATTTCCCATCCGCCGCCGTTCGCATCGTTGCATTACGCTAGGCCGCTTGCGATATCGCGATCATTTCCTGATACGCTGTGCCGTCCCGAGCTCATTGGCGATGTGAGCGCCTCTAGCCAGAGTGAATCGAACGTGTTCAGACCGCTGCAGCTATATATCGGCCTGCGTTATACCAAGGCGAAGCGGCGCAACCACTTCGTGTCCTTTATTTCCTTAACCTCGATGCTCGGCATCGCCGTTGGCGTGACGGCGCTGATCACGGTACTGTCCGTGATGAACGGCTTCGAGCATGAGCTTCGCGAGCGCATCCTGGGGATGGTTGCGCATGCCACCGTGACTTCCTTCTCTGGACCCATCGAGGACTGGCGGGAGATCGCGCGGGATTTGCGCGCGCAGCCGCATGTGGAGGGTGCCGCGCCGTACGTCTCTGGCGAGGTCATGCTGGCCCACGGCTCGGCGGTGACTGGGGCGCTGGTACGGGGCATCCTGCCGGCTGAGGAGCCCGCGGTATCCGAGGTGCTCGACAAAATCGTGGCGGGCGATGTTTCCAGACTCGAGCCGGGCGCATTCGGCATCATACTGGGCGGCGGGTTGGCGAGGATGCTCGGTGTGCAGGTCGGCGACAGTGTCACCGTGGTTACGCCCGAGGCGCGAATCTCAGTGGCCGGCATTTTGCCTCGGGTCCGACGCTTCCAAGTCGTCGGCATCTTCGAGGTGGACATGAGCCAGTACAACCGCTCGCTTGCCTTGATGCATCTCGACGACGCGCGCCTATTGTTTCGCACCGGTAACGGTGTTAGCGGGATTCGGCTGCGCTTCGATAACGTGCTGGCCGCACCGCGATTGGCGCGCGAGGTGACAGCCAGCTTGCCAGGCTTTTATCGAGTGACCGATTGGACCGTGTACAACCGCAACTTTTTCCGCGCGGTGAGCATGGAGAAGACCGTTATGTTCGTGATTCTTATGCTCATCGTGGGTGTGGCCGCGTTCAACATCGTCTCTACGCTGGTCATGGTGGTTACCGACAAGCAGGCCGATATCGCCATACTGCGCACGCTCGGGGCAACTCCGCGCACGATCATGGGCGTGTTCATCGTGCAGGGCGCGTTGATCGGGACGATTGGCACGGCGCTTGGCGTGCTAGGCGGGGTGGGGCTTGCGCTCAATGTGGAGACCATCGTGCCGGCAATCGAACATTTATTCCATGTCCAGTTTCTGCCCGCCGATGTGTATTTGATCAGTAATCTGCCTTCGGATCTGCAACCGAGCGATGTCATGCATATCACGATTGCCTCTTTGATTTTGTCATTGCTCGCGACGCTCTACCCAGCCGAACGTGCGGCGCGCACCGTGCCCGCGGAGGCATTGCGTTATGAGTGAGCATTCGCAGCCTTCCCTTAGCGTACCGGCTCTAAGCTGCCGCCAGCTCTCCAAGGTGTTTCGGGAAGGGAGCCTGCACGTCGATGTCCTACGCGGGGTCGAGATGAGCGTGCGTGAGGGTGAGCAGATTGCGATCGTTGGCCGCTCCGGCGCTGGTAAGAGCACCCTGCTCCACATCCTGGGTGGCTTGGATGAGCCGTCCGAGGGTACTGTAGAAGTCGTGGGAGAGCCGATGACCGCTTTGGGCGCGGCCGCGCGCGGGCGACTGCGCAACCGGGCACTTGGGTTCATCTATCAGTTCCACCACTTGCTGGGCGAGTTCACCGCGGTGGAAAATGTGGCCATGCCGTTGCTCATACGTGGCACACGAGTGCGCCGCGCGACCAATGAGGCCGAGGCGATTCTTGCCCGCGTCGGGTTGCGCAAACGGTTTGCGCATAAACCGGGGGAGCTCTCGGGAGGCGAGCGCCAGCGGGTGGCTATTGCACGGGCGTTGGTCACGCGCCCGGCCTGTGTGCTCGCCGATGAGCCGACCGGCAATCTGGACCGGCAGACCGAGGACCAGGTTTTCGATCTGCTGTGCGAGCTCAATCGCGAGCTCAAGACCAGCATTGTCATGGTCACTCATGATCACTCGCTCGCCGCGCGCATGGACCGTGTGTTGGAGCTCTATGATGGTGTGCTGCAGGAGGGCGCCATCGATGAAGCGCAGCGCCGAGTCCGTATTTGAACGCGGCGTCTGGCCGTCACAGGCCTGAGCGGGTGCCTTTGCTCTGATGGTTGCCGATGAGAGGACGCGAGCGGCTCGCGCGGCGCTTGCGCCGGCGCCTGAGCTGGTAGACGATGTGCAGGCGCCACAGCAAGTGGACGCTGCCGTAGCCTGCCAGGGCAAGCAGAGAACCGATGGTGAGAGAGCCGACCATCAGTGGTTTCCAGATCCGCGCGAATTGCGCCCAGAACCACTGCACGGTAGGCTCGAAGCCGGCGTGAATGGTTACGGGCGAGCCGATGACCCAGGTCCCGACCATGTAGCTTAAGTAGAAGAAGGGCGGCATGGTGATCGGATTGGTAATCCACACCAGAGCCACGGAGATAACGAGGTTGGCGCGCAGCAGGATGGCAAGCATCGCGGCCATCAACATTTGCCCGGGCAGTGGGATGAATGCCACGAACAGTCCGCATGCCACACCGCCCGCAACGGATCTGCGGTTGAGGTGCAAGAGATAGGGATCGTCGAGCAGTCTCCCCAGCGGACGGAGCTCCCTGCGGGCTAGGACCTTGTCGACATCCGGGAGGTGTTGCCTAAGGAACTGCCTCGGCATTTAACGCTTCCACCCGCCGCAGCGCATGACACCGCTAATTTAACATAGCTCGGCAACGGAAGGCCGGGGGCAGCGCAGGGATGGCGGCTTTCGCAATTGGCGTAATTGGCTTTCAGCTTTTGCCCTGGCCATTGGCCGGTTGGCTCGCGCTTGCGCTCGTACCCTTGTTGGCGCTGGGCCTTGCCCGGGGCCGTGCGCGCCAGCTCGGCCTGCTCGCGTTGGGTGTCGCATGGGCGGCGGCGGCCGCGGCCTGGGCCCTCGAGAGCCGGCTGCCCAGGGCGCTCGATGGCCGGCTCCTGGTCCTGGAAGGCGTAGTGATCGGGCTGCCAGAGCACACGGCGGTGCGGCAGCGTTTTCTGGTTCGGCCCACCCGAATTATTGACTATCCCGCGCAACGTCCGCTACCGCGAAGCATCCGCCTCTCTTGGTACGGCCGCGCGCCAGATGTCCACCCCGGCGAGCATTGGCGCTGGAGGGTGAAGCTGAGGCAGCCTCGCGGGCTGATGAATCCAGGCAGCTTCGACTACGAGCGCTGGCTGTTCCAAAACCGCATCGACGCCACCGGCTACGTGCGCGATACGGGGCAAGCGCGGCAACTTGGCGTCGAGTGGAGCATGGATGCGCTGCGCGAGCGCATTTCCCGGCGCATCACGGCGGTGCTGGAAGGGCAATCCGGCTCCGGCGTGCTGCCCGCGCTGGTCACGGGAGACACCCGCGGCATTGACTCGAGTACCTGGCACGATCTCAACGCCGCCGGCATCACTCACCTGGTCGCCATCTCGGGATCGCACATCATGCTGGTGGCGGGGTTGGTCTACTGGCTCGTCGGGGGGCTGTGGCGGCGCCTGCCGCTCGCGCCGCTCTGGCTGCCGACTCCGCTCGCCCAGGCCCTCGCCGGCACGTTGGTCGCGGCCGGCTATGCCGCGCTCGCGGGCTTTTCGGTGCCGACTCAGCGCGCTCTGATTACACTCGCAGTCCTGGCAGGCGCACGGCTTGCGCGGCGCCGCATCGGGTATCTGCGGGCGTGGTGGAGTGCGATGGCGGCGGTATTGGTCCTTGATCCGTTTGCCCCGCTTGGCCCCGGTTTTTGGCTCTCCTTCACCGCCGTGGCCGTGATTTTGCTGATCGTGCGCCGCCGTCCCGGCCGGGGCCGCGGGCGGGAGATAGTGCGCTTACAGTTTGCAATTGCCCTGGGGCTGCTGCCGATCATGTCGATCTACTTTCAACGCAGCTCCTTAATCGGCCCAGTGGTCAATCTCGCCGCCATTCCGCTGGTCGACTTGCTGTTAGCCCCAGGGGCCTTGCTCGGCACCGCGCTATTGTTCGTTTATCCCGAGCTCGGCGCGCTACTGGTGCAGGGATTGGCCTTGACGATTCAGATTCTGCTGATCGGTCTCGAGCACTTGGTGCATGCCGTGCAGCCGCTGATCGCGCTGCCCACCCCAGTGCCCTGGAGCGTTGCGCTGGGTGCGCTGGGCGCGGGTTTGCTGTTGTTGCCCAGCGGGTTTCCTGGCCGAGTGCTGGTATTGCCGCTGCTTGTCCCGCTGCTGGTCGGTAGCCGCACAGGGCCGGATTTCGGGGAAGCCTGGGTGACAATGCTGGACGTGGGACAAGGGACTAGCGTAGTGGTGCGCACGGCCGGACATGTACTGGTCTACGATACCGGCCCCGCGTGGGGTGGCAATTCCTCGGCGGCGCGCGTCTCACTGGTGCCGTTTCTGCGCTCTCTGGGGATAGCGCAAGTTGATCGCGTGATCGTCAGCCACGCCGATGATGATCATTCCGGCGGCTTGGCGACGCTGCTTGCCGCGTTGCCGGTTGACGATGTGCTGATCGGGGAGGCGTTTGCAGAGGCTCCGCCCGGTGCGCGGCTATGTGCCCGAGGCCAGGCATGGCGCTGGGACGGTGTGCGTTTTCGCGTGCTCGCCCCCAGCGCGCGCGGCCTGCGCGGCAATGCGGCCTCCTGTGTCATCCGCGTTGCGAGCGCGGGTGCGGCACTGCTGCTTCCAGGCGATTTAGAGCGCAGCGGAGAGCAGAAGCTATTAAAGCAGATCCAGCACCTCTCGGCGGATGTGTTGATGGTGCCCCATCATGGCAGCCGGACCTCCTCCAGCGCTGCATTCGTGCGCCGCGTCCATCCAAGCCTCGCGCTGCTAAGCGTGGGTCGTAACAATGCGCATGGGCTGCCTGCGCCGGAGATTGTCAGTCGCTACCGCTTGCTCGGCGTGCGAGTGCTGCGAACGGACCGCGACGGCGCCATACAGTTGGTCCTAGGCGCTGGCGGTTACCGCGTGCGCGCCCGGCTGCGCCGGGATCGGGGAGGCTATTATCACCTGCAACCGTGAACGCCGTCATTTCGAACGTACCCGGAAATCCAGTATTATTGGAGCCTCACGAGGGTCTAGTAGCGAGTGGGCAGCATAACCGGGGCAATGAACATATTGAGTAGCTGGAATAACAGCGCGGACCGGCGCAACATTTACCGGCGTTTGTTTGGCTATAGTCGAGAGTACTGGCTCATAGGTCTTCTCTCGCTGATCGCCATGGTCATTACCGGCGCGAGTCAGACGGTATTCGCCTGGCTGATCAAGCCCATGCTGGATGCCGGCTTTGTCGCTCGGGATCCTACGATGATGCGGCTGATTCCACTGGGGCTGCTTGCGCTCTTCGTGTTGCGGGGGTTGACTAATTTCGCCGCGAGCTACGGTACGGCCTGGATCAGTCGCAACGTGATCAAGCGCCTGCGCGCCGAGGTGTTCGACCGCCTGCTGACCTTGCCCAAGCGTTACTATGATGACGCCTCTTCGGGGATGCTGCTCTCGAAGCTCACCTACAACGCCGAGCAAGTCGCCAGTGCTGGAGCCGATGCGCTTATTACGGTTGTGCGCGATACGGCGACGGCCGTGTTTCTGATGGCCTACATGTTCTACGTGAGCTGGCATTTGGCATTAAGCTTGCTCGCCTTGGGGCCCGTGATGGCGCTGGTGGTCTTGTATGTCAGCAAGCGCTTCCGGCGCATCAGTCATAGAATACAAAGGAGCGTCGGCAGCGTGGCGTACGTTGCCGAAGAGGTGATTGATGGTCACGAGGTGATCAAGATTTTCGGCGCTCAGGATTACGAGCGTCGCCGCTTCGAGCCGGCAAACGAGCGTAATCGCCGGCAGTTCATGAAGTTCGTCGCAATCAAGGCGGTGAGCACGCCGGTGGTGCAGCTCGTGGCTGCAGTCGCGCTGACCGTCGTAATCTACCTGGCGACACTGGGTGGGGGTGTCACGAACATCACCGTCGGGGCATTCGTCTCTTTCATTACCGCGATGCTGCTGCTGCAGCCTCCGCTCAAGCGACTGACGCAAGTCCATGCATTGATCCAAAAGGGGCTCGCGGCGGGCGAGAGCCTATTTGAGGTGATCGATGAGGAACCTGAAACGGATGGCGGCCGCTTGGAGCTTGGCCGGGCTTGCGGGCGGATCGAGTACCAGGGCGTGCGTTTTGCCTACCGCAGCGGCGCTCGTGAGGTGTTGCGCGGAATCGATATTCGTATCGAGCCTGGCGAGACCGTAGCCATCGTTGGACCCTCGGGCAGCGGCAAAACCACGCTCGCCAATCTGCTGCCGCGCTTCTATGAGCCATCCGCTGGACGCATCCTGCTCGATGGAGTGGCTCTCGCTGACTATCGGCTGGCCGCTTTGCGCTCGCAATTCGCCCTGGTGAGCCAGCAGGTAACGCTGTTCAATGACACGATTGCGGGCAACATAGCGTATGGGCGCCTAGCCGACGTAGGGATGGATGAGGTGCGACGGGTCACCGAGCTGGCAAATGCCCGGACGTTCATCGAAGGATTATCCCAGGGGTTTGAAACCCGAGTCGGCGAGAATGGAGTACTGCTCTCCGGCGGGCAGCGCCAGCGCATCGCCATCGCACGGGCGCTTCTCAAGGATGCGCCCGTTCTCATCCTCGACGAAGCCACCTCCGCATTGGATACCCAGTCCGAGCGCCTGATCCAACACGCGCTGGATACGCTCATGCGCGGGCGCACGACCCTGGTAATTAGTCACCGCCTGTCTACGGTGGAGAATGCCGATCGGATCATTGTCCTCGACGAAGGATGCGTGGTCGAAGTGGGCACCCAGAGCGAACTGTTGGCCCGTAGCGGTCTCTATGCCAGCCTATATCGCCGACACCGGCCGCCGCCGCCGTCGCAGCTCGGCATCCGCGCCGGCTGAGTGTCCGCGAGCTGAAAGCGGCTATGCCGGATCTGCCGCGGTTCTGGCTCAAAAACGGGTGGTCTGCCCGGGCGTTGTGGCCGCTAGCCGCCTGTTTCAGCGGCGCGGTTCAGGCGCGTGCCGCGGCCTATCGTCGCGGGTGGCTGCGAAGCCACCGCATCGGCGTGCCGGTTGTCGTGGTCGGCAATCTATTTGTTGGCGGCACGGGCAAGACACCCCTGGTCATCTGGATGGTGGAGCGTTTGCAGGCCTATGGATGCCGTCCTGGCGTGGTCGCTAGGGGCTATAACGCCGCTACGGGCGGGAAGCCCCGGCTGGTGGATGCAACGGACGACCCCGTGCGCATGGGCGATGAGCCGGTGTTGGTTGCCACGCGTACAAGTGCACCGGTCGCGGTGGGCGCCGACCGGGTGGCCGCCGCCGAGCTCCTTGTCAGGGAGCGACGTTGTGATCTCATCATTAGCGATGACGGTCTGCAGCATTATCGGTTGGCGCGCGATGCCGAAATTGCGGTGTTCGATGCCGAGCGCGGCGTAGGCAATGGGCATTGCCTGCCGGCTGGACCCTTGCGCGAGCCACTCTCGCGTCTGCAGCCGGTTGATCTGGTGTTGGGCAACGGCGGCCCTGTAAGTGCTGGCGGGTACGCCTTTCGATTGATACCGGGAGCGCTTGCCGCGCTCGCAGGCGCTTGCTCCGCGGTTGAGCCACCCGTGGCGGGCTCGCGTGTCCGGGCGGTAGCGGGTATAGGCTACCCCGAGCGATTTTTCCGGCTGCTGCGGATGCAAGGTTATCGGGTAGTGCCACAGGCGTTCCCGGATCATCATCGGTTCCAACGAAAGGATCTGCAGTTTGCCGAGCGATTGCCGATTATTATGACGGAAAAGGATGCGGTTAAGTGTCGGCAAATGGCCATGGACGGATTATGGTATTTGCCCGTGGCGGCCGAACCGGACAACCTGACCTCAAGAGCTTTGGACTCCCTGCTCATGCGAGCTCTGCAACGAACAGACGGCAATCGAGCGTGACCGAATTTAGCGTAATCATACCCGCTCGCTATGCCTCCACGCGGTTGCCCGGCAAGCCGCTGCGCATGATTGCCGGGTGCCCGATGCTGGAACATGTCCACCGGCGCGCGGTTGCAAGCGGTGCGGCACGGGTTTTGGTCGCGACCGACGATCGGCGCATCGCTGACGCGTGTCAGGCCTTCGGGGCCGAGTCAGTGATGACCGATCCGGCATACGCAACGGGCACGGATCGTTTGGCCGAAGTTGTGCGCTGCCAAGGGCTTGCCGATGAGGCCATCGTGGTCAATCTGCAAGGTGATGAGCCCCTGATGCCCCCATCACTGCTGCGGCAGGTGGCCGAGGCCCTGGATCGGCGTCCGGATGTGTCGATTGCTACACTGGCCACTCCGATTCGCGACCCGGGGGAGCTCGCGAGCCCGCATGTAGTCAAGGTGGTCATGGCGGTTGATCGCCGAGCGCTGTATTTCTCGCGTGCGCCGATACCCTGGGATCGCGACGCCTTTAGTAGTGGACGTCCGCCGGCGGTGCTAACAGGAGTGGGAATCTATCGGCGCCACCTGGGGGTTTATGCCTACCGCGCGGCTTTTCTGCGCCGCTACCAAGTGCT
>JAKDMQ010000350.1 GCA_030452265.1 Nitrococcus sp.
CGAGGATTGTCGAGCGCAGCTCGGCGAGCCGAGACATTCGGCGCATTACGGCCTGATCGGCCTAATGCGCCCTACGACAACTGATGCCAGCGAGCTTGTGGTTAAGGGTCAGATCTCGACGGGGTGGCGTTTGCCATGAACAGAGTGAACCGGCGAATCCAGTCAACGTAGGCCTACTCGGTCCTCATACTGTACTGCTTGAATCGGATGCGATCACGCACCTCGTCCATCAAGCGAGGCCGTCCCTGCATGTCCCTTTCCCATCCATGGTTATTGTCCCGCTTGCCAAGCCCCTCCCCATGTGCCTCAATGCCCTAGGAGGGGTCGGCCAAGAATATCGGACACATGTGTCCGTGCACGACTGGACGCATGCGGGGTCCACATCGAGTTAGATCGAAAAAATGGAATGGATGTTCGACCCGCTACGTGCAACGACGAAGCCGCTCTATACGAAATACATCGCGCGGTTTTCCGGTCGCATATCGAACAGATTTGGGGCTGGAATGAGGAGTGGCAGAGAAGTAATTTTGCGACGGAGCTGGCGTCATCGAGTGCTTTGGTAATCTTGATTGATGCCCGCATCGCTGGCTATGTGCAGTTCCGCAATGAAGGCAACCGCATTTACGTCCAGAACATCGCTCTCCTACCCGACGTTCAGAGCAAAGGCATTGGTACTCGGCTTATCAAAGAACTTCAAGCAAAGGCTACCGTGCGCGGTGTACCTTTGGAACTGGACGTCTTTCGAACAAATACATCAGCGCGGAGGTTCTACGAGCGTCTTGGCTTCGAAAGAATGTGCGACACAGAGATGCATACCCAGATGTCCTGGAGCGCGATCAACGAGGCGCTGCAGCCGACCGCCTTACCCGCTGGCGCGGGTAAGGTTCCCTCCGCGGGCTTCGCCCGCTCCGGCGGCGGCTGAGCTTATCCATTGGGCCTCGCAGCCAGTGTCGTCGTCAGACCAGCTTTTCCTGAAACCCCCGTCACATCGCTCCGCCATATCCGTTGTCGAGCTCGCGGACTGTTGGGCTCGTGGGCTTGCGGCAGTTGTATCCTTGCGGATACAATTACCTTATGAAGGTTGAGGCCACGCCGACCTATGCCACCTGGATTGATAGCCTCAAAGACTTGGCCGGTCGCGCGCGCATTCAGGCTCGCGTCGAGCGTCTGGCGGCGGGCAATCCCGGTCGACACCGGGTTCTCAAGGACGGCGTGTGCGAACTGAAGATTGACGTTGGGCCCGGCTACCGGGTGTATTACACGATGCGTGGCAACGTGCTGACGATCCTGCTCTGCGGCGGCGACAAATCCACGCAGGACAAGGACATCAAGACCGCCATGAAGCTGGCGGAAGGACTCAGAGCCATGAGCAAGACCGTAACCCATCCCTACGACGTGGCCGAACACCTGCGCACGTCGGAGGAGATGGCCCTGTATCTGGATGCCTGCATCGCGGAAAGCGACGGCGATCCAGCCTTCATCGCCAAGGCCATCGGCGACATCGCCCGCGCCAAGGGAATGAGTGAACTGGCACGTCAAACCGGTATGGGTCGCGAGAGCCTCTACAAGGCCCTGTCCGGCGAACGCAATCCGGAGTTCGGCACCATCCTCAAAGTACTGAAGGCGTTGGGTCTGGAACTGCATGCGACGGTAGCGGCAGCGAAAGTTCACGGAATATCAGGCCCAACAGGGCGCTCCAGCGGACCGCCCACTGATGCGGCCACCCGCTGAGCTTCGGCGTTAGCAGTAAAAGACGGCTTCGCCCGGGCGGTGCCCCCTCTGGTGCTGCTGTGGTGGCTTTCGCCGGCGTGTCAGTCAGCCCGGCGCGCAGCGTTTCCTTCCCTCGCCGAATCGTGCCAAGGTTTGAGCATCAGGCAGACAGAGAGCGGAGCGGTGCTCCATCCAAGTCATCCGGAGAGTTCACGCGACGCGGGTTTTGATCAGCCAGGCGGCCGGCGTAGTTCCTCTCCGACCCGCAGTGGCGCCGTGGGGCTTTTCCTTCTAACTTCGCGCTCAAGCGGGCGCTCGTCCCTCGCGCCTCTTAGCTTGGGCGCTAGGTGCCAGAGGAGATGCGGCGTATCTTTGACCTATGGCAATGTCCGTCTACATCGAATCGTCTATCATCAGCTACCTGACATCACGGTCCAGCCGCGATTTGGTGGTTGCTGCGCGTCAAGCCATCACTGAGGATTGGTGGCAGCATCTCCGCCCCAATTTCGAGGTTTATATTTCGGCTCTGGTTGAGTCCGAAATTTCTGCAGGAGACGAAAGTGCTGATTGCGAGCGTCATTGAATCGGCAGGGTATGTTTGTCCTGTTCTGTGTTCACCTGAAGAACTTGGAGATGCCTCCCATGAATGACCCCATCGTAGCAGAGCTCAGGCGCCATCGTCAGGCCCACGCCGCGCGTTACAACAACGACTTGTCGGCAATTTGCGAGGCACTCCGGGCCAGAGAGAAAACGTCTGGCCGGTTGATGGTCAATCGCCCGCCTCGTCTGGTTCATCGCAAGACTGGCACCTAACTAGTGCTTGGCCGAAAAACATCAACCCTCTAAAACTACACCATAAATAATGC
>JAKDMQ010000122.1 GCA_030452265.1 Nitrococcus sp.
CGCGCTCACGCCCAACAAGCCTTGGCTTCCACGCCATAATTAGAATTGCTGGCGAAAAGTCGTCGTGAGGCCGCTCAAATGCGCAGCCCAAGCTTCGCATCAAGCGAGTAGCGATCCCCGCCGTGGAAAAAGATGGCGAGCGCGACCAGTCCCCACATCAGCGGATACTCGAAACCACCGCTAGACCAGAAAAAGCCGTTGGGAAAGTGTGTCGGCACGATCACCGCCATGAAGGCTGCGACAGTCAATGCCGCCGGACGGGTCAGCAGGCCGAGCACCAGCGCCAATCCGCCGAAGAACTCAATCAGGCCAGCCAGCAGCGCGAATGCAACGCCCGGATACATGCCCAAGGCGGTTTCGAAATACTGGCCCGTGCCGGTAAGTCCGTGGCCGCCAAACCAGCCGAACAGCTTCTGCGCGCCGTGTGGCATCAGCAGCAAGCCGGCGGTGACACGGACCAGCGGGTAGGCCAGCGGCGCCAGCCACTGAAAGACCGCCGGACCCGGCGTGCTGGTTGCGGTAGAGAGATTCGTGTTCATCGCCTTGCTCCTTGATTGAGACGGCGCCACGGCCGCGCCGCCTTTGTGAGACACAGGATGCTATGGTTTCTCAAACGCGAGAAGATGGCTGGAATGGAACTTATGGTTGATGAATTGGCAACTATCGGCGGTGCGCTCGAAGACCTGCGCGCCTTCTGCGCCGTAATCGATTTCGGCACGGTATCCGCGGCCGCCCGGCAGCTCGGTGAGACCAAGGGCAGCATCAGCCGCCGGGTATCGCGTCTGGAGCGGCGTCTGGGTGCGGCGCTGCTGGCACGAACGCCGCGCGCGGTAACCGCGACTGAAGAAGGCACGGCCTTCTATGCCAAGGCGCGCGAGGCTTTGTCGTTGCTCGCCGATGCGGTGGAGGGTGCGCGCGCATCGAAGTCGGAACCGCAAGGCCACCTGCGGGTGACGGCACCGATCGATTTTGGCATGGACGTGCTGCCGGATCTGATCGTTAGATTCCGCGCCCTGCATCCGCAGATCAGTGTTGAGCTCCTGCTGACCGACGCGATGCTGGACCTGGCCGCTAATCGGATTGACCTCGCCCTGCGCGCGAGCGCCGAACCGCTTCCCGACATGGGCTATCGCGCCTCAATACTCATCGACTTTCACGTCTGCCTCTACGCCGCTCCGGGGTATTTGTCCGCTCGCGGCATCCCGGCGGCACCGAGCGAGATCGCCGACCATGATCTGGTCGTTGCGCGTGAGTTCGTGGGTGCGGCGGCATTGCCACTCACACATCGGCGCGGCCGCTCCGAGCAAGTGGTGGCGCGCCCGATGGTGCGTACCACCGATTACGCCGGCGTGCATCGCATCGTGCTCGCGGGCGGGGGTATCGGCGCGATTCCCGACATCGTCGTCGCGGGCTCGGTCGCAGCCGGTACGCTCAAACGCGTGCTGCCGGAGTGGACCGTGGCTGCCGCCAGGCTGCACGCCATCAGCCTAGGCGGGCGCGACGCGCCGGCCCGAGCTCGCCTGTTTCGGGATTTCATGCGCAGCGCGCTGGGCGCGGCATTGGCGAGCACGCGATGATCGCAGCTAACTTCGCAGGCGAGGTCGTTTTTCATCATCAAGCTGGAGGTTCTCATCCTGGTCGCCGCGGATATGCAAATCCCGCTGCGGGAAGGGGATGACGATTCCGGCCTCGCGCAAGGCCACCTCGATAGCGAAATACAGCCCGTTGTCGACGGTTATCCAGTTGTCCGCATCGTCTATGTAAACCCGTAACTCGAAATTGAGCGCCCATTCTCCAAAGCCCCTGAACCATACGTATGATTCGGGAAACCGCAGGACATGCCTGTGCTCCCGAGCACAACGCAGCAAAACCTCTTCTACCTGACTCGGCTCGGAGCCGAGGGCGACACGCACCGGCAATATCAGGCGTGCCACCCGGTTGCGGTGCGTCCAGTTGGCGACGTGGTTGGAGATCAAGTCCGAGTTGGGCACGAAAATAGAGCATCGATCGAAGGTTTCGATCTCGGTGGAGCGCACCGAAATCCGCTTCACCGTCCCTTGGGTGGCGCCGACGATGATCCAGTCCCCGACCTTGATGGGGCGCTCAACCAGCAACTGTATCCCGGCCGCGAAGTTTTGCACCAAGTTCTGCAGGCCGAAGCCGATGCCCACCGACAGCGCGCCGGCGATCAATGCCAGACTGGAGAAATCTATGCCGAGCGAGGCAATGGCAAGAAGGATAGCGATCGCTACCCCGACGTAGCTAGTGCCGGCTGCAATGGAGTCACGCGCGCCGGTATCGAGCCGCGTATTGGGCAGCAGCCGGGTCGCCATCCAGTGGCGCACCAGATTGGTAAACAATACACCCAGCACCAGCACTACGAGCGCGATTAGGATATCCGTCAGGGAAAGGGTGATATTGCCGATAGTGATCCCCGCCAGCAGCCGCTGCGTCCACAGGCCGAGCGTGGTCAGCGGCACGCCATAGATCAGCAGCAACAGGTACACCAGCGGCACCAGCAGCAGTATGTCTATACCCAGCCCGGCCCAGTACACCATGATCTTGACGCCGGCATCCGGATCGTTGCCGGCGGCGCGCCGCGAGCTCTTCCGGCGCTTGCGCTGCCGCCCGGTGAGTAGGTGTTCCAGCGCCTCGCGCAGCCCGAGGCGCAGCAACAACGCTAGCCCGACCAGCGCGCCTGTCGCCATCAGCCGTGACTGAAGGTAGTATGCGAGCCACCCGTAGCCCGCCAGCGCCAGTATTGGCGTCAGCAACACCAGCCCTCGCAGCGCGCGCACCAGACGTATCGAGCGCGGCTCGTCCGCCGGCTCCTCGTCGGCCTTTTCGGCCTCGAGAACCTCGGCATGTTCTTCGGCAGTACCCAGACGCTGCGAGGCAGCAATAGATGACGACCAGTATTTCGGCGTGAGCAGCCAGGCCAGCGCCAGGGCGGTGCTCGTCGCCTGCGCCAGAAAAAAGACCGCCTCCAGAGCCGGGGTGAGATGCCGCGACGTCTGCGCCGTCGCCAGCAGGACCATGGATATCGCCAGCAGACCAGCTACCGTACCTACGGCACGCAGCAGCTTGCCTGTGTACGCCGGCTCCACGGGCACGATCCGCCACTGCACGAGCTGCGGGGATAGCGCCGCCCGCGACAGGCCATACACCATGAGGAATACAGCAATCGCTACGGCGATAGCGTAGATCAGGTAGGCGAACAATCCGGTCAGCACCCCCAGCCATGCCAGCACGCCCGTCACCAGCAGGATGATGACAACCGGGACGATCGAATTGGCCAGACCGTCGACGAACACCTTCACGATCCGGCGCACGTAGGTCGGCTCGGGCTCCAATGGATTGCGGCCTAAGCGCGCCAGAAGGAAATGGCGGATCGGCCAGCCGATCACCAGCCCCACAACTGGCAGCAGCAGCAACAACCAGAGCTGGCTGAACGGCACCTCCTCCTGCTGCTTGCGCGTCTGCCACCAGGTGATCGGAGAGGTCAATACGCGGTTGGCGAAAGCGAGCGCATCCGCGGCTGCCTGACGCCAGACCGACGGCCAGATCGGCGGCGGAGTGTGCTGCAAGAACTCGGCCTGCACCCGCGCCTCCTCCCGGGCGGCGATGGCGCTTAGAAGATCGTTGGCCTGGGAGGTGACCAGATCGGCCAGTGTCACGTGGACCTTAGCCTGGGCGATGCGCCGCTGAAGTTCCCGTCGCAGCTTGGCGAGCTCCGGTTCCTCCGCCGGCTCGCCCTTCGCGGGCGGCTCGCCCAGCATGCCGAGCTCCCCTTGCGCGGTCTCCAGGCGCGTCTCGGCCACGGCCTTGGTCTCCTGTGCCTGCTGGGTAAGCTGCTTCAGCCGGCCAGTCACGGCATCGAGATCGGCGTCCGCGAAATTCGCCTCGAGCGCCGCCGCGGCGTCTTTGAGCTGAGACTGCCAGTCGCGCACCCGGTCCTCAAAGTCTGGACTGCTCTGCTGCGCGCCTGCATCGTAGGCCACCAGAACCAGTGCCAGAAACACCACCGCGATTGAGATCCGAAGACGGCACGTTCGCACCATCGGCACATGGCTCGTTATTGTCACAACGCGTCTCCTCTTCTCAGAGCCCCGCGCAACTTAAGCAGAGTAGCAAGATCGTCAGTTACGCCGAAATGAAATTTGATTCCGAAACCGGACAAGTCTATTTGTTGCTAACACATCAATTATCATAATCTGGTGGCAGCCGTGATTACTGAAGTCAGCACCGTCAATTTCCGAGAGAACCTGAGCGAGATGCTCAACCAATTGCAGTACCGCAACGATAGCTTCGTCATCAACAAGGACGGCAAGCCCGTAGCCGCACTGGTCGATGCCAAAGCGCGCTGATCGCCAGAATCGCCCCCTCACCGACCGCCGCGTCGCGGTGCCGGAGTCGCGCCAACTCGACCTGTTCGCGTCCATGCTGGAAGCCCGCGGCGCCGTGGTGTTGCGCTGTCCGTTGGTGGACATCCGCGACGCGCCGGACCCCGTACCCATCGAGGCGTGGCTGGAGGACTTCTCTCAGGGCGGCTGCGATGATCTGATTCTGCTTACCGGCGAGGGTCTGCGTCGGCTGCTCGGTGTGGCGGAACGCGCGGGCGGGAACCTGCGGGAGCGTTTCGTGGCGCGGCTCGCCGAGGTTCGCACGATCACTCGCGGACCCAAGCCGGCACGCGCGCTGCAGGAGCTTGGCCTGCGCAGCGGCCTGCCGGCGACAACGCCAACCACCGACGGGGTGATTGAAACTCTGGCACTGGAGAATCTGATCGCACACGCGGTCGGCGTGCAGCTCTATGGCAGCGACCCCAACGACAAACTCCAGAGCTTCCTGCGGGAGGCGGGCGCCGAGGTGAAAGCGGTGGCGCCCTATGTCTATGCCGATCAGGCCGAGGACGATGACGTGGCGGCATTGATCAAAATGCTGGCGGGCGGGAGTGTCGATGCTATCGCCTTTACCAGTTCCGCCCAGGTGCGACGCCTATTCGCGGTCGCCCGCAGGCGCGGCCAGGAGCAAGCCCTGCAAGCCGCGCTGGCGCGCATCACCGTGGCCGCGGTCGGCCCGCTAGTGGCGCAGACGCTAACCGGACACGGCGTTATTACGCACGTCATGCCGAGCGAACGTTATTTCCTAAAGCCGCTGGTCACCTGCCTGGTGAACGCTCTAGGCCGCGGCTGAACACACCCTCACGGAAGGCACAAGATGGGACTGACCGCTCACACCCACGCCGACCCGCACGTGGTCGTACTGTTCGGCGCAACAGGTGATCTTGCGAGGCGCAAGCTCATTCCGGGCATGTTTTACCTATCACAGCACAACCTCGCGCCGAACATGCGGATCGTGGCAACGTCACTTGACGACCTGGATACTGACAAATTCCGGGCACTGGCGAGGGATGCGGTCCACTCGTTCGGCCGCAAGGAGGTCACGAGCGAGGAATGGGAGGCCTTCGAGTCAATCGTGAGTTACGTGCCGCAGGGCAATGGCGCCGGCGCATTGGCTCAGGCCGTAGGCGAGCAGATGAACATCCTCGGTGACAACGCCCGTTTGCTACATTATCTAGGCGTCCCGCCGAAGGCCGCGACAACGGTCGTTCGGACCTTGGAAGAAGCGGGTATGGCGACGAGCTCCCGCGTCATCATGGAGAAGCCGTTCGGCGTCGACCTAGCGAGCGCGGTGAAGCTGAACGCGGAGATCCACGAGGTATTCGACGAGTCGCAAATCTTTCGTATCGACCACTTCCTGGGCAAGGAACCCGCGCAGAACATCCTCGCGTTCCGGTTCGCCAACGGCCTCTTTGAGCCCATCTGGAATCGCCAGTTCATCGAATGCGTCCAGATCGATGTTCCGGAGAAACTGACGCTGGAAGGTCGCGCACAGTTCTACGAGCAGACCGGCGCGTTCAAGGACATGGTGGTCACACACCTGTTCCAGGTCCTTGCATTCATCGCGATGGAGCCGCCGACCGAGCTCGCGCCAGAAGCGATCAGCCTGGAAAAGAACAAGGTGTTCCGCTCGATGAAGCCGCTCGATCCGAACAACGTCGTCCGCGGCCAGGTGCGCGGCTACCGCGAGGAACCCGGTGTCTCGCCCGAGTCCGACACCGAGACTTTCATCGCGCTCAGAGCCGAGATAAGCAACTGGCGCTGGGCGGGCGTGCCGTTCTACCTGCGCACCGGAAAATACCTGGCGGAGGGACAACGGATCATCTCGATCGCGTTCCGGGAGCCGCCGATAACTATGTTCCCGCACGGCTCGGGGGCCGGTGCGCACGGCCCGAACCACCTGACTTTCGACCTCGCCGACCAGGCGAAGATGTCGTTGTCGTTCTACGGCAAGCGGCCGGGTCCGGGGATGAAGCTGGACAAAGCAAGCCTGCAGTTCGCCATGCAGGATACCGCGAGCTTAGGCGATGTCCTGGAGGCGTACGAGCGGCTTATCCTGGACGCAATGCACGGCGACCATACATTGTTCACGAAATCCGAGGGCATCGAGCGGCTCTGGGCGATTTCGCAGCCGCTGTTGGACGACCCGCCGCCGGTGCGTGGATACGATCCGGGCACGTGGGGCCCGAATGCGATTCATCAGCTAATAGCCCCGCGCGCGTGGCGGCTTCCGTTCGAAAGAGTCTGGCGCGCGAGAAAATAGCCAACGACCCATCCCCGCCCAACCGTAGCGGCCTACTCGAATCCGATTACACTCTATTATTGCTGCCGAGCTGTTGAAAGGTGGGGACCACTTCGGCGTGCACTCGATTGCAAAACACGCGGCGTTCAGTCAAAGGACTTACTCACCCAAAGCCCCAGCATCCAGTTCCGCCCCGGCGCCGGCTCATAATAGCGCCCACCGAAAGCGTTGACTCGTACTGAGCCGATGATGTCTTCGTCAAACAGATTGTTGATGCGCGCGAAGGCCCGCCATTGCAATCCGAAAAAGTTGAAGCGCTGTTCGGCGGCATCGGCCTTGCGAAACTGGCCGGCCTCGTAAGCATCGGGCGCCTGCGAATGCACGCGGTGCTGATAGAGCGCGATCACCCGACTGGCGGCGTCCGCGTAGATCTGCGCATCGGTGGGTTTGGCATGTTGCAGGATGGGAACCGCAGCGACACCCACACCCAGATAAAGCGCAATAATGCCAAACCGGCCGTGATGGCAATGGCATACACCGCCAACCGTCCATAAAGAGCAACGGCGGCAGGAACAGCAGGAAGAAATCGTCTGGCTGCAGTACGACACCGTGATGAAACACGCCGGCGATAACGCCGCCCACGACGATCTGCACAATCGGCAACGGCAGTGCAATCGGCAACACGCGCACGACAAAGCCGCTGACCAGGACCGCCAGCAACATCACCAACACCACCGTGATCGAGGCCATGGCGGTTTCCCTTCAGGCGGATGCCTGGTCCGTGCCCAGTCCTAGACGAGCTAGCTCGATTACCGAATCCAGGGCGGGCCTACCCCTGTTTCACCACGATGCAAACCATCGTGCTTTTCGCTCACAGCAGCGGGCCGGACATGGCAACGGCGTTGTTCCAAAGTCGCCGGGGCCAGGGCCAGGCAGTGACCTCGTCGAGGCCGATCTCGCGGGCACTTGCCAGATAAGTCTGCTGGCGCTCGCGTATGGCGGAGGTGGTTTTCCTGTCGCAGAGCAGGATGTTGTTTTCCGCATTGAGGTCGAAGCTGCGGCGGTCGAGGTTCGCAGACCCGATCAATGCGACCGTGCCATCGACGGTCAGCGTCTTGGCATGCAGCAGGCCACCGAGGTATTCGTAGACGCGCACGCCCGCCGCGAGCAGGTCGTGATAGTAGCTGTGACTCGCCGCGGCGACTATCCACGAGTCGTTGCGCGCGGGAAACACGATCGTCACATCGACGCCGCGCCGTGCCGCGCCGCATAATGCCGTCTGGATCGAATCGTCCGGGACGTAAT
The DNA here is from genome assembly GCA_030452265.1 of Nitrococcus sp. GTDB lineage: Bacteria > Pseudomonadota > Gammaproteobacteria > Nitrococcales > Nitrococcaceae > Nitrococcus. Next base: position 7,951 of record JAKDMQ010000122.1, read on the forward strand.
ACGGCGTTGTGATGACAAGCTTGTGTCGCGCCGCGCCCATCATCGCAATGAACATCTCCGGCATCGCCGAATTGTGCACGGCCGCGCTGGTGCCGATGACCTGAGCGACAAAGCCCGGCGTCGCCGCGGGAGGAATGGGAGCGTCGAACAGCTCGGCAAGATTTTCGCCCATCGTGGTCATCCAGTCGATGGCGAACAGGCGTTGATTCTGCAACACGATCGGTCCCTCGAAGCGCAGCATGATGTCAACCCAGGGCGCGTATTTCGCCTTGATCTCGAAAGCCGGGTCGGCGCAGTTTTGGCTGCCGCAATAGGTGACGCGGTTGTCGACCACCACGATCTTACGGTGGTTGCGCATATCCATGCGCGCGCGCAGCGGGTTGAGCGGCATGGCACGCGCCAGCTTGACACCTGCTTCGCACATGGCCTGCCAGTGCCGCGAGCGGATCAATGCACGCGAGCCGATCTCGTCGGCCTTGGCCCGGCAGGTAACGCCCCGGGCCGCTGCGCGCTTGAGCGCCTCTACCACTCGCAAGCCGTTGTAGTCGGCAAGCCAGATATAGAACAGCACGTGCACATGCTCTCGTGCGGCGTCGATGTCGGCGACCATCGAGGCGATAGCGGCGTCTGAATCGGGCATCAGCGTGGCGCTGTTACCCGCGGTTGGAGGGTGACCGTTGATCGATTGACCCACGCGGAACAAGGGCGTGTATTCCGCGGGGATCATCGGCTCGGCCGCCGCGGCATGAGTCGCGGACGCGCAAGGAATCGGCATTGCGGCGCGGGCAGCGTGGATCTTTGCAATGCGCCGGCGCCCGACGCTCGTTTCACCGAACAGGAGATACGCAATCATCCCGGCTAGCGGCAGCGCGAGAATCACCACTACCCACGCGAGCCTCGAGGCGGGATCGCGGTGCGGGCGCAGCAATGAGCGCGCGAGAAAGCCGAGCTGCAGAATGAGGTGTAGGAATATGAGCAAATCGGTAATCACGACAAGCATCCCTGAACGGAGACGTGCGGAGACGAGCGTGCCGTGGTACGGCGCCGTCTCAAATACGCGTGGTGAATCCATCTTCGGGGTGGATGCGCGGGCGTAGAGATTCCGCTCAATGCACGTTGTCCCCTTGGCTCATCGGCGGTGCGTAACGCCGTTCCCCGACAACGATGGTTATGCGGTATGTATGTACACGGCTAGGTCGCTGAGGGCCGTGGATGCCATAAGGTACGGTTCGGGTAGCCGTGCTGCCAATTCCACCGTCTTACAGAGCAAGTCGGCTGTGGAGATTTCAGCGGTTTTACGGTCGTCATCGGTTGCCTCATCGGAAACGTGGCCCCACATGTGCTCAAGCACGTTGACCAATCGACCGTTCTTTGGTGTTTCTCTCAGGATAAGGGTTAGGTCTTTCGCCAGAGCCGAGCAGTCAGAACAATGTCGCATCTGCGCAACGCGCCTCCCAATGGCACGGCACGTTGCCGGGTCGCGCGCCATTACCGAGTACTTGTGTTGCGCCCACAGCTGCTGCGCGTTTTGCGCCAACGGAATCCGGCCTGGAGGCCGGTGTTGATACTTTGACTTAAGAAGGTCGTATTGCAGCTGCGGCGGCGTCACGAAGACTTCCGGCCATTGAATTACACAGCGTGTCTCTGCAATTGGTGACCGATGCGAATATCCACGGATGCCCATCTCCGCGACAAGAACAGCGTGGCGACGAGCAAGGCCGGATTCGGAGCCCACCCAGCGCTGCGTCTCCGGATGGCGAGAATAGCCTTTTTTGCCCTGAACAAGAATCGAGTATAGCCCGTGCAGCTCCCGGTGTTCCCCAAGCAGGCTCTGCCGATTCAAGTACCCGGGTGAGATATCCCAGACTCGCACCCGTGCCCCCTTGTCAGCCGCATAATGAGTAGGTTCAGGCGCGTGCCCGCGAAGCGGTGGCGGCCTAAATTGTCCGGGGCCTGCGAGTTAGGCAACAACAACATCAACCTAAGGCCTGCGGATTGAGTTGCCACACTGAATAACTGAGCGCTGACGCAAAGCTAACCCACAGCAGATAAGGAATGAATAATGCGCCTGCCAACGGCCGAATACGCCAGAATGCAACAGCGGTTGCCACAATCAACGCCCAGAGCAAAACGATGTCTGCGAAGGCCAACGCGCCAAGATGCCAGATGAAGAACAGCCAGCTCCACAACGCGTTGAGTGCAAGCTGAACAAGGAACAATGACAGCGCGAACGGAAACGAACGGAAGCCGCCAGCGCACCAAACAAGCCAGGCTGCAATACCCATCAAGGCATACAGCACGGTCCAAACCGGCCCAAATAGTAAGGGCGGCGGCGCCCAATTAGGACGGACCAATTCGGTGTAGAACGCAGCTGCCTGTACTGACGCTACGGCACCGATGGCTTCAGCAACAAAGACAACAATCAGCCAACAGACCAATCCAATGATTGGCTTCTGGCCTGATAGTAAGGGCATAAAAAAACTCCGAATTGTTAGGAAGGCGTGCGACAACACCTGAACGCTTGGCCATTTCCTGCGTCTGCGCTCAAGTCTCGGTTTTGTTCTTGACCATGTGCTGATGTGCCTCCAGCGCTCGCTCACGCCCTTGCTTTAGCTCGATCAGCGGAGCGTGAGGGTAATTCTGCGTTGGCTCAAGCCCCCAACTGCGCGGACAGGCATCGAAATAGGCCAGAGCCTCTTCGCCCGCATTATCGCCTGCGAGCTCCGCCACGTAGCGTGTACTAAGGAATGCGTTGGGAAAGCCTCATGAGGTGCTGAACAGATATTTACGGA
>JAKDMQ010000351.1 GCA_030452265.1 Nitrococcus sp.
CTCCGTAAATAGTTGTTCAGCACTTCATGAGGCTTTCCCAACGCATTCCTTAGTAGATGATACGAGCATTTGCGCGCACCGCGCAGCGTTGCACGTCGACCCCAAGCAAGGGTGGGGTAAGCCAAAATCGAGCCTACGTGCCCAGGCCTTGCTTGCATTGAACACTGGTGGCACTAGCGACAGCATCCATCGGACAGTCTCCTGGAGCTTCCTTAAAGCCGACCTCCCTCCCATGGCGCCCTTGCACCTGTTGCGGCCACATCACTGTCGGAACCCGGCGAGGCCGGCCAGGCTACCTGCGTCTCCGAAGCCGTTATCGGGGAACCAATTTCGCCCGCGCTGCATTCTAGGGCAGCCAGCAAAGCGTTCCATACGTCGCCCGAGACGTGTAGTCTTCGTCCGCCCTCGTGCTCGCGGCCAATTCCTATTGCGGCGACACGGCCCAACAACATGCACAGATAGCGTACACACAGGCCTAGCCGCATCGAATTTTCCAGCGCTCTCTACCGCCGAGCGCGATCTGCCGGGGCAGTCAAGAAAAAGCTGCCAAGCCATGCAAGGCATCCCAGCACGGCAATGATGATCAACAGTGTGCCGGTAGACTCCTGCTGGCCCGGGAGGTAGGCATTACACAGCCGCACCGGCGCCAGCAGGTAGAGCCAGCCGATCACGGCGAGCATCGGCAGGAGATTGCCGAGGAACAAGCCGCGCCCGATCATGCCGGCGGGCCGCCAGGAAACTGCCAGGGCGAAGCCGACGCCTAGGCTTAGGGATAGGAATTTCGCCGCTTCCACCCAGGGTTCGCTTATCGCGTCATCGAGAGCCTTGGGGATCATCCAGAAGGTGCTCACCGCGGCCGCGCACAGCAGGCCGGTGATGCCGTAGCGATTCCAGGGGGCGAGGCGCGCCCGCCAACGGGGCCCAAACCCATGGGCCAGCAATACGCCGGTTACGGCCAGCAGCGGGAACTGGACCAGCATGTGCAGCCGCATATCGGCTTCCAGCCAACCGCGCACCGGCGGCAGCGCAAGGGCCGTGAACACAACCGCGGCTGCAACCCGTGACACGCGCTCATGGTTAGCGAACATGGGCAAGCTGCGGGCGAGCCGGCACTGGCAGCCGGCGAAGCTGATTCCGGCCGCGGGCGGCCGATGCCGGCGTGGCGGCCGCCAAGTAATCGGAGAGCATTGAGTCAGTCCACAGCTCATCCAAGTCGACGATACGCGTGAGCCGAGCATTTTCCTCCACCCACAGTAGAGCGGCGTTATGCAGAAACCCGCCCAGCTCATTGGGGATGACGGCCACGCCGAAGAACCGCAGCAGCTTCTGCAGTTCGGCGGGATCGGCCACGCGCGCCACGCGCCAGATGTCCGGATCGGTGTCCATGCGCCGCGCATAAGCGGCCAGCGTCGGCACATCGTCATGCTTCGGATCGAAGCTGATGCTCAGCAGCGCCACCTCATCCGCCAGACCGCGCCGCTTCAGTGCATCCTGAATACGTTGGTAGCGCGAGCCGAGCACCCCGCACAGGCTCTGGCAGCGGGTATAAAAGAACGTTACGATCCAGTCTCGGCCGTCCGCGCGAACCCAATCGCGCAAGGCATGGACGTTGCCGGCGGCATCGACCAGCCGGACCCGCGGCACCCGTGGCTGCTCCGCGGCGACGTGAAGCCGCCGCCCCTGCTCCGCGGTGAAGGCGCGAAATCCCATGGTCATCCACAGCGTGGCGACAAATGCGAGCGCCAGCAGCAGGCAACTGGCCAGTGCGGTTCGCATCGCGCCCACCCCCGCGTCTCCGTCAGGATTACCGCGCCGCGGCGGTTACCGTGCGCCCGCGGCTGGCAATGCGCACGACCGCCGGGAGTATAATCGCGGCCGCCGCCAGTAGCACCAGCAGGGCGAACACCGACGCCACCCGGTCATAGCCCACCCACTGCACCAGGTGGACCGCGTAGCGGCGCGGCACCCCGGCGGCTCCCGCGAAGAGGAAAGCCATCGTGAAGCCTAAACCGGTCACGCCATAAAGCCAGAACGCGCCGCCTCTGAGCCCGCCGAATTGCCCCGCCCTGCCCTGATTGCCTATCCAGGTCATGAAGGCCAGCAACATGGGCACGACGCCAAGCAGCAGGTACGTATGGAAATGTCCCGGTACCCATTGGGTGTTGTGCATCACCTGGTTGATGGCAATGGTGCCATCGAGCACCGCCGGGACGACGCCGGCGCTCCAGCCGAAGATCGACAGCATCAGCAGGCCCGAAGTGAGATCCCAGCGCATGCCGCTACGGTGTACATTGGCCAGAGTGCCCACCAGGGTCACCGCAAACACAGGCAGGGCGCTCGCGTAGGAGATAATCTGCCCCCAGAACGCCATCCAATCGGGCATCGCGAAGTCCATGAGCAGGTGATGCGGATAGACCGTCAACACCATCAGCAGGGTCGCGTTCCACGCCAGAATAAAGGCCGAATACACGCCCCACGGGCGACCGGTGTAGCGCGGCAGGATCTCATACACGGCGACCACCGCCATGTAGATGGCCACGTTGATGACCACGTGGCCGAA
>JAKDMQ010000352.1 GCA_030452265.1 Nitrococcus sp.
AGCCGCTGGGCTACTTTCGATCGTATTCTAAAGAAAGCGCCGGCTCGCGAGGCTGCGCGAGTTGCCGGAGCGGAGAAGCATGCGAGGCAATGCGCTTTCTCTACCGCGAAGTCCGTCCACTTGTCATACGTTTCGCCACTATTCCGGTGTCCGGATTATTCCGAGTGGACGTTGGCGATGTGGGGACGCTCGGGCTGGGAGTCTGAGGTAACTCGGAATAATCACAGGCTTCTCAAAAAGGTGAGGACGGCGTCGTCAAGGCGATATCGACGCGGTGGCAGGCCCGAGGTCGTGGTTTTGGCCATGGCCTGCTCTTTCAGTTTGAGATCGGCGTGTAGATACTTCTTGGGATGACGAGTTTCGCAATTTCGCATCCCTGAATTTCGCAAGAGTTGTCTATAGCATCGCGATATGGCCAGACCACCGCGCGTCGTGTTTGAAGTGGGGAGCTACCATGTGATGGGGCGGCATAATGACAGCGCGGCCATCAGCAGATAACGGGCGATACTCACAGTTTGACGTCGTCGAGCCGGTGCAAACCCTCGTCAACATCCGGAAACTCCACGTCGAGCGGCTCCATGGTCGCCAGGGTTTCCAAAAGGCTGGGCTGCGGCCCGACCGGCTCGATCACCAGCCGGCCATCCTCCTGACGCAGTGTTGCCTCATCGCCAGGCAGCTCGAACTCGCGCGGGATGCGCAAGGCTTGGCTGTGCCCATTGCGGAACAGGCGGACACGGCGCTCGGCGGGCGACATGGCAATGCTCCAAGACAGAACATCTGCCGAACATCTGTCAACATGCAGGCCGTGTGAAATTACGCATCCGCCCCGTTACCGTAGAGAAAACAGCACGCGCTATGGCTCGCGCTGAATCGGGTGGTTCCAGGGTAGCGCTCGCGGCATTGCGGCATCGCCTGCGGGCAGCGCGGGTGAAAATGGCAGCCGCGAGGTGGATTGGCGGGTGAAGGCAGATCACCGCCCAGGCGGATGATCTCGCGCTTTGATTGCGGGTCCACCGTCGGCACGGCGGAGAGCAGTGCGCGCGTGTAGGGATGGCGTGGCGCGTGCAAAACCTCAGCCACCGTGCCCCGCTCGACGATGCGCCCGAGGTACATCACGGCGATCTCATGGGCAAGATATTCGACTACCGCGATGTTATGCGTAATGAAAAGATAGGATAGCCCCAGACGCTGCTGCAGATCCTGCAGTAAGTTGAGGATCTGCGCCTGCACAGAGACGTCGAGCGCGCTGGTCGGCTCGTCGCAGATTACGAGCTTGGGATCGACGGCAAGCGCTCGCGCAATGCAGATACGCTGACGTTGCCCGCCCGAGAACTCGTGCGGGTAGCGCTGCAGCACGTCCGCATCCAGCCCCACCTGCGTGAGCAGCGCGGCCACATGCTGCAGGCGGGCCTGGCGCGTGCGGCCGATGCGCTGCGCGAGCATGCCTTCCTCGAGGATGTCTCCGATCATCATGCGCGGATTCATGGATGAATAGGGATCCTGGAAGATGATCTGCAGCTCTTTGCGCCGCCGGCGCAGCGCCCGGCCACCGAGGCGTGTGAGATCCTCGCCGGCGTATTCCACCGCTCCAGCGGTGGGCCGCAGCAACTGCAAAATTCCTTTGCCGACCGTGGTCTTGCCGCAACCGGACTCACCAACCAAAGCGAGCGTGCGACCGGCGGGGATCGCGAGCGAAACCCCATCGACCGCGCGCACGTAGCCCACCACGCGCTTGAAAAGCCCGGTGTGAATCGGAAAGTGGATCTCGAGATCCTCGACCCGCAGCAGCGCCTCCAAGGCCAGGGATGGGTTTGTGCCCGCGCTCGCCGCGGCCGCATCGCCGGTGGAATGGCCGCTGAGCGGCTCGCCGGCCTGGGCGGGATCGTAGAGATGGCAACGTACATGCCGGCCCGGTTCGTGCTCGAGCCAGCGCGGCGGCGTCTCACGACAAGCAGGCCAGGCGTGATCGCAGCGCGCTTCAAACCGGCAAGCCTTGAGCTCGTGCGCGAGCGAGGGCACGGAGCCGGGTATTACCGCAAGGCGCGCATCGCGCTTGCCGAGGTTGGGCAGCGAGGCGAAGAGCTTGCGCGAGTAAGGGTGTGCGGGCTCGGCAAAAAACGCGGCGGCCGGCGCTTCCTCCACTACATGTCCGGCGTACATCACCGCCACCCGATCCGCCATCTCCGCCACGACTCCGAGATCATGGGTTATGAGCAGTAGCGCCATGCCGGTGCGCCGCTGCAGATCGCGCAGCAGCGCGAGGACTTGCGACTGGATGGTCACATCGAGTGCCGTAGTCGGCTCATCGGCGATCAGCAGCTCGGGCTCACCGGCCAACGCAATGGCGATCATGACCCGCTGCTTCATGCCGCCGGAGAGCTGATGCGGGTATTCCTGCGCGCGTCGGCGCGGATCCGGGATCCCGACGGCATCGAGCAGCTCGGCCACGCGGCGCTCGCGGCTCGCCCCGTGCAGGCCCTGCTTGCGCAGGGTCTCCGCAATCTGCTCGCCCACGCTCAGCACTGGATTGAGCGAGCTCTGCGGCTCCTG
>JAKDMQ010000353.1 GCA_030452265.1 Nitrococcus sp.
TGAATACCTCCATGTAGGCTCGACGGCGGCATCCTTGCCGCCGACGGTTCCGCCAAGGCGCACCGCCCGGCGCCAACCAATGCTTCAGCGCGTAGGTTGGGGTGACGAAGGAACCCCAACACCTGCGGCAGCCGCGTTGAAGCGAACGTCGAGGCAAACGTTGGGGCTCGCAAGCTCATCCCAACCTACCGAGCTGCTGCCGGCGGTACATAGAGCCCGTGGGAGCGTCGCCCTCGCCGCGATTCCCCGTTGCGCCATTCGCATCGAGGGCGCCGCTCCCACGCGATCCTGCCTAGGCTCGGTTGTTTCCCGCCTGCTAGCGCAGTTCGTTGGCGGGCGGAGGTTTCTATTGGCAGTGTGCCGTGCCGAGGCCCCAGGCTGACATCTGCAAACATGAGGTACTTGAGCAACGGATTTATCCTAATGGCGCCGATCGCAAGGATTCTCTGGGACCGTGCCGGTCAGTATGCCCGTTTGCTCCGGCTGGATCGTCCCATCGGCAATTTTTTGCTGCTCTGGCCCATGCTATGGGCCTTGTGGATAGCGGCTGCCGGGCCGCCCGATGCGCGCGTGCTGATCGTTTTCTTGCTCGGTGCGCTGGTGATGCGCGCGGCGGGTTGCGTGATCAATGACTACGCCGACCGTCACTTCGACGGCCGGGTCAAGCGCACCCGTGATCGGCCCATGGCCGTTGGCGCGGTTTCGGTGCGGGAGGCGCTGCCGATATTCATCTTACTGTGCCTGGCCGCATTTGGCCTCGTGCTGCTGATGAATCGGCTAACGATCTACTTGTCGGTCGTGGCCGTGCTGCTAGCGGCGAGTTATCCGTTCATGAAGCGCCACATCCACCTGCCGCAGGTCTACCTCGGCGTTGCCTTTGGCTGGGCCGTTCCCATGGCCTTCGCGGCGCAGACCGGGGCGGTGCCGGATATCGCTTGGCTGCTCTTCCTCAGCGCCGTGATCTGGGCGAGCATCTACGATACCGAATACGCCATGGTCGATCGTGATGACGATCTGAGAATCGGCATCAAGTCCACGGCGGTTCTACTGGGCGAGCACGATCGCGCCGCGATCGCTCTGTTGCAGCTCCTAATGACCGTGATGGTGGCATGGATCGGTGTCGTGGCTCAGCTTGGAGTGGTATTTTGGCTCGCGTTGGCGGTGGCTACCTTGCTCTTCGGCTACCAGCAGTACCTGATCCGTGAACGTCGCCGCGAGCAATGCTTCCGCGCCTTTGTCAACAATAACCTATACGGTGGCGTGATCTTTGTGGGGATTGTCCTGCATTACCTGTCGGGCTGATGGGTGCGTGCCGCCACCCAGATTTCCACCCGCTCGGCACCGGCGCGCCGCAGCACTCGCGTGATCTCGGTTGCGGTCGCGCCAGTGGTCAAGACATCATCGACCACGGCCACGTGCGCCGGCATGCGCCGCGCGGTAACTTCAAAGGCGCCAACCATGTTATGGCGTCGTTCACGGCCTCCCAAGCGGCTTTGAGGGGGCGTCTGTCGGCCGCGGCGAACCAAATGCGGCGCTAGCGGCACGCCCAAACGGCGGGCGAGCTCGAGTGCCTGATTAAAGCCCCGCTGAGATAAGCCTCGTGGATGCAGGGGAACGGGTATTAGCGCATCGGGTAGCGCTACCTGGCGCCGAGACAAGTAATCGGCCAGTAGATCGCCGAGCAGGCGGGCAGCGGCAAGGTCCGCCCCGTACTTCATCGACTTGATCAGCCCATCGACCGGGTGGCTATAGCGAAACGGCGCGCGAGCTCGTTGAAAAGGCGGCGGATGACGCAGGCAATTGCCGCAAAGCCGCTCCTCACCCGCATTGACCAGCGGCAGCGCGCACTGCCGGCAATGGCTATCCAGCCAGGGCAGCTCCGCGGCGCACAACCGGCACAGCTCGAGGCCCGCGCTTGCCGGCGCAGCACAAAAGCGGCAGCGCATGGGGTAGAGCGCCGTGTGCGCACGATCCAGCCAGCGGTAAACCCACCGCCGGGCGCGCCGGTTGACAGTTGCCGTCGTCACGCTACTATCGTCTGCACGGGATCCCTGGTTTGAAGCCCGGGAGAATACCTTGGAAGCATACATCCATCGCGGCGGAGAACCGAGCCCATGGACTCGATCGAGGGCGCAGACGTTCGCCATGACTGGCGGCAAGGCGAGATTGAGGGATTGCTTGGGCGCTCGTTCAGCGATCTGATGTTTCACGCCCAGCAGGTCCATCGGCGCTATTTCGATGCCAATGAGATTCAGGTGTGCACGCTACAGAGCGTTAAGACCGGCGGCTGTCCCGAGGACTGCAAATACTGTCCACAGAGTATCCGCCACGCTACCGGCGTGGCGGCGCAAACGCTGATGAGTGTCGAGTCGGTGCTCGCCGCGGCGCGGCGCGCGCGCGCGGCCGGGGCAACCCGTTTCTGCATGGGGGCAGCCTGGAGGCGCCCGAAAGAGCGGGATCTGCTGCGCGTCATCGAAATGGTGCAGGCGGTCAAAGCCCTGGGTCTGCAGACCTGCGCCACCCTGGGCATGCT
>JAKDMQ010000123.1 GCA_030452265.1 Nitrococcus sp.
GCAGAGTGTACGCGTCGCAAACCTAGCGCATGGGACAATACCAACTGCTTCGAGAGGGGATCGCGAAACCAAAACCGCCCGGCGCTCCGGTTTAGGAGGCCGGGCCGGTCAGTCGCAGTCGAAGCAGCGTCATTGACTTGTCCATGAATAGTATACTAACGAGCCGATGCGAATAAGGTCAACGATTTGCGAGGACGTTGGCCATCGTCGAGCCCAGCTCACCCGGGCTGTCGGCAACGGTAATTCCGCAACGGCGCAGGTTTTCCGCCTTTGCGGCGGCGGTGTCGGCGGCGTCGGAGATGATCGCTCCCGCGTGACCCATGCGCCGCCCGGGTGGGGCCGTAACTCCCGCAATGAATCCGACCACCGGCTTGCGCGAGTTTTCCTTAACCCAGCGCGCCGCCTCCGCCTCCTGCGGCCCGCCGATCTCCCCGATCATCATTACCGCCTCGGTCTCGTCGTCCTGCTCGAAGAGCTTCAGAATTTCCACGAACGAGCTGCCGATTATCGGATCGCCCCCGATGCCGGCACTGGTCGTCACGCCGAGACCGTGCCGCGCAAGCTGGGCGGCCGCCTCGTAGCCAAGCGTTCCGGAGCGGGCGACGATGCCGATGCTGCCGCGCGTGTAAATGTCGCCCGTCATGATGCCCAGCATGGCCTTGCCGACGCTGATCACACCGGCGCAATTGGGACCGATCATGCACAGGCGCTCCCCGGCCGGAAAGCTGGCCAGGTAGCGTTTGGCCCGCACCATGTCACCTACCGGCACCCCCTCGGTGATGACAACGCTAAGGCGCAATCCGGCCTCTGCCGCCTCCATCACCGCGTCGGCGCAGAAAGGTGCCGGGACGAAGATCATGCTCGCGGTGGCGCTGGTCGCCCGCATCGCCTCCCGCACGGTGTTGAATACCGGCAGCCCGAGGTGCTCCATTCCCCCCTTGCCGGGCGTAATGCCGCCGACCACCTTGGTGCCGTAGCGCATCGCTTCCTGGGCATGGAAGGTGCCCTTGTCGCCGGTAAATCCCTGGATCAGGACCTTGGTGGTTTCGTCGATGAGGATGCTCATGACAGTGTTTTCACCGCTTCTTGTGCCGCCTCGCTCAAATCCTCGCAGCTTATGATCGGTAGGCCGCTTTCGCGCAGGATGCGCAGGCCCTCGGTCAGGTTGGTACCGGCCAGCCGGACCACCAGCGGCACGCTCAAGCCGACCTCCTCCACCGCCTGGACGATGCCGCTGGCCACCCAGTCGCAGCGGTTGATGCCGGCGAAGATGTTGACCAGGATGGCGCGCACTTGTGTGTCGGAGATAATCAACCGGAAGGCGTTGGCAACCCGCTCCGGCGACGCTCCGCCGCCGATGTCGAGGAAGTTCGCGGGCTCGCCGCCGGCATTCTTGATCAGGTCCATGGTCGCCATAGCCAGGCCGGCGCCGTTAACGATGCAGCCGATGTTGCCCTCGAGCCCGATGTAGCTAAGCCCGTGCTGCGCCGCCTGCGCCTCGCGCGGGTCGCCCTGGGTGACATCCGTGAGCTTGTTAATTTGAGGATGACGGAACAGAGCGTTGTTGTCGAAAGACATTTTTGCGTCCAGCGCCAGCGCCTTTCCCTCCGCGGTGACCATCAGCGGGTTGATCTCGACCAGGGTGGCGTCGAGATCACGAAATGCGCGGTAGGCGCCCGTGATCGCCCGGGCGACCTGCCGCACCACGGGCGGCGCCAGCCCCAGGCGGAAGCCGAAGCGACTGGCCTGAAAGGGCAGTATGCCTACTGCCGGATCCACGGTCTCCATGACCACGCCTTGCGTGTTCGATTCGACCTCCATGCCGCCGGCGGCCGAGCCAATCACGCAGATACGCTCCTGGGCGCGGTCGAGGATAATGCCAATGTAGAACTCCGCTCCCCTTGGCTGCGCCTGCTCGATCAGCACCCGGCTGACCTTCTTGCCGGCGGGACCGGTTTGCAGGGTGACAAGGTTGCTGCCCAGCAGGGCGTCCGCGGCGGCGCCAACTTCCTCGGTGGAATCGCACAGCTTGATGCCCCCGGCCTTGCCCCGCGCGCCGGCGTGAATCTGGGCCTTGACCGCCCAACGCTCGCCGCCAAGCTCCTGCGCCACCTCAATCGCCTGTACCCGTGTAAACGCCACCGCGCCATTGGGCACCGGCACGCCGAATTCGCGCAGCAGATCTTTCGCCTGGTGTTCGTGGATGTCCATAACTTAGCGTGGATGTCTATAAGTTAGGGTGTGTTACGACGTTTGATTTCATCGTCCTGGTTGACGATGTTGCGCGCCATGCGGGCGGAGGCGATGTCGATCATCTTGCCGTCAAGCTGCGCCGCGCCCTTGCCTTGCGCCGCCGCCTCATCCAGCGCCGCGAGGATCCGGCGCGCCTTGTCCGCCTCCTCTGGAGCCGGCGAGAAAACGTCGTTGCAAGCACCGATCTGCGAGGGGTGGATGGCCCACTTGCCGTCGTAACCGAGCGCCGCCGCCCGCGTTGCGGCCGCGAAGAAGGCATCCGGATCGCTGAAATCACCAAACGGCCCGTCGATAGGGCGCAGGCCGTAGGCGCGGCAGGCATTGACCATGCGCGCGAGGTGGAAGTGCCATTGGTCGCCTGGGTAGTCCTCGTTCAAACCGCCGATGACCATGGTGCGGGCGCGCAGCGACGCCGCCAGATCGGCGGGGCCGAAATGCATTGCTTCCAACCGCGGCGACGAAGTGGCGATGGTATCCACGTTGGCGAGCCCCAGCGCGGTCTCGATGAGCGCCTCGATGCCGATCCGGCGCTCGAGTTTCATCGCCTCCTCAATCTGGGTGAGCATGGCATCGACCATGTACAAATCGGCGGCAACCCCCACCTTGGGCACCAGCAGTACATCGATGTTGGTGCCCGCCTGCTCCACCAGATCGACGACGTCCCGGTACATATAGTGGGTGTCGATGCCGTTGATGCGCACCGACATGGTTTTGTTGCGGCCTTTCCAGTCGAGGGTGTTGAGGCCCTCGATGGCGTTGCGCCGTGCTTGTGCCTTGTCGTCGGGAACGACCGAATCTTCGAGATCGAGGCACACGTAATCCGCGGCGCTCTCGAGGCTTTTCGGTATGAATTTGGGCTGCGATGCCGGCACCATCAACATGCTGCGCTGCAAGCGCGTCCGCACCGGGCTATATCTTGTGTGGCTCAATTAATTCTCCGTCGATAGTTGTTGTTCGGGGCGGTGACCTCTGCTCGCTCTCCGGCGCGCGGCGACCTTGGCATGCCCAGGGCGCTCTCCGGAGGATAGGGTACCCAACACTTCGATTTTAGCCCACGGCCCCGGTGTTTGCGCCCGCCGCGCGGGCAATGCGGGCTGCCGGCGCCGCCACGCTGGAGCCCACTCCTTGATAATGCACGGCAATTCTAAATGACGTATTGCGGATGTTATTCCGCCCGTGGCAGCGGCGAGCGCGCAAAGTAAACCTGATCGGGTATTGTCCGGTCAAGTCCACGACTGGTTTTGCGCCGCGCCGCGCCAGCGGGCGAAGACCTTGTGGCAGTCCACTGCCCGGCGCCTTAGAGCCGCTTTAGCACTTGAATGAGCTCGCCGGCGGCCTTCTGACCGTCATTGAAGAGCATGTGGCAGTTCTCGGCAAAGAACAGATGATTCTCCACCCCGGAGAAGCCCTTGCCTTTGCCGCGTTTGATGACGATCACATTGTTTGCATCGGCCACGTTCAGGATCGGCATGCCGTAGATGGGGCTCGCGGGGTCGTCCTTGGCGGCCGGATTGACCACGTCGTTGGCGCCGATTACCACGACCACGTCGGTGCGATTGAACTCGGCGTTGATCTCCTCCATGTCATGGATCAGATCGTAGGGCACGCCGGCCTCGGCCAGCAGGACATTCATATGCCCGGGCATGCGCCCCGCCACCGGATGGATGGCAAACTTGACCGGGATATCGCGTTCCTGCAGCAGCTCCGCTAGTTCCCAGACCTTGTGCTGGGCTTGCGCAACGGCCATGCCGTAGCCGGGCGCGATAATGACCTGGTTGGCGTAGCCCATCATAATGGCGGCGTCCTCGGCTTGAATCGCCTTCATCTCACCCTCCGGGCCGCTGCCCTCGCTTACCGCGGCGGTGCCGAAGCCGCTGAAGAGCACATTGGTCAAGGGCCGGTTCATCGCTTTTGCCATCAACTGGGTGAGGAGGGTGCCAGCGGCGCCCACCACCGTACCGGCGATGATCATGGCCGGATTGCCCAGCAAATAACCTTCGAAGCCAACCGCAAGACCCGTCAGGGCGTTGAACAATGATATGACCACCGGCATGTCGGCCCCGCCGATGGGGACGGCCATGAATACGCCAAAGACCAGCGCGAGCGCGAAGAAGATGATGATTACCGCGAGCCCGTCGGTGTAGTAGCTAAGAATGCCAAACAGCACGGCGGCGGCGAACACACCGAGGTTAATGAGCTGCTGTGCCGGCAGCAGTCGGTTGCGATGCAAGCGCCCGTCCAGTTTCGCCCAGGCAACCAGCGAGCCCGAGAACGCGACTGTGCCGATGAGCGCGCCGGTTATACCGAGCGCGGCGTGGTCGGCTCCAAGCACGGCGCCGACATAGCCATGGCTCTCGACAAGCCGCGGCGCCTGGATTGGCAGATCGGTTTCGATCCGGCTTACGGCCTTGAGCAGCTCCACGGCGCCGATTGCCGCGGCGGCGCCGCCGCCCATGCCGTTATAGAGCGCCACCATCTGCGGCATATCGGTCATCGGCACTCTTTTACCGGACCACCAGGCGAGCACACCGCTGATGGCGATGGCAATGATGATGAGTAGGTAGTTGACGGCGTGCTGGATATCCGGGTGGAAAAAAGTCGCCAAGGTGGCGATCACCATGCCGATGCCGGCCCAGACGATGCCCTTGCGGGCCGTTCTGGGTGAGCTCATGCCTTTCAAGCCGAGTATGAACAAGACGGCGGCCGCGAAGTAGCACAGCTCGATGACGGTGCTCATGCTTGCTGCCCCTTGGTCTTTTGCTCGTCTTTGGTCTTGAACATCTCGAGCATGCGCTCGGTTACTACATAGCCGCCGATGGCGTTACCTGCGGCCAACAGCACGGCGATGAAGCCGATAAGCTGTTCGGCGACGCTGCTTGCCTCACCGAGCGCGACCATGGCGCCCACGAGCACGATCCCGTGGACGAAGTTCGAACCCGACATCAGCGGGGTGTGCAGGATGACGGGGACGCGGCTGATCACCTCGTAACCGGTAAAGGCGGCAAGCATGAATATCCACAGCGCGATCAACCCTTCGATCATTTTTTGTCTCCTTCCACACGCTCTCGGGTCGGAGCATGGCGGATCTCGCCTGCATGGGTCAGGCAGCTATCGGCGATGACCTGATCGTCCCAGTCCAGCCGCAGCTCGCCGTCTTTTACCATCAGCACGAGTAGGTTATAGAGGTTGCGCGCGTACATCTCGCTCGCGTGGCTGGCGGCCGTGCTGGTGATGTTCGTCGGTCCATAGATTACGACTCCATGGTGGTCGGTTTGCTTACCCGCCTGGGTCAGCTCGCAATTGCCCCCACTCTCCGCTGCCAGATCAATGATCACCGACCCACGCTTCATCCGCTCTACGGTCGCCCGGTCGATGATCTTCGGCGCCGCACGCCCCGGTATAGCCGCGGTCGAGATCACGGCATCGGCGAGCGCGATGCGCTCGGCAAGCACTTCCTGCTGTTGCTGCTTCTCGGCGGCTGTGAGCTCGCGGGCATAACCGCCTTCACCCTCGGCCTTCACGCCGGTATCGACGAACTTGCCACCGAGCGACTCCACTTGCTCTTTGGTGGCGGAGCGCACGTCATAGGCTTCGGTGATGGCACCTAGGCGCTTGGTGGTCGCGATGGCCTGCAGTCCGGCCACACCGGCTCCGATGATCAGCGCCTTGGCGGGGCGGATGGTTCCGGCCGCCGTCGTCAGCATCGGAAAAAGTCGGGGGCACAGGCTTGCCGCCAACAGTGCGGCCTTGTAGCCCGCGATGCTCGCCTGCGAGGAAAGCGCGTCGATGGATTGGGCGCGGGTGATGCGCGGTACCAGCTCCATTGCGAAGGCGCTCACATTGCGCTCGAGCAGTTTTTTGATCCGATCATCTCCCGCATACGGCGCGAGAAAGCCAAGCAGAATGCCGCCTGCCTTGAGCTTGCCGGCCTCGCCGAGGCTCGGCGGCTGGACTTTGAGCAGAATATCCGCCTGCTTGTAGATGGTAGCCGCGGCGCCGATCTCGGCGCCTTGATAGTCAGTATCATCGAAACCGCTGTTCTCCCCGGCACCCTTTTCCACCAGGATATTGACGCCAAGCTTGGCGAGCGCCTTGACCACGCTCGGCACAAGCGCGACGCGGCGCTCACCGGGCGCCGACTCCTTGGGCACGGCTAAGGTTAATGTCATCGTGCTCTCCCGTTGTTCTCATTTCGTCATGCAGGCTCTATCGAGATCGAACGCCCCGCTACTTGCCGCGGCCTCTGCCGAGCTAGCTTGTAAGGCAAGGTGATGCGCCCGCGCATTGCTCGGTGGGTTCCACCTAGCGAACATCGGCTGCGCGTCAGCGGCCTAGGGGAGCTCGTGCCAGCGGGCTGTGAATTGACGTTAGCCACGGTAGGAGTTGCGCTCTAGCGTGTTTGTGTGAAATAAATTGTGGAGTACGTCGCGCGCGGGCGAACGCTCGAGCGGGTGCGGAGAAAGGGTAATCAGCGTGCTTAGTCTTCAACATGACATCCTGCGCACCGACATCTCGGGCATGCCGCTGGAGTGGATCAGCTATCAGGGCGCCGTGCGTCTTTACTACCTAGAGCAGGTGGCTTATAGCTGCGGTCACCTGCTCTACCGTATACACGGGGGCTATAATGCGGCGACGGGTCGGCGCAGCGTTATCGACGTCAACTCGATTATCGCCACGGACGGCTCGGTTCAGGCCTCCCTGAAAGGCCGCCCAGGATACACGCCCCCATTGAACAATGCCACGCTGTTCCGGCGCGATGGCTTTCTGTGCATGTATTGCGGCAACCGCCAGCGCCAATCCGAGCTCTCCAGAGATCATGTGCGGCCTATCAGCCGGGGCGGAGAGGACGCCTGGAACAACGTGGTTACGGCCTGCAAACACTGCAACAGCCATAAAGGTAACCGCGCACCGGAGCAGGCCGGGATGCAGCTGCTGGCGGTTCCCTTCACGCCCACGCATGCCGAGTATGTTTACCTGCAGGGGCGGCGCATTTTGGCCGATCAAATGGAATTCCTGCGCGCCCATTTCCCGCGCCGCAGCCCGCTGCGCGAACGCCTCGAGAGCGGCAGCTATCCGAGTCCGGCCCGCTTTCTCTCATGAGTCTGTGGGGTGATATCTATGCCGCGATCGAGCGGGCCACGGGCTCACCCGTACGCGGCCGGCCGCCGCGGTCCATCGTGGGCGGCGGCATCAATCGCACCGCCGCTATCGGTGAGGGTGGCGCGCGCTACTTCGTCAAGCTCAACGATGCCCCCGGCAGCTTGCAGATGTTCGAGGCGGAGGCCGAGGGTTTGCGGCTGCTGGCGCAACCGCGGGCACTTCGAATCCCGCAACCGATCAGTTGCGGTAGCAGCGGCACAACCGCGTATTTAGCTCTGGAGCACATCGCGCTTGGCCGCGGCGGGGCGGCCGGCGACGCGCGCCTCGGTGAGGGTTTGGCCGCCATCCATGGCGTAACCCGCCCGCGTTTTGGCTGGGACCGGGATAACACCATTGGCTCCACGCCCCAGATCAATCGGCAAAGTGACGATTGGGTTTCATTCTTTCGCGATCAGCGCCTTGGTTTTCAGCTCGAGCTTGCCGAGCGTAATGGTCATGGCGGTGTGCTCACCCAAGCGGGGTTCCGCGTGTTGGAGGCGGTACCGTTACTATGCGCCGATCATCGGCCGGCTGCATCGCTCTTGCACGGCGACCTGTGGGGCGGCAACGCCGCGGTTGATTGTGACGGTGCGCCGGTCGTTTACGACCCCGCGGTGTACTTCGGTGACCGTGAGACGGACCTTGCCATGACCGAGCTATTCGGCGGCTTCGGTGCGCCGTTCTATGAAGCCTATAAGGCGGCTTGGCCGCTCGATGCAGGCTATGCGCTGCGCCGCGATCTCTACCAGCTCTATCACGTCCTCAATCACCTCAATCTATTCGGTGCGGGTTATGCGGGCAGCGCGCAACGGCTCATTGACCGGTTGTTGGCGGCTGTTCGCTAGCTCCCCCGGGATTCTGGCCCGCGGGACGTCCGTCATCTGCAGGCAGATTCTCGTCGTAGAAGAGACTCTCGTCATAGAGATCCGCGAGTGGCGGGTTGCCGTCGTAGATGGCATTGAGCCGTTGTTGCTGGTAAGCCGAGCGGATAAAGGCATAGCGATCCAACGCGGCCTCGTAGCTGATGCGTATGGCTTCGTCCAGGCGTGCCCGCGTGTTCACCGCGTACAGACTGGCGAGCCCGGCTCGCACGGCGGTCGAGGGGAAGATGAAAGTCAGTGCGTTGGTATACCATTCGCCCGGCAGGCCGGCCGCATCGCGGAAGTTTGATGGTCCCAAGAGAGGAAGAACCAGGTAAGGCCCCGGGGCGCTGCCCCAAGCGGCAAACGTTTGTCCGAAGTCCTCGGGGTGGGCGCGCAGCCCCACGGCACTGGCCGGATCAAACAGTCCGCCGATGCCGAGCGTGGAATTGACCACGAAGCGCAGCAAATCTCGCCCGGCAGCGAAGGTCTTGCCCTGCAGAATATCGTTGATCACGGTACCGGGGTAGGCCGCGTTACTGAAGAAATTGCCAACGCTCTCGCGCACGAAGGCGGGCGTTATATACTCCCAGGCCTGGGCGGCGGGGTGCAGTACGTAGCGGTCAAACTGCTCATTGAATTTAAAGATTGTTCGATTCATCGGTTCGAGCGGATCGTACACCATCAGGTCTTGCCGCGGCGGATTCGCGGCACAGCCCGCAAGCACCACGACGAGCAGCAGCGACGCCGGCCAGGCGCTCATCCAGTTGGAAGTGCGTCCGCTCATTGCATCTCCCGATTTCTAGTTTTCGGCACGGGCAGAGTCACGAGTCACGAGTCACCATAACGATGAGCGGCAAGGATGCAGCTAGAGCATCCACCAATGCCGGCCCGATTCAGGCTTCTTCATTATTGGGTCGTGAGTCGGCGGCGTATTCGAACGAGTCGTAGTGGAGATTCTCTTCACGCAGGTCGTGCTCGGGGAGCTCATCCAGCGCCGCCTCGATCATCGGGGGCGGCCCGCTCATGTAGAGGTCGAAATCATACAGATCCGGATAGTCTTCCAACAGTACCTCATGGACAAAGCCAATTTCGCCTGACCAGTCGGGATCCGCCTCGGGTTCGGAGAGTACCGGCGTGTATTGGAAGTTCTCATGCTCCCGCGCCCAGCGCTGGGGCAGCTCGTCCAGATAGAGGTCGCGCCGTGTCCGCGCGCCCCAATACAGATGGATCGGTCGATCGATTCCCATATGGAAGGCGTGCTCGAGCATGCCCTTTAGCGGCGCGAAGCCGGTGCCCCCGCCCATCATCAAAATGGGGTTCTGGGATTTCTCGCGCAGGTAGAATTTGCCAAGCGGCCCTTCGAAGCGGAGCAACGCCTCCGGCTCGATCTCGTCGAATACGTAGCCCGTGAATTCTCCTCTGGGCACGCGCCGTATGTGCAGCTCGAGCAGCTCATTGTCATGCGGAGCTTTGGCCAATGAAAAGCTTCGCCGGCGGCCGCCGGGGAGCAGGATGTCGATGTATTGTCCCGCAAAGAACTCCAGGCGCTCCTCACCCGGTGTCCGCAGGTAGAGCCGGCGCACATCCTGGCACAAGTCCTCGATGCTCGCCACGCGGCAGGGCAGCAGGCGCGGTTCTATGAATGGCTCGGGTGGCGGCCGCGGGAATTCGACGACCAAGTCGGTGAC
Organism: Nitrococcus sp.; assembly: GCA_030452265.1. Classification (GTDB taxonomy): domain Bacteria; phylum Pseudomonadota; class Gammaproteobacteria; order Nitrococcales; family Nitrococcaceae; genus Nitrococcus. The sequence continues at coordinate 9,944 of JAKDMQ010000123.1, forward strand.
CGGACGTGCCTGACAAAACAACGCCTTGCCGATGGCCTCCGCGGCCGGTAATGCCGAGGTTCGCCCCTCCGGATAAGCCACCTCGCCTTCGATCACCCGGCCTGCGCAGGTCCCACAGGTGCCGCTGCGACAGTTAAACGGGAACGCCATCCCTTCGCGTAGGGCGGCTTCGAGTATCGACTCGCCTGGGTTGACGATGAACTCGATCTCGGTGTTCTCAATTCGGACGCAGTAGCTCATCTCGCCCCACTCATAAGCGGAGGGTGCCCTTATTGTGACCGATCATCCAATGACAAAGAAAGCACCCCGGGCTTGCCCATGCATCCCTGCGCCCGTTGACATTTACCAGGACGCCGCGCCGGCGGCTATCTCTTCTCGCAAGCCAAGGCCTTTCGAGCGCCATATAGCCTTGCTCTAAGGATAGCAACCCTGGCGGCTGGCTGGCAGCAATTCTAATTTTGACCCCCAGCCGACAGGAGCCGCTGGACAAATGCTCG
>JAKDMQ010000124.1 GCA_030452265.1 Nitrococcus sp.
GTAACCCAGGCCGAGGCGATGCAGCAAGCCGTCGCGAGCGCCGTGACGGCCTTTGGCGCTTTGCACGGGCTTATCAACTGTGCCGGTGTCGTGGTGGGGCGCAAGGTCGTGGACCGAGAGGGTGAGCCGCATCCGCTCGAGCTCTTCGCGCGGGCGGTTGAGGTCAATCTGGTAGGCACCTTCAATGCGATCCGCCTCGCGGCGAGAGTCATGGCGCAAGGGCCGCCCAATGCGGATGGTGAGCGCGGTGTCATCATCAATACGGCATCGGTGGCCGCCTATGACGGTCAGATCGGCCAGGCGGCTTATGCGGCTTCCAAGGCGGGAATTGTGGGGATGACCTTGCCGATTGCCCGCGAGCTCGCGGCCTATGGCATCCGCGTGGTGACGATCGCGCCCGGCGTCTTTGCAACGCCCATGATGGCGGGCATGCCGGAGAAGGTGCGCGCGGCACTCGGTCAGCAGACGCCATTCCCGCCCCGGCTCGGGCGTGCGAGCGAGTTTGCGGCTTTGGCCCAGCACATCATTGAAAACGCCATGTTGAACGGCGAGACCATCCGTCTCGATGGCGCGCTGCGTATGCCGGCGAAGTAGCTCGCCGAGTGCGCGCGGTAGCCGCGAGCCGCGCTCATTGCGCCAGAGCGCACGAGTGATCTAACGTTTAGCTAAACGTCATCCGCCAAGGTCTAACCAAGCGCAATGGGAATCCGCATGAAGGTTTTGGTGCCGGTCAAGCGAGTCGTCGACTACAACGTTAAGGTTCGGGTCAAGGCCGATGGCAGCGGCATAGAGACGGCAAACCTGAAAATGTCGATGAATCCCTTCGACGAGCTCGCCGTGGAGGAAGCCATTCGGCTGCAGGAGGCGGGTCGGGTCGAGACGATCATTGCCGTCTCGATCGGTACCCCGGCCTGTCAGGAGACGCTGCGCACGGCGCTTGCGATGGGCGCGGATCGCGCGCTGCTGGTGGCCGCGGAAACGGAGCTTCAGCCCCTGGACGTGGCGAAAGTGCTCAAGGCCGTGGTGGCGCAGGAAACCCCGGAGCTGGTGATCATGGGCAAGCAGGCAATCGATGATGACTGCAACCAGACTGGGCAGATGCTGGCCGCCTTGCTTGGCTGGGGGCAGGGAACCTTTGCCTGTGCGGTAGCGCTCGCCGAGAGCTCGGTGACGGTCACCCGAGAGGTCGATGGCGGCAATCAAACCGTACGCTTGAAGCTGCCGGCCGTCGTGACGGCGGATCTGCGGCTCAACGAGCCGCGCTACATCAAGCTGCCGAATATCATGAAAGCGAAGCAGAAACCGCTGCAGCGCCTGACCTTGCAGGAGCTTGGTGTTGAGATCAGGCCGCGGATCAAAACCTTGCGGGTAGCCGAGCCGGCGCCGCGGCGCACCGGCGTGAAGGTCGCGAGCGTCGCCGAGTTGGTGGATAAACTGCGCAATGAAGCGAGGGTGCTCTGAAATGAATGTGCTGGTCGTCGCCGAGCACGACAACACCACCCTCGCCGGCACGACTCTGTCGACCATCACGGCGGCGCTCCGGTTCGGCGCGCCGGTGGAGGTGCTGGTCGCGGGCTTTAGCTGCCGCCCCGTGGCCGAGGCGGCGGCGCAGGTGCAGGGCGTGAGCAAGGTGTGGCACAGCGAGGCCGAGCACTACGCGCGACCGACCGCCGAGGACCTCGCCGCCCTGGTGGCGGATCTCGCTACCGGCTTTGCGCATGTGCTGGCCCCCGCCAGCACCTTCGGCAAGAACTTCCTGCCACGGGTCGCCGCGATGCTGGATGTGGCGATGATCTCGGATATCGTACAAATTGAGGATCAGGACTGCTTCGTTCGCCCCATCTACGCCGGTAACGCGCTGGCGACGGTGCACTCGAGCGATCCGATCAAGGTGGTGAGCGTACGTGCGGCGGCGTTCGATGCGCCCGCCATTGGAGGCCGCTCGGCGCCGATCGAGGCGCTGGAGGCCAAGCCCCACAGCGATCTCGCGGAAGTTGTAGGCGAGGAGCGCACGCGCTCCGAGCGCCCTGAGCTTAGCGCCGCCGAGATCATCGTCTCGGGGGGGCGCGGCATGGGCAGCGCGGAGGGCTTTCGCATGCTCGAGCAGATCGCCGATCGGCTGGGGGCGGCAATCGGAGCGTCGCGCGCGGCGGTGGACGCGGGCTACGTCCCCAATGACTATCAGGTGGGGCAGACCGGCAAGGTCGTTGCGCCCAAGCTCTACATCGCGGTGGGCATCTCCGGGGCCATCCAGCACCTGGCGGGAATGAAGGACTCCAAGGTTGTGGTCGCGATCAACAAGGACGAGTCGGCGCCGATCTTCCAAGTTGCGGATTATGCTCTGGTGGCCGATCTGTTTCAGGCGCTGCCCGAGCTCGAGGCGGAGCTGAGCCGGGTGCTGGCGAGCTGATCGGCTGGTTCTTTCGGGCGCTTGCATATCGGCGCGTTTTGCTATTAAGTTCACATAATGAGCGGAGCATCTCTTACAAACGCGCGCCGCGGAGTCGAACGGCGCGAGCGCCCCCTCTGGGGCAGCCGTCATTTCTGGCTCGGCGGCCGGCGTTACGGCCCACGGCGTGCGGACGATAACCTCCGTCGCTACACCGATGTCTACGGGCCCGGTGTGACGACATACGTCGTAATTATCATGAGCGCCTGTGCCTTGGACGCGCTATTGACCTTGTACTTGCTCGACAATGGCGCGGTCGAGGCCAATCCGCTCATGGCCGGGGCGCTCACACTCGGCGTGGGCGAATTCGTTCGGCTCAAGCTGGTGATCACGGGCATAGGCCTGTTGCTGCTCGCAATACACCACCGCTTCGTTCTCTGGCGATGGCTCCGGGTATACCAGGCCATGACTTGCCTTGCCGCGGGCTATGTGGTCTTGCTGATCTACGAGCTGGGGTTGAGCCAATTGAGCCAGTAGGGGCCTGATTGCTCAAGCGCGCGAAGCGGCCATGGTGAGCGACACCGAGTCAGCGAAGCGCAGTGCATGCGGCTTGTCTACCTCGACAACCGCGCGCTTGACCCCATCGAATGCCACTACCAGGTTCAAGACTTCGAAGACCAATCTCTCGAGCAGCAGGAATCGATTGTTCTCCACCAACGCAATGACCTGCTTGGTAATCGCTCTATAGTTCAAGGCATGCTCAGCGGCGTCCCGGCTAGCCGCGACGCGGGCATCGTAGTCGACACGGATGCTGATGACGACGTCTTGCAGCTTCGTCTGCTCGTCGGCGTTCAAGCCTATGAACGTGCGTAGCCGCAGATTCTTGATATGGATTCGGGAATGATCGAAGGTGATATCGCCCGGCGCCATCGCCCATGCTACCTCATTGTATTGCGCCCGACAGCCGGCCATGCTGTGCCGCTCGTCGTTCATTTGGAACGACCAAACACCTCTCCTCGCGCCTTGCCTCACCGGCTGTTGGGCCGCAGCGCAGTGCCGCGCGCAAATGTCAGCAGACCGTGGCTGCCGGGCGGTTAGCATAACGCCGGTCGCAGCTCCCTGTCAGCTTTGGCTGTTGATTTGGGCCGCGGTGTCGCCCGAGGACGTGAGGCCGCGTATCAAACCCATCCATTTCCTGGCCGATTTCTGAAGCGCTTCCGGCATGCGGGATTGGCCTCTGTGGTTTTCTACTCGCACCCGGATTCGCTCTTGGAACAGCGGCATCCAATTGCGCGTCACGAGGTAGACGCTCTCCACGATGACCATCTCCGCCTCAATCCGCTCCAGGCGCTGAGTGACCGCCAGGAGCTCGCCCGCAGTCACGTCGAAGGATCGGGATCGGGTAATGTCGTGGATCCGCAAGCGCAGCTCCCGCTTTGCGAGCCCGCCCGTGTGTGCGCCTAGCTGCTCCAGAAAACGATGCCGCGCGGAGCTGCGCAGTTGGTGCAGGATAGCGGGCGAAAACCGCCCATCGGTCAAGTCGTCCTGCACCACGGTGAAGGTTTGCAGGTAATGATAGGCGTTAGCTTGCGTGGGGTTTTTGTCTTTGTCCATGCTGTGACTTCAGTTCACCTGGTCGATCGAGCGTAGAGCCGAAGTTCGGCGGAGGCTGGTTGATTGGGTCCCTCGTATGGAGATCCTAGATAGCGGCGGCCCTTGCGTCTGGCGGGCCCAAGCAGCGGCTTTGTTATGATGGGCGCCACGATTCCTAGACCCGTAGTCGATGATTCTGCATTGCTGTCCAGTCTCATCCTGCAAGGGAGGCCATATGAGCGTTGAGCAGGCGCCGGATGTTGTCGGTGCGCAAAGCGCTGCCGCACAAGAAGTGGCACGCGCGATACGCGGCCGGCGCTCCATTAATCGTTTCCAGCCCACGGCGCCCCCGCCGGAGATCATCCGGAGCGCGCTCGAGCTTGCGCGCTGGGCACCAAACCACTATTTGACCGAGCCGTGGCACTTCTACCTCCTCGGTTCCAAGACCAAACAGGCCGTGGTCGAGCTCAACGCCGAGCTCGCCACCGCCGCTAATGGGTCTGGCGCCGGCGAGGCCAAGCGCCGGCGCTGGGCCGCCATTCCAGGCTGGCTGGCCGTGACCTGCGATCTGAGCCCGGACGCGCTGCGGGCGCGCGAAGACTATGCGGCCTGTGCCTGTGCCATTCATAACTTGTCACTCTACCTCTGGAGCGAAGGCATTGGCGTGAAATGGACCACAGGTGCGGTGACACGCGAGCGCCGGTTCTATGACCTGCTCTGGATCGACCCCGAGCTTGAAATCCTAGTCGGGCTGCTCTGGTACGGCTATCCGGACGAGGCTCCGCAATCGCGCCGCCGCCCCTTGGAGCACAGTCTGGTCGAGCTTCCCTGAGGCTGGGCTCAGCGCCGAGCATGGAACCGCGCGCATGCGCGTGGGTCTGATAGAACAGGCGCGGAGGATTTCGGTGTACTGCATGAACATCGTGATGATGACCAATACCTACTTGCCTCATGTAGGCGGTGTCGCGCGCTCGGTGGAGGCCTTTGCGCGCGCCTACCGTGAGCGTGGGCATCGGGTGCTGGTCGTCGCGCCGGGTTTCCCAGATACGCCCGAGGATGAAGTGGATGCCGTGCGCATTCCGGCAATCCAAAAGTTCAATGGCAGCGACTTCTCGCTAACGCTGCCTATTCCCGGCTACTTGGATTCGGCCCTCGATCGGTTTCGCCCGCAGATCATCCATAGCCACCACCCGTTTCTGGTCGGTACAGCGGCACTGCGTGCCGCTTCGCTGCGGGGTTGCCCGCTCGTGTTCACCCATCACACCATGTACGAGCAGTACACCCATTATGTTCCCGGCGACTCACCCGCGATGCGCCGGTTTGTGGTGCAGCTCTCCACGAGTTATGCCAACCTCTGCGATCGAGTGTTCGCACCGAGCGAGAGTATCGCCGAGGTGCTAAAGCGTAGAGGCGTGCGCATTCCCGTAGAGGTTATTCCCACCGGCGTTGCGCTCGATCAGTTCAGCCGCGGTGACGGTGCGTTTTGGCGGCGACGCCTCGGTATCCCCCGCAAGGCGTTCGTCATCGGCCATGTCGGGCGCCTAGCGCCGGAGAAGAACCTGGTTTTTCTGGCGCGGGCTGTGGCGAGGGCCATGCGCGGTCGGCGCAATATCCATTTCCTGGTAATCGGCGCCGGTCCTTCGGCAAGCGAAGTCCGTCGCGTGTTCGATGCGACTAAGCTAGCGGATCGCCTGCATTTGCCCGGAACGCTGATTATGCCCGAGCTGGCCGATGCCTATCACGCCATGGATGTATTTGCTTTCGCCTCGCTCAGCGAAACTCAGGGCATGGTCCTCGCCGAAGCCATGGCTGCCGGCCTGCCGGTGGTTGCCGTGGACGCACCCGGTGTCCGAGAGATCGTGATGGATGGCTACAATGGCTACTTGTTGCCGGCGCTCGATGCAAAGGCGTTTGCTTTAGCGTTGCGCAATGTCATAGTTTTGAGCCGGCAACAGCGTATGGCCTGGACCCAGGCGGTGGCGAGTACCGCCCGGCGCTATTGCCTCGAGCGCTCTGTGGATGCTGGCTTACGGGTCTATCGGACGCTCAGGTCGACTCAGGCGAAGCGCGGCATCGAAGCCCATGAGCCCTGGCAGGCCAATATCCGCCGATTTAAGGCGGAGTGGGAGCTGCTCAAGGGCGTTGCTCAGGCGGCCAGGGCTGCATCCGGCCGCCGCCGCGCGCGGAGCCAGCGCGCGATCTGAGCCGCACCCCCACCGCGACTCTCTCATGCGATTGCTCTGGGAGGTTCGCCGCGAGGGCGCTGCTCCCACATCCTTTATGTATCGCCGGAAGCAGTGTGTTGTCGCGCGGGAGGCAATCAGCACGTGACAAAACACCTGGTTACGGTTTGTTTCATGGGTGTCGCGCCGTGATCGAGGAGGTTCTGAGCGATTCGGTAGTCTACCCCCATCAGTCAGCCGCGTGCGCGCGGCTGAAGTGTCCGTCGTGCTATCGTGGCAATTCTTCGTCTAGCCGCTGTCCGTCGTGCAACGCTAACAGAATGCTGGGGAGAATAAGCAGGTCATGATGAGGGATGATGGCAGCCGCGATAAGCAGCCGGCGCTCAGCGAGGTACGGCAGGAGGTGGCGCATGCCTTGCTGCCTACCGCTTGGGGCGAGTTCGTCATCTACGGCTTCGAGCAGACCCGCGGTGGCGGCGAGCACCTGGCGCTGGTTATGGGTGATCTGACCACGGCGGCGCCGTTGTTGGCTCGCGTTCATTCCGAGTGTTTGACCGGCGATGCGTTGTTCAGCCGCCGTTGCGATTGCGGGGCGCAGCTCGCGGCGGCGCTGCAGCGCATCGGCGAAGTCGGGCGCGGTGCCCTGATCTATTTGCGTCAGGAAGGCCGCGGCATCGGTCTGCTCAACAAGTTAAGGGCCTATCGGCTACAGGATGAACAGGGTATCGATACCGTCGAGGCCAATGAAGCGCTTGGCTTTGCCGCGGATGCGCGTGACTATGCACCAGCCGGTACCATGCTGCGCAGCCTCGGTATAACTCGCGTGCGCCTCATGACGAATAACCCGCGTAAGATGGAAGGCCTGAGGCGCGCCGGGGTCGAGATCGTCGAACGCCTGCCGTTATTAACGGGACGTAACTCTTACAACCACGCTTACTTATCCGCCAAGGCAGCCAAGTTCGGTCACCTGTTCGACTAGGGCCAGCGCCGGTTTCACATGCTCGGCCTCGTCCATGCCCACAGGCACGCCGGAGCCGACTTTACTAAACGTTTCCTCTAATCAACCCTCACCTCTTGCGTTCTTTTTTTTCTAATCGCTTGCCCTTTAACGATGTTTCGCCGCTGCGTTTACTATTTATAGCCCGGCCGATACGAGACTTCTGAAAGCGTGATTTATAGAGATCAGCCCCCTTGTCTTTATTGGCGGCCAATCTCTTTTTTAGTCGCTGACAAAAATCAGATAGCATCCGCGCGCCCGGTTCAGCGACGTCGTAGTCTAAACGGTCTAACAACCCTGCAACCTTCGATCTGTTACCTGTATTTTTTCCCCTGCGACGCATTCCGAGGCGGTGGTTGTCTGGTCTAGATAGTTTTTTTTTAAGCGCTGCCAGTACCGCATTTACCCGTCGGCCGAAGTTGTAAAGAGTCCGAGTTCCCCGTTCAACGCGGTCACAGTCAACACCCTTTAGTTCCTCCAGCACTTTCGTCGCCGACGGCCGATCCTTTGGGTTAACCGACAGCATATCTCCAACTAGCTTAGCCAGCTTCGTATTCTTCAGGCGCAGGGCCCCCAACCCCGGAGTTTTCCCATCGAGAACAGACACCGCCAAATACTGGTATTTGGACTTGTTAAATTTCGGCAGTCCACCGCAAAAATACTGGTAATAAATGATGCCTAACGCGAATATATCAGACTTACATCTCACTTGTGCCCGCAGCTCATCACCTCCTGTTTTGATATAACGAAGCAGCTCCGGTGAGTAATAAACGAAGTCGCTGACTACTTCCCCGGGGTTTTTATTGACTTCTCCCTCAAAAAAGCTCTCATCAAAATCAATCAGCTTTGCTACGAATTCTCCATCCACCGTTTTATTTATCAGTAGATTGTGCGGCTTTAGATCTCCATGCGCAATATGCGCCTGATGCAGGGCTTCTACCGAATGCGCTGCCGTTTGTGCTATGACCAATTTATTCTCAAAAGGCAATTGCGCGATGTCGTTCACGTCAAATGAGCTGACATCAATCTTGGGCGCGATCTTGTAATAGAAGGGGCCCTCGCGAACAAACTCGATTGGAACAATTAAATTACCTCTGTCACGAGCGCATTTGCTTAACTCAGTCATGAACCGATCCTGCTCTTGCTCGAAGCGCTCGCACTTCTCCATAAGCATCCGTATCCTTTTCTCAGAACCCGGCGCTTGCCCAGGGACAGGATACTTAGGGGAAAGAAATTGTTTGATGAAGAATTGTTCCCCGTCTTTCGTGCCAAACGCCCAGACAGACCGCCCGCCATTGGTGGTAGTGCCGTCACTGGATAGCCGATAACCGTTGATCACTTCGCCCATTTTCATTGCGAGTCACCTTCAGAAAGGTATTGGTCGTACGTGACTCGGTACCGGCTCCATGCCTCTTGCGTTGTTTCTTTAGTGGCAGCTCTAATAGCGGCGAGCTCTCTTTCCAGTTGTGCTTGTTTATCTTGGAGCGCTTTTATGGGTCCAAGGAAGTCTCCATCTAGTTGTTCCAAACGCCCTCTATAATGATCTTTTAGATCGTCGAAGCTGCTAAAGCCAATGGGATGAAGAATGATAGATATATCATCACCGGCTGCAGCCAGCAGCCGCGCGGCGAGGTTGTCAGCCCAATCGCGCATAGTTTCAGAAGAGCTAAGTGAGCTCAGGACAACACGTTCAAAGTTCATCGGGGTCGGCAGGTAATTGAAAGCGCCGTCGCTCGCGCAGATTAAAATGGTTGGATTATCGCACAGTAAATGTTTGCGCTGTATGTTATTAGGGGTGCGCTCGCTAATATAATTAGTCAGGGGTGGATCCGCCCAGATCGCTTCAAACGCATCATAGTTTCCTTTTGCTTCATCGCGCGAAATCTGCCGGAGCCCGTTAGAGTCTAAGGCATAGCATCGGGAGTCGCCCGCCCAGAACGCAAGTATTTCTCTTTCAGGCTCGGTGCGATACACCCATCCAGCCAAAGTGGACGGTAGGTTGCGCAGAATCTTGCTCTTTAGACGAGTGGTGGCTTGTGCTTCTGTGATCTCGCGGTTCATTTTGTCGAAAGCATAGTCAATCGTCTTACTGAGGACATCAATGTGGTCGGCTATGTTAGGGCCGCATACGGCCCCATTTAATAAATAGGCTGAACAACCGCCAACCTTCGTAACCAGGTACGGTGTTAGCTGATGAGAAGATTGATACGTCCCAACTCCAGGGGAGCTTGGTTTTCCATCAATAGCTGAAGGCTTGGTGATTGTGGAACCACTTATGTCCTTATATGGTAAAGGCCCCGCATCATCACTAGCGGGTCCCTTCTGTTCATGGCGAGTCTGAGCGGCTTGTTCGTCCTTCATGGGGGCATGTTGCGCTGCCGCGGTACTAGGAGGGCGAGGTTGTAGCCAGGCCCCCTTAAAGAAAACGAGGAGCACTTCAAGTAACTTTGTCGCCGCTATCTTGGCCCCAGAAGCAAGTTCACCACCAATTTGGACTTGGCGACTGCCGGCGCCGCCAACTCCGTCCGACACAGCAATGACTCCGCACGAGCGATCGTCCGAGAGTAGAACTAAAGGGGGTCCATCTTCACCTTTCCCGTTGATCTTTTCACTCCATATTGACAAAGTTAATATTGAGCTACTCTCTCCATCGCTATGCGTATGCAGCTCGCGTAGTCCATCTCCACCGCCAATACAACCTATCATAACGTTGCGCTCCTCTTTTAGAGAAGAACGGATTTTTGCTTCGCCAACATGTTATCGCATGGTCTCGGCTCGGGATTGCCCGTAAGATAGCTTACGAAAAATCTATTCATCGTGAGTGAATGTCAGAAACCATCTTGCTCCAACCGCGGCAGGGTGTGCAGGGCCGGACAGTATGAAACCGACGCGGAGCCGTGAATTAGATACTGTGGGCTAGCATATTCATGATAAAATCGTAATCCATTTCTCCGAGTCCATCGCCACCCCTTGAGGGGAAATGTACGACTTCCTCCCAGTGTGCAGCAATTTCGGCCCATGGATACATATCCGGCGCAAAGAGGATCAAGCGGCGTGCGCTTGCGTCAATGCCTTCACCATCCCACTGGTCGGTGAGCTCATCGAAGGATTTTGGTATTTCTGCTGGATAATTCGCTGGCTGTTCAGTAACAG
>JAKDMQ010000125.1 GCA_030452265.1 Nitrococcus sp.
TTTGTGCCGGAGCCAGAGTCAGACTCGGTGCGCGCTTGGTTTGCGGCCCAGGGGCTCGAGGCGCTGGCAATCAGCGACTGGACGCTAACCGAAAAATCAGGGGATCGACCGACGAAGGCTGGAACCCGTAGTGCTCGTAAAATGATCTGGCACGATCATGAAGGGCGTGAACGAGCAGCGCCCGCACCCCCGTGTTCTGTGAAACGGTCACCGTGCGGTTGACGGCGTCCCGCAACAATGCGCCAGCGAGTTTGATGCCTTGCGCGCGATGATCAACCGCAAGCCGTGCTAGGACCATCACCGGTATGGGATCAGGCGTGTTGCGACGCACGCCACCCGTTGCCATCGGGTGCGAAACCGCGCCGGCCGCCAATGCGTAGTAGCCGTATACATGCCCATTTTGATCGGGGACGACAAATGTCCGGCTTGCTCCACTAATGTGATTGGCCATTGCCCGGCGCTTAAGCCACTCGTCCAGGATGGGCTCGCCGCAGCGAAAATCATCAATGCGGGGTAGACGCGCTATAAACGGATGATAGCCGGATCGATTAATTAGTATAAATAGTAAGGTGCCACTGTAATACTTCCAGTGCAGTGACCTGTTCTGCGAAATCCGCTCCTATCGCAAACAATCACATTGACGCTGTCACCGGAGCATTCTGAATCACGATTCTTGGATTCGGATTCTTGCTCGGAACCGGGAGACCTCGTTCAACGAGCAATTCAACGTGTTCCTTCATTCCCCATTTGGCCTTAGTACAAACAGTCCTCAATGGAGTGCCCGATACCGGTAAAGCCCTCGAGGTCGGCGGAAAAGAACCCAAAGTAGTCCCGCTCGTCAGTCGCCTCGATAGTAAGTGAATACGGCAGGTCGATCATTTCACTTCCTTTTCCAACGCACGCAGTAGTGCATCCTCCATCAAGCGCCGGCCAATGCCCTGGCCGGTACGCAGGGCCTGTTCCAATACCGGATCGGCGTCACCTTATCAAAAATCCGCGACGTCGTTACAGCATTGTGCGAGTGAGTCGCGATACAGGGCGTAGTCGGCTGCTTGATGAAATGCCTTATGCCGGCGATTGCCCCGTAGTGTGACGTGATGGGTGGTGGGAGGTGCGGCAGAGCGTGTCGCAGCGGCGTTCGGCGATCCGGCACAGGCTTGTAGCGTGGCGGTATACAGCAGCAGTCCAGCCACAGCGCCCGCGGGCTGATCATCCGCAAAGCTGCGCAGACGGCTTCATGCAGCCGACAGGCGCTTGACCTTGAGCTCTTTTCGATGCTGTTCGGCTTGCCACAGGTCGTACTGGCTTTGCTGGTTAAGCCAACTCTCCGCCGAAGTATCAAAGGCAATTGAAAGGCGAACTGCCATTTCGGGGCTGATGCCCGCTCGGCCATTGATGATGCTGGATAACGTCTTGCGGCTTACCCCCAACGCCTTGGCAACATCCGTCACGGTAAGCCCCAGAGGCTCGATACATAACTCCTTCAAAACTTGACCTGGGTGCGGTGGGTTGTGCATTAGCATGGCATCGCCTCAGTGGTAATCTTCATAATGCACCTTTTCCGCGTCTACACCAACAAAGCAAAAGGTAATCCGCCAGTTGGCGCTGACGTCCACGGCCCAGACGCCTCGGCGGTTACCCGTCAGCTCGTGGAGCCGCAGCCCAGGGAGCGCCATATCCTGAGGAGATGTCGCACCATTCAGCCGTGCGAAGATCAATCGCAGCCGCGAGGCGTGTTGGGCCTGGATTCCCGACTTGCTCCCGGTGAGGAAAAACCGTTCCAATCCTTCGTGGGAGAAGCTCTTGATCACGTTTTATAGTAGCGCGTTACGTTACGGGTTACAAGACGCCTCTCTCGGTAGGGTTCGCCCGTTACCGGGCATGGCCCGCAAAGTTAGATCGTTCAGAGCCGGGTGAGGGAGGGCAACGATCATGAACCTTGCACTATTGAACAGGCGTGGCGAGCTCGCCTGGGAGATTGCTCCCCGCGATACCATGCGCGTGCCCGCGATTATCTATGCAGACGAGGCACTCATGCGCGCCATGGACGAGAAGGTCTACGAGCAGGCCACCAACGTGGCGAGGCTTCCGGGCATCGTGAAGGCATGCTATGCCATGCCCGATGCCCACTGGGGCTATGGCTTCCCGATCGGCGGCGTGGCGGCGTTCGATCCCGCACGCGGCGGTGTGGTTTCAGCCGGAGGGGTAGGGTTCGACATCTCCTGTGGCGTTCGCTGTGTGCATACGGGATTGGTTAAGGAGGATGTCGAGCCCGTAAAGCAGCGCCTGGTCGACAAGCTCTTTGAACGAGTTCCGTGTGGGGTTGGCCGCACCGGCCACTTGCGCCTAAGCCGTGGGAAGCTGGATGCCATGCTCGGCGCCGGTGCCGAATGGGCCGTCTCGCGCGGTTACGGCACGCGCGAGGACCTGGAGCGGACCGAGGAGCACGGCTGCATGCAGGGTGCGCAACCCGAGGAGGTATCGGCTCTAGCCATGGACCGCCAGCTTGGTCAGATGGGCACACTCGGCTCCGGCAATCATTACCTCGAAGTCCAGCACGTGACGAAAATATTTGACCGCAAAGTCGGTTCGGCCTTTGGGCTTAGCGAAGGTGACATCGTCGTGAGCATCCACTGTGGCTCGCGCGGGCTTGGTCACCAGATCGGTACCGAGTTCCTGACGAGAATGCTGGCGGCTAGCGCCGAATACGGTATCGACCTACCGGACCAGGCGCTTGCCTGTGCTCCGATCGAATCGTCACTCGGCCAGTCCTACCTGGGCGCCATGCGCTCGGGGATCAACTGCGCGCTCGCCAACCGTCAGATCATCACGCACCTCGCCCGCCAGGCATTCGCCGATGTGCTGCCGCGGGCAAACCTTACCCTGCTCTATGACGTCTCACATAATACCTGCAAGGTGGAGGAGCACGTGGTGGACGGCAAACCGACGCCGCTCTACGTGCACCGCAAGGGCGCGACGCGCGCCCGCGGGCCGGGACATCCCGATCTGCCGGCGGCGTTTCACTCGGTCGGACAGCCGGTTCTGATCGGCGGCACGATGGGTACCGCATCGTACGTTCTGGTGGGCACGAATGAGAGTGAGGCGCTAAGTTTCGGTTCGGCCTGCCATGGGGCGGGGCGAGCCATGAGCCGCCATCAGGCGATGCGCCGTTGGCGGGGCCGAGACCTTATCGACGACTTGGCGGCTCGGGGTATTCTAGTGCGCAGTCCTTCGCTGCGCGCCTTGGCCGAGGAGGCGCCGCTCGCCTACAAGGATGTCAGCGCCGTGGTAGACGCCGCCGAGCGTGCCGGGCTGGCGCGCACCGTAGCGAGGCTCGAGCCCGTGGTCTGTATCAAGGGTTGATAGGTTCTACTCGGGATCGATGAGGTCCAGCTCGATTGATACACCTCTGTCCGGACTACAGGCGCGGATTACACATCGAATGGGTATCCGCACAGGAACGATAATCAATCGAGTCCGTCGATCCCTTGGTAGCCAACCCCTAGTGTCAGGTCACGCATATATTGTCGTATAGGTGACCAAAACTGTAGGTGATGATGAACAATTGACATGTCGAAAAACGACAAACGAGACGTGACGCGACACTAGGCAACGCTTGCGAATTATTCAGAGATCATTTGAAATTTATCAAGGTTTTTCATGGACAAGGATTTCAGGACAGCGACAATATCGGCCACCTGGGAGTCATTGAGTTTACGGCCAAGTTGCAACCAGCCCATTTTTTTTACGGCTTCTGCCAAGATGGCTGCCTCGCCATCGTGGAAGTAAGGCGCGGTAAGCGCAATATTGCGCAAGGTGGGGACTTTGAAAAAATACGCGTCCTTAGGGTCGCCGGTGACCGCCATGCGGCCTTTGTCCTGCGTGTTGCCATAGGGGTGAACGAGGCCCATTTTTGCGTACTTCTGCCCGCCTAGGAGCGGCCCGTTGTGACAGGCGGTACAGCCGCTGTTGATGAACGTCTGCAAGCCGCGCTGCTCTTGCGCCGACAGGGCGCTGTCATCACCGCGTTGCCATTGATCGAAGCGGTCATGGGTGATCAGAGTACGCTCGAACGCGGCAATGGCCTGGGCAATATGATCGAAGCTGATTGCGGCATCGGAGCCGAATGCGCGCGCAAACGCTTTTTGGTAGCGGGGCATGGCGCTAATGCGTTTCTCTACCGCCGCTGCCGAAGGCATAGCCATTTCAACGGGGTTCAAGATGGGCCCCTTCGCCTGCTCCACCAAATTGGCGGCGCGGCCATCCCAGAACTGGGCGAAGGCGAAGCCCGCATTGAGCACGGTCGGCGCATTGCGTGAGCCGAACATGCCTTTGGCACCGCGCGACGTCTTACTGCCGTCATCACCACCGCGGCCACCGTCGAGCCGGTGACATGAATTGCAAGACTGGCTGTGGTTGATCGACAAAGCTTTGTCGAAGTAGAGCTGCCGGCCCAACTCGATCAGTTCGGGAGTATCGTTTTGCGCGCCGGGCATTTGCGCCGGGAGCACGCCAAACGTCCCCAGCGCCTGTTGCCGTAAGGCGCTCTCATCCGCCTGGATCAATCCAGCGGTCAGCATCAAAGCCACGGCCAGAAAAATCCGTCCCGTTCGAATCATGGTTTCCCCCTCGCGTTTAGCACTGCGATCAAATCAACTACCCAGAGGCAGCAGACACTGCAACGAGTAACAAGGTTCTACGCAACGGCCGCATACCGTCCAATTGATTGATACTATGAAGTCGATACAACCCATCAATTGCAAAGTCGGTGTGCCCCCCCTGAGGCTGGCTCCATCGATTGATCTGCGTCCAGCGCTATAAGCGCAGATTGCACATCGAGCAGATATCACCATAGCGGCGAAGATCAACCGAGTCTGATTCCATTGATTCTTACGCCAGAACCAGGCGCTGTAACGCCTCGACATCCATTATCCGGATGCTATCGCCGTCGACGCGGATATAACCTTCGCGCTCGAGCTCACGAAACAACCGCGAGAGCGTCTCCGGCTGCACGGCAAGCTGCGAGGCGATCAGTACCTTGCGTGCGGGCAGCTTGATTGTTCCCGCGCTGGCGCTCGTTGCGGGCGGTTGCAGGCGCAGAAGATAGTGCACGAGCCGAAAACGCGCGTTCTGGATGGTCAGCGCCTCGATCTCATCCAAATGACGCTGAGTGCGCCGCACCATCTGGCGAAACAGGGCGCGGCAGGTGGCAAACGAGGTTTCAAGGAGCGCCAGATAGGTCTCACGATCGAATGCGCGCACGGTGCTGGCTGATATGGCTTGTGCGTTGACGGGATAACGCGGCGTGTCCATGAACAGGATGCCTTCGGCGAAGCTCTGATGCGGCGCCACTAGGCCCATGACCTTTTGGTGGCCATCCCCGGAGAGTCGATAGAGCTTGATCTGCCCATACTCCAGCCACCAAAAGGCACTCGCCTGATCGCCTTGCATGAATAGGTGCTCGCCCGCATCGAGATGCCGGACATGGCTATGCGCCTGGGCCTGTCGGCACTCGGCCTCGTCGAGCGCGGCGAAGAGATAGTGCTGCGTCAGATCGCTCGTGGGCATGTTCACTCTGGGGCATTGGATTGAGCGGCTATCCGCCACCCGGCCAAAGCACCAACCGCAAGTGCTTGGCGCGGTGATGCGCTGATTCGATTATCCCGAATCTTGCTTTGCGGAACAAAGCGCGCTTGATCCGGATCAAGGCAACTGGATCGAAAAGCCACTGCAATGTAAGCGCAAAACAAGCCGCTCAAGGAGCTCTTCGATGTCGGATATAGCGATTGCTGTAAGCTTGCACCTGCTCGGCGTGGTGTGGTGGATCGGCGGACTGGCCTTTGTCAGCGCCGTATTATTACCGGAGCTGCGCCGCGATCCGGCAGGCGCACTGGTGCGTTTCCGTGCAATCGAGCACCGCTTTGCGCCGCAGGTGCGTATCGCCATCCTGCTGGTGGGCGCCTCCGGCGCCTGGATGCTCTACCGGCTCGAGCTCTGGCGCGTGCTCGATGAGCCAGGCTTCTGGTGGCTGCACGCCATGCTCGCGCTGTGGGGGCTGTTCTTCCTCATGCTCTTCGTCCTGGGCCCACTCGGAGTGCTGCGAAGAGTCATGTCCGGGTCACTGGAGGCAAACATGCCGCGTCGGCTCGCGCGAATGCACTATCTGCATGTGATCTTGCTCATCCTGGCGCTGATCACGATTGCCGGAGCGGTAGCGGGCAGTCATGGTGGTTTCGGCTGAGGTGCAACGCGGCACGCGTTGGCGCGGCTTTAGTGTACGTTCGGGGCGCTCGACTTACACCCCGTGGAGGAAGAGAATGTGGAAGTGGAGCTTCAAAATACGAGAGCAGGCATGTTCGATGATACGGCAAAGGAAAAATTCGGCAAATCCACCCTAATCGCCCGCGCCGGAATCGATAGCGACCCCGCGCATGGATCCGTGACGCCGCCTGTGTTTCTTTCCACCAATTACAGCTTCTACGGCTATAGCAAAAAACGTCCCTACGACTACGCCCGCGGCGGCAATCCAACGCGCGACATGCTCGGCAAAGCGCTGGCGGAATTGGAAAGCGGCTACCACGGCGTTATTACGGCCTCCGGCATGGCGGCGCTCGATCTTGCCTTCCAGCTTTTGGAGACAGACGATCTGCTGATCGCTCCGCATGATTGTTACGCTGGAACTTACCGTTTGCTCTGCGCTCGGGCATGGCAAAGGCATTTTCGCGTGACATTCGCTAATTTAACGGACGGCGACAGAATCGAAGAATTATTTACTTCGGCGAAACCTGCCATGGTTTTGATCGAAACGCCCAGCAACCCGTTGCTGCGCATCACCGATATTGCGCGCGTGGTGTCGCTGGCGAAGAAAGTCGGCGCGCGCACGGCTGTCGACAACACCTTCTTGTCGCCCATTCTGCAAAAACCTCTGAAGCTTGGCGCGGATATAGTCATCCATTCCACTACGAAATACATCAACGGGCATAGCGACGTGGTTGGCGGGGCTGTTATCTCCGCAAGCAAGGAGCTGCATGAAAGACTTGCTTGGTGGGCAAATTGCGTGGGCTTAGCCGGTGCACCGTTCGACAGTTTCCTGACCCTGCGCGGTGCGCGTACAATGCCCTTGCGCGTCGGCCGGCAAACCGAATCCGCCGGCGCCATAGCGGAATTCCTCCGCAAACAACCCGGCATTGACGCAGTGTACTACCCGGGCTTTAAGACACATCCCGGCCATGACATCGCCGCGCGCCAGCAATCAGGCTTCGGCGCCATGATTAGCTTGGAGATCAAGGGCGGAGAAAAGAATCTGCGTGCTTTTCTTGAAACGCTCACGGGAGCGGAAGATAGTTTATTCTCGCTGGCGGAATCCTTAGGTGGCTTTGAAAGTCTTGCGGCGCACCCCGCCACGATGACGCACGCGGAGATGGACCCGGAGGCACGGCGACGCGCCGGCATTGGCGACAACCTGGTGCGGCTGTCCATTGGGCTGGAAGAAGCCGATGATCTATGCGCGGCCCTGGGGCAAGCGCTGGAGCATGCATACCAGTAATGCCTTCCAGTCGACGCATGCAGCGCCGCAGCGACTAGCTCACAGCGCCCAAAGATCCATGAACGTGTCCACCGCCATGGCTTCCAGGCGCGCCTGGCTGCTGCAGGCGTTTCTGATACGCTCGGCCTGGCGCGGCGCAAAGCGGGTGGCGAGCGCGGCCTCGAATTTGGCGATCAGCGCCGGTGTACCCTCGCTGCGCCGGCGCCGGTGGCCTATGGGATATTCCACCCGAATCGGCTTCGTCCCGCGCCCGTCGCTGAAGAACACCTGCACCGAGTTGCCGATGGAGCGCTTCTGCGGATCCAGATAGTCGCGGCTGAACTGCTCGTTCTCGGCGACCTGCATCTTCGCGCGCAAGGCGTCGATGCGGGGATCGGCCGCCACCGCATCCTCATAGTCGGCCGCTGTGAGGCGACCGAAGATCAAGGCCACGGCCACCATATACTGGAGGCAGTGGTCACGGTCAGCGGGATTGTCCAGCGGCCCCGTCTTGTCGATGATGCGAGCCCCCGCCTGCTGGGTCTCGATAACCACCTTATCGATAGAGTCCAGGCGATCCCGGACCTCCGGGTGCAGCACCATGGCGGCCTCGACCGCGGTTTGACCGTGAAACTCGGCCGGGTAGGCGAGCTTGAACAGAATATTCTCCATTACATAGCTGCCGTAGCCGCGGGTGAATTTGAGCTTCTTGCCTGCGTAGAGCACGTCCTCAAAGCCCCAGGTCGGGGCCGACAAGGCCGAAGGGTAGCCCATCTCACCGGTCATGGTCAGCAGCGCCAGGCGCACACCTCGCGCCGTGGCATCGCCGGCGGCCCAGCTTTTGCGCGATCCGGTATTGGGTGCGTGGCGATAGGTGCGTAGCGCCGCGCCGTCGATCCAGGCCTGAGAGAGCACGTTGACGACGCCCTCGCGGCTGCCGCCGAGCAATCCGGTGACAACCGCCGCCGAGGCGAGTCGGACCAACAGCACGTGGTCCAGGCCCACTCGGTTGAAGCTGTTCTCCAGCGCAATGACGCCTTGGATCTCGTGCGCCTTGATCATGGCGGTGAGCACGCCGCGCATGCTCATCTCGCGCCGGTTCGATGCCGCCTCCTCGCGGGCGAGGTAATCGGCCACGGCCAGAATCCCGCCGAGATTGTCGGAGGGGTGGCCCCATTCGGCCGCGAGCCAGGTGTCGTTGTAATCGAGCCAGCGAATCATGCTGCCGATGTTGAATGCCGCCTGCACTGGATCAAGGCGGTAGTGCGTACCGGGAATCTTCACCCCGCCGGTCATTTCGGCCCCGGGAACCACTGGGCCGAGCAGCTTGGTGCAGGCAGGATATTGCAGTGCCAGAAGGCCGCAGCCCAGGGCATCCATAAGACAGTAGCGGGCTGTCTCATAGGCCTCGGCGGAGGTGATCTCGCCGTTTACCACATACTCGGCGATATCAACCAGTTCCGGATCCGGCGGCGCTCGCCGCGCGCTACGAATGTTCTCTCGGCTCATCGGTATCGGTTCCGTTCAGTGTGCCGCGCTGAGGCCCCGATCTGGCAATAGCGTCTGCAAACATATGCGTTTCAGCCGCGCTCTTGGATTGGAACCCAAGGCCGCGGCTCCGGGCCGGTATACTTTGCGCTTGGCCGGATGATGTGGCGGCTCTCGCGCTGCTCCATGACATGGGCACACCAGCCGGTGATGCGCGAGAGCACAAATACCGGCGTGAACAGCTTGGTCGGGATGCCCATGAAGTGATAGGCGGGGGCATGGTAGAAATCGGCGTTGGCAAAGAGACGCTTCTCCCGCCACATCACCTCCTCGACGCGCTCTGAGATCGGGTACAACGAGCGGTCGCCGACTTCCGCGGCTAATCTGCGCGACCAAGCCTTGATGATGGCATTACGCGGGTCTTGGGTCCGATAGATGGCGTGGCCAAAACCCATAATTTTGTCCTTGCGTGCAAGCTTCTGCAGCACCGCCCGTTCGGCCTCATCCGGGTCGGACCATTGCTCGATCATGGCCATGGCGGCTTCATTGGCGCCCCCGTGCAACGGTCCGCGCAGCGAGCCGATGGCACCGCTGATACAGGAGTGCATATCGGACTGAGTCGAGGCACAGACCCTTGCGGTGAAAGTAGAAGCGTTGAATTCATGCTCCGCGTAGAGGATCAGCGAGGCGTGCATGACTTTCTCATGGAGCGGATTGGGCCGCGTGCCGTGCAGCAGGTGCAGAAACTGGGCGCCGATCGAATCGTCCTCGGTAGCCGGGTCCACGCGCACGCCGTCGTGACTGTAGCGATACCAATAGGTGAGAATGCCCGGCAAGGCCGCTAACAGCCGATCAGCCACAGTGTGCTGCTGCGCAAAGCTCTGCTCCGTCTCGAGCACCCCAAGCACGGAGCAGCCGGTGCGCATCACATCCATCGGATGGGCCGCTCTTGGTAATTGCTCCAGCACCTCCTCGAGCGCCCGCGGCAACTGGCGCTGGCCTTTCAGCCGCTCGTTGTATTCCTGTAGCTGCCCGCGGTTTGGAAGCTCGCCGTAGAGCAGAAGGTAGGCAACCTCCTCGAATGTCGCCTGTTCGGCAAGCTCATGGATATCGTAGCCCCGGTAGTGCAGCCCGGTACCCTCTTTGCCCACGGTACAGAGCTTGGTCTCGCCTGCGACCATGCCTCGCAGATTCGGCGCCGCGCTGTTCTCTGCCATCGTGCTGCTCCTGTT
>JAKDMQ010000014.1 GCA_030452265.1 Nitrococcus sp.
TTGGTATTGCGGATAGACGTGCTCGACCGCGGGCAGATCCGCGATTGCCTCGATGGTGGCCGCATCGGTCACGGCGACCGAAGCGCGTAGGTACTTTTCGGAGATCACGCGGACCTTGCCCCCCGCGCTATCGATGGCCGCTTGCAGCCCTTCGTTGTAACTGTGCAGGACGACGTCGAGCAGTACGGCATCGTTGTCGGTGCGATAGCCCGCGGCACGGGCGGACCGGGCCAAGGAGTGGGTCTGCAGTGGACCTTTGTCGAAGAGCTTTTCGAGGTTGGAGCTGACATTGTCGCTGTCGCGCTGGCTCCTTCCGAGCACCGACTGCCGCGGGTTTCGCGCATCCATGGAGGCATTGGGGTTGGTGGCGGGGGCGGTCAGCGCGGTCGACCCTGGCGCGCCCGCGTGCGTCTGGGCGGCGGCCGCCAGCGCGGGGCAGCCGATCAGGAGGCTGACGCCAAGGCCAGCGGCCAATCCACGGCTCCAGCGAAGGTAGGCATGCGTTCTGAACATTGTGGTTTGCCGCTGCGAGTTTGGCTTTCTCCAAAACCAGTGCTGGGGTTTTGGTTACTCAATAATCGATGTTTCGGCCAGTGGAGCGGTCAACCGCGCCGTATTCTGGCGCGATATAACGCACGACCGGCAATGCCGCGAGCACGCGCAGCGCGACGGGGTCGCGAACGACGGCGGATACGCGCTGGTATTTGACAGAGAAGTGATCGATGGTGACGCCCTTGATCTGGAACCGTGCTCGATCGGCGGCGGTGAGGCCCTGCGTCTGGACATCGATGAGCACGCCGCGCGGGCGCACCGAAAAACCCTGCTCCGCGGCGAGCTCGCGGAATCGGGCTGGGTTGTCGGCCGTCAGCAGTGGTGCCAGGTTACGGCTGATCTTCTCCGAGGCAGGCTGGTCCGCGCGGAGCTCCGGTAGTTGTTGCGCGTGCGTGGCCGGATCCGCTCGAGGCGTCTCGCCACAGGCGACCGTGGCAATGAGGAGCAGCATGACGCAGATAAGCGGTAGGCGATCCAGAAGTCGGGTCGCCACCTCTTGAGGCAGCCGGCGCGCCTGCGAGTCTGTGTGCGCTTGTTCAAATCGCATCCTGCGGATCTCCTGTAGCAGCTCTGTTCGCCTCATCAGCTTTCCCTCTAGCAAGAGGAACAATCAGAACCGACAGATCGTGTGCTACAACTCCAGACAGGCTACGTGCTCCTAACATGGTTTTGCCTACTATGTGACTATCGTGTTTAGTTTAATTTGAACAATATGAGCAATTAATCACAGAAATCTATCATTGGTACAGCCTAAAGAAGAATATTGTGTGACGGTGTGGAGTTGCAGCTCGTAATCCACCGCTCCGAAAGCATGTTCGGCCCCCCGATGCAAAATGCCAGGACCGCGGGCCAGGCCTTGGTCGGTCTTTTGGATGGAGGCAAGCCCGCTCTGGGCGTAGTCAGCTTCAGTGATGGTGTCGGCGTTGGAGGCGGCGGCTGCACCGTGGGCGCGGGCGTTATTTTCGACGCGGTGCTGCCACTTTTGGTGAAGATGGCGCTTGGTGGGCTTTTCTGGCGCCGACGTGCACGAGGCTGAGCTTGTGACAGCCCCGCCCGCTGGACTGTTCTTGCAGGATCGGCTGTTCTGGCTGGCGCTGGCCGCCATCGTGGCGATCACGCCCATGCTCGCGGTGTTGCCGGGGGTCGACCTGGCGCCGAAGTGGCCAGGATCGATCCCCTTTACTCTAGCGGTCTTGGTGTACCCGCCGCTGGAAGAGGTTGTGTTTCGGGCTGGGCTTCATGCCTGGCTGTTGCGCCGCTGGCCGCCAGAGAGCGGTAGACTGCTATCGCGCGCCAACAGTGTCACCGCCATAATCTTCGCGGTAACACACCTTTGGTTTCATCCGCCGCTTTGGGCTCTGGCGACCGCGCTGCCGGCCTTGCTGTTCGGCGCGTTCTTTGAACGTCACCGGCAACGGTTGGGAGCGCCAATTATTTTGCACGCCGCGTGTAACGCGGCCTATTTTGTATTGCTAGGCTGAGTGCGCTGGGAGCAAACGGTTCGGTGCTTGCAAATGTAATACTCCGGTGATACCTTATCGGTATGAAGGTGGCAATCTCAGTCCCAGACTCGATCTTCCACGAAGCCGAGTTGCTTGCTTCGGCGCTGAATAAATCGCGCAGCCAGCTTTATGCAGAGGCATTGGCAGGCTATGTGCGCACGCATAGCGCGCGCAACATCACGCAGCGCATCAACGCCATCTGTGAGCGCGAGTCAACTGCACTTGATTCCGCGCTTGCGGCGGCACAATTCCAGATTCTAAGCCGTGAGACGTGGTGAGGTCTGGTGGGCCAACCTACCTGACCCTGCTGGTTCTGGTTCGGGCATGAGGCGGCCCGTGCTGGTCATTCAGTCCAATCCGTTCAATGAGAGTCGAATTGCTACGGTTGTCGTGGCGATCATCACTTCTAATCTCGGTTTGGCGGATTTTCCCGGCAATGTGCGCATTGGCAAGGCGGAATCCGGTCTTCTGAGGCCATCAGTGGTGAATGTTTCCCAGTTGTTGACCATTGACCGCGGTTTGGTCATCAAGAAGACCAAAACGCTCCCCGCGTCCAGTTTGCGCAAAATCGACGAAGGTATCAGGTTAGTATTGGCGCTCTAAGAGGTAAAACAAGCACTCGTGTCACCAGCCGCCATTTCGGCCACCATCCCTCAAGCGGGCGCCACCGCCAAATACTCCAGCTCCTTGTCGAGGGCAAGATCAACAAGAATATCGCGCGTCTGTTGCACCTCAGCATCGAGACGGTAGAAGCGCATCGCGCCGAGCGGATGCAGCGGGCACATATCCATGATGTTCGGGGTTAGCATACGTGAATCAACATCCTTGCCGAGTCGCACGCCGCATGGTAAGAAAGGTCCATATACGAAATCGATAAAGCGATGCTATCGATGCCACCCGTGTGGCCCGCGAGGCGTTGGGCCGAGTCGAGTGTCAAGAAAGGGACTGGCTATGCCGGCTATGTCTGGCGTTTGCTATGTACCCTCGCTCTCTTTGCCGTAGCCGGCATTAATCTAGTTTATGCTCAACGGCCTGACGATGACACCCAGGCGGAATCGGAAGTCTTGGAGCTGGAGCCGATTGTCGTCGAGGGTCGGGCGCAGACCCTGGTCGGCATCGCCACATCGGCCTCGCAAGGGGCTACGGGTCGCGCGCAGATGGAAAGCCGCCCCATCCTGCGCCCGGGCGAGGTTCTGGAGACCGTGCCAGGGCTAATCGCCACGCAGCACAGCGGTTCCGGCAAGGCCAATCAGTTTTTTCTGCGCGGTTTTAACCTCGACCACGGCACCGATTTCACTGCTTCGGTGGAGGGGGTGCCCGTCAACCTGCGCACCCATGCCCACGGCCAGGGCTATTTGGATATCAACTT
This sequence comes from Nitrococcus sp., assembly GCA_030452265.1. Lineage (GTDB taxonomy): Bacteria > Pseudomonadota > Gammaproteobacteria > Nitrococcales > Nitrococcaceae > Nitrococcus. The sequence continues at coordinate 3,424 of JAKDMQ010000014.1, forward strand.
TCTGATCCCGGAGCTGATCAAGACCATCGAGTATCGAAAAGGGCCCTACTACGCCGCTGTGGGCGATTTCGCCTCGGCGGGCGCGGCGAATATCGAGCTGGTGGACCGTCTGCCCCGGGCCATCACCAAGCTCGAGGTCGGCCAGTATCACTTCTACCGGGCCGTATTGGCCAACTCGTTAGAGCTCGGCGGCGGTGATCTGCTGTATGGGCTTCAGGCCCGCTACTACGATGGGCCGTGGGCCAATCCCGAGCACGGCAACAAGTTCACCGGGCGGCTCAAGTACACCGACGGCGGCGAGACCGAGCGCTATGGCCTCTCCGGGGACTGGTGGCGCGCGGGCGCCGACGGCTCGTAAACCCAGGCCAGTGTCTACGCCCAGTATTACCGCTTGAACCTGTTCACTAACTTTACGTTCTTCCTCGAGGATCCGGTGCGCGGCGATCAGATCGAGCAGGCTGACCGGCGCGCCTACGCCGGGGGCAACTTCTCGCACCTGTGGTTCGCGAACTGGCTCGGCAAGCCCATCGCCAATACCGTCGGAGTGCAAGTGCGCCATGATCAGATTTTCGAGGTCGCGCTGTTTGAGACCGACGACCGCGAGGGCTTGAACACGGTGCGCGACGATGAGGTCGCCGAGACCAGCGTGGGCGTATTCTTCGAGAATGAAATCCAATGGGTGCGCAAACTGCGCACCGTGCTCGGCCTGCGCGGCGACCTGTACTACTTCGACGTAAACAGCGTCGTCAACGAGGTCAACTCCGGCACCGAGACGGAGGTTATTTTCAATCCCAAGCTGAGCGTGATCCTGGGTCCTTGGAATGACACCGAATATTATTTCAACCTCGGCACCGGCTTTCACAGCAATGATGCCCGCGGCGTTACCACCCAAGTCAACCCGCAAACGGGCGAGCCGACCGCGCCCGCCCCTTTGGTGCGCTCGGCGGGTGCGGAGCTCGGGGTGCGCACTGCCGCCGTCCCCGGGCTGGTCTCCAGCCTGGCCCTGTGGTATCTGCACCTCGACTCCGAGCTGGTCTTCGTCGGCGATGCCGGCAGCACCGAGGCCGGTCCGGCCAGTGAGCGCTACGGCGTGGAGTGGAACAACTTCTATCGACCCAGGGCGCTTGACTGGTTGACTTTGAACCTCGACGTGGCATTGACCGAGGCGCGGTTTGCCGAGGGCGGCGGTGAGATCATTAATTCAGTCGGCCGGGTGATCAGCGCCGGGGCAACGGTGGAACTGCCCGGCGCCTGGTTCGGAAGCGTGAGGGTGCGCCACTTCGGAGACCGACCGCTTACTGAAGATGGCCGTATCGAGGCCGAGGCGACTACCCTGACGAACCTGCGGCTGGGCTATGAGCACGAGACAGTCGAGCTCGGGCTCGAGGTGTTCAACCTATTCGATGCCAAAGTCCCGGATATCAGCTACTTCTACACCACGCGCCTGCGCGGTGAGCGGCGCGGCGGGGTCGAGGGGGCGCTGTTCCATCCCGTCATCCCCCGCACGATACGCGGATATGCGACCTTTTATTTCTGACTAAAATCCCAGAATCTCATACCCCGCGATCCGCTCGAACATCCAGATCCCCGCGATGCAGGCGGCGATGGACGCGGGGAGCGGGGTGCTGTCGGACGGAAAAGACGAAAAGGCGATTTATACTGTCTCTACGCATGAGATGAGCTCTAGACGCGTACACCTGATCTGCGGAGGAACGGTGATGAAGGCGATTTCGTTGGTTGTGGGTATCGGAATCCTGCTGTGGGGCGGTGTTTTTCTCCTGCTGGGTTTGCTGCCAGGTGCCCTCGCGGCCATGGTTGTTTTCGGCAACCGCCACTAAAGCACCGCCCAAAAGCAGGATTCCGCGGTCTTGGCTGCTCGTGAATCATCCGTTGACCAGCGCGGAAAAGGGCGTTTATGCTTCCTATACTTACGACTTTTCCAGAATCCTGGCCCACCGGCGCCGGCAACGCCTTCCAGCCACTATTCTGACCGGGCGCCTCGGCGGGCTGGGTCGCCGGTACGTCCGGAAGGAGCACCATGACAAACGACTTCAGCGATCTCAAAGCCATCTTTCTCAACTGCTCCATCAAGTACGACCCAGCTTCCTCGCACACCCGCCGGCTGATGGCCCGTTCCGCCGGGATCATGGACGCGGAGGGGGTGTCCGTCGACTTCGTGCATCTGCTGGAGCACGACATCGCCTTCGGCATGGTCAAGGATGCCAAGGCCGACTCCGTCCGCGCCACCGATGAATGGCCCGGCATCCAGGATCGGATAGTGGCGGCGGACATCCTTGTTCTCGGTACGCCGATCTGGCTGGGCATGAAGTCGAGCGTGGCCATGTTGTGCATCGAGCGCATGTACGCCTACTCCGGCGATGGCAACGAGAAGGGCCAGTACCTCTACTACGCCAAGACCGCCGGCTGCATCGTCACCGGCAACGAGGACGGTAGCCAAGGCCTGCTCCAAGGAGATCCTCTACGCCATGTCCCACATCGGTTACACGATCCCGCCCCAGGCCGACTGCGGCTGGATCGGCGAAGCCGGCCCCGGCCCGAGCTACGGCGACGTCGTCGAAGGGTCGACGGTCCCGGCCGGATACAACAACGACTTCACGCATATGAGCTGCACGGTTATGTCGTGGAACCTGGTGCACACTGCTCGCCTACTCAAGGATGCCGGTGGTCTGCCCGCCGTTGGGAATGTGTCCCAGCACTGGCGTGAGGTCGCCAACGCCTACCAGCAGGACCCGGATCGGATGTTCTAGTCCGAAGGCCACCGAAAGGGGGCCTTCGGTTCATTCAGCTGGACTCTACGAGAGATCGAGTCGGAAGCTGCGCCGGCGGGACCAGTCCGGCATCCGCGTCATAGCTCAGCGTCCTTAATAGCACCCCTGATATGGATTAACTCGCCATTGCGAGTTCATCCATAGGTCTACTTTGCACTTCGGGACAGCTTCGGGAGTTCCGGGCGTAAGCGCCTTGTCCAACATTCATCATCAGGCCGCCGTCGATCGTAAAGGTCTGCCCGGTGACGTAATCGGCCTTCTCAAAGGACAGATAAACCGCCAGCCGCCCTTGGCGACGTCGTAAGCGCCGGCGCCCGCACGCGGGATCTCCTGATGCACGCTCGTGATATTGATGATCTTGCCCTTGCCGCCGGCCGTTCGGCGCCGGCGTATGAACTGTTGCGAGCAGAAGAAGTGGCCATAGAGGTTGGTTTTGAGCTCGTTCTCCCAGTCCTCAATCAGCATATCGACGATTTGCTCGCCGGCGGAGTCGATGCCTGCATTGTTGACAAGAATCAGAATCTGAGCCGGTGATTACGGCCACTTTGCCGTTGAGGCTGTCGCTCATTGCACTACTCCTTGTTCTGGCTAGCTATTGCGGCTTTAAGGTCCACAGCCAGTCCAACGAGAGCGGCGTGGACGAAGGTTTGGGGAAAGTTGCCGAGCATCTCTCGGCTTACGGGCTCTGCTTCTTCGGCGAAGAGCCCAAGATCATTGGCGCAATCGAATACGGCTGCGAGGATCCGTTGCGCCTTCTCCAGCTCCTCGCGCATCACCCAGTACTGCGCCACCCAGAGCGTACCGGCGAGGAAAACGCCCTCTCGCCCGGCATCGAAGCATTCCAGATGACGCCGATAGAGCAGCCCATCCGGCGAGGCCTCGCGCTCTAAACGCCTTATAGTCGCTTGCATCTCCGGGCTATCGGCGGGGCAGAAGTCCCACACCGGATACAGCGCGGCCGACACATCCACCGCCTGCCCACCCGCAACGGCGGCGTAGGCGCCATCGGTGGTTACGCAGTGGCGGGCAACGAATGCATGGATTCTTTCCACCGCCTTACGCCAGCGCCCGGCCTGCCTAGGGTCGTCGGCATGCTCGGCAATAAACCGCAGCGCAACCGCCGAGACGACTTTGCCCGTGGTGTATTGGGCGGTTTGTCTCTCTTCCCAGAGGCCGTGATCCGGCTCATGCCAGTGCGCGGCCAGATAATCCGCAAGTTCCGCTACCGTTTCCCAATGCTCTCGCGTGTCGTAGTTGTTGTAGATCAGCTTGGCGGCCAGCAGGACATTGGCGATCCCATCCAACTGCAGCTGCTGGCCCGCGTCATTGCCGAGTAGCACCGGGGAACTATCGCGGTAGCCCCGCCAGGGCAGCTCGGATGTTTCTGGGGCCATTTTCCCATCCAAAGTGGTGAAAGGAGGCAGGGTTAGCCGCACACTTCCGTGATCGCGCAGGCGCTCGCGGGCATCGCACAGGAATGTCAGAAAACGCCGCTCCTCCATGCCCTCGCTGCCAGCACGAACGAGGGCGCTGACGATCATGGCGGCATCGCGCAGCCAAACGTAGCGGTAGTCGTAGTTACGGCTGCCGCCCAGCACCTCCGGCAGGCCCAGGGTGGCGGCCGCGATGATGCCGCCGTTGTCCTCGAAGGTAAGCAGCCGCAGCGCCCGCAGAGAGTCTTTCACTTGCCGCTCGTAGGGGCCGCTGTAATTGGTCTGCCGGTGAAGAGCATCCCAATAGCGCAGGGTTGCCTCGCGGGAGGCGCGCAGCGTACGCGCGTTTACCACCGCGAGCGGGCTGTCTGCCAGCACAAACCAAGCCGAGCTACCTTGGGGAATCCTGAAGCGGATGGTGTCGCCGTCGAGCTCGGGGTCTACCGAGGCATACAGGTAGTGCTGCTCATCAATGAGTACGGCTTTGTCCTGGCGTTCCGGACGTGGCGGCCGCTGACCATAGCCCGGCCGTGGCAAGAGCTCGACCATGGCCTGTCGCGGCGCCAGCCCCATCTGGCGACAGAGCATGGTGGTCTGACTGTCGGCGCTCATCCAATCGGTCAACCGCCATGTCCCCCCTGCCATCTGCAGCTTGGTTTCCAACACTGCGCTTTCGCCGATGTACCGGCGCTTTAGCGGCTCGGCACCTTTGACATGGATCCGCCATGCGCCGGCTGCGGGATGCAGCAGGCTTGCGAATAGGCTCGGCCGGTCGAAGCGCCCCGGGCAATACCAGACGATATTACCCCACCGATCGATAGCGGCAACGGAGCGACGATTTCCGATGAGACCGAGGTCGCGAATGCTCGGCTGGGTCATCGCGCGCTGCCCATCCCCGCCGGCAAGGCCCCGAAGATGCCGCGCCGGCCGCGCATGTCGTCGCCCGCGCTGTTGAGGATGCGGGGAAACCACTCGGTGCGCGACAACGCATCGCAGCCGGCGAGCAGTGCGACGCCGCCCACCTCCAGGGTACGGGCTAGAAACCGCCGGCGGTCAATGCTGGTTTTGTGCGTCATGACTTTCTCCCGATTCCGGAATGCGGTACCGCCCAGTGATCATCGAGCGGACATTGTTCCAAAGCCCCGAGACGATCACCATGAACACGTGGATCAGCATGAAGGCGACCAGCAGAAAGGCCACGATGAAGTGAATGGTCCGCGCCGACTGGCGCCCGTCGAAGAGGGTGAGGAGCGGGGTATAGCCGGTGTGGAACCAGGGCGACATCAAGAGCCCCGCCAAGAGCATCAACGGCAGCAGTGCGAGCACTACAATCACATAGGAGATCTTCTGCAAGACGTTGTAGTGTTTTGCCGCCTCGCCCTTGGGAAAGCGCAACTGCAGTGATTCCAGATGGAATGCCCGATTCCGCGCAGGTCTTTGCGCCCCGGCACCAGATCCCGCGAGAGATGCCGGCTGAAGGTTGAAGATCTGCAGGCCGCTCATCAGTAGGATGACGAGGGCGACGACGTTCACCCAATGGGTGATGCGGATCTGCAGCGGATGACGATAAAACCAATGGCCCCGGCGCGAGGCGGGCGCTTCACTATTTGCCGGGGCGCTGGGCGAAGCGAGGCGGATTCCGACGAGTTGAAAAGGCTCGTGACATTCGCTATAGGGAGAAAGCCGCGCGGGCCGGTGGAGCCCCTGCGACTTGACGACGTTCCGGACCTCCATCAGCTCGCGGCGAGCCCGATCGGCGCGGCCTCACCTCCGCCGGGTCCGAAAGACGGCTGAGGAAACGGTGTGTGCTCTTCGATCAGGGTGAGCGTGCCGTTGCCGGTTCGAAGCGATGAGCTCGAGTGCAGCAGCTTCCCGTTCAACCGGTCCGAGCCGCTCTCGCTCTCGGAGTCGTCGTCCGAATCGCTCTCGCTCTGGAAGCCGCCGACTGTACCCAGCACGTAACTGGCCGCAGTGCCCCGGCCGGGACGTACGTCGAACTGCCCCGTTGTCAGCAGATCCCCGTCGCGCTTGAAGGTAAAGCCGAACGGTCCCTGACCGGTCGCATCGATGAGTTTGCGCGCATGGGGCCTGCCTCCTTCGTTGACCCGGAAGGTGACGATGAGCCCCTCGTCGTCGAGCCATTCGATGGTGCTCCTTTGCTGGTGGAGACGGCGCGGTTGGGCGAGGCGCTCCGTCACGACGAGAAGCTGGCCGGTCGGGTCGAAAGAGACCTGCGCGCAACCGGAAACCCGCTCGCCACTGAGCTTCCTCCCAGAGCCCTTGAGTGCATGGAGCTGCCCGTCGGCTGTGAGTGTGAAGCCACGGATATTGGGCTTTTGATTGCCGGTTGTGCAGTTGACTATGACATTGCCCTCCGCATCGAACAGGTTGTCATTAGTCTCGCCGCTGTTGAGGACGTATACGAGGCCTTTGTTGACTATGATGCTGATGGGCTTTTCGCCATTGGAATCCTGCACGTCGAGCAGCTCCAGGCGGTCCTCATGCACGGCAAACACAGAAATCGTGTTGCTGCCGGCATTAGTGACGAACAGCAATTGCTGCTCGCCGTTCTGCGGTTCGATCAGGTTGTTCGGGGCACTCTCACCGGCCCTCGTACCGAGCACCAGGCTGTTAGACGTATCTTCGAAGCTGCCGCTGCCGGTGCCGCCCGTTGCGAAGCGACCCGCTTCGACCAGCGTGCCGTTGGCATTGCGATAATACGCAACGACGATATTGCCATCACGCGCGTTGGACATGGCGAATACCGCCCCGGCGGTCAGGTCGGCGCCTTCCTGCGCCAGCGTTTGCTGTGGCATGAGCGCCGACCACAGCAACACAGCAACAGTCGGTGGGAATACGAGAGCAACTCTCGCGCAAAGCATATTCAGCATATTCACGTTTTCTCTCCACAAGCTGAGGTTGGCTATCTCAAAAGCCCGTGAGCCATGGATACGCAATGGCGCTTATGGAGCTGCGGTCGCGGCTACGCGGTACTTTGACATAGATTCTGGCGCTTCCGACGGCCTGAATCATCGCAAAAATGTCACGGCGAGCAGGCAGTCCGCGCATTGAGTTCAGCCCCGTGCGGCGGGCCGGAAGTTGCCGATATCGCGTTCACAGACGGCAACGTCGATTACTCGCTGGTGCATAATAGCGTCCTTGCGATCGATCCCTTCTTCGATAGCCGAGATAACGCGAATACTTGCGCAAACGGGGTGTTATCGAAGCCCGGAGCGCCCGCCGCAGGAGAGGATCGACGCAGCGTATCGCCTTTGGTTTGAGCCGGGTAAGCATGCCGATAGTCACACAGTGTCTCAGCTTGTCATTCTGAGGTGCCCTTCGGCTTCGCTCGGGGAAGACTAGCGACGAAGAATCTGGGGATTTTTCGCGGAGCCTTTGCTTCATATTCTGTGAACTTCAACGATCCGATCCACAAGAAGATCACTACGAGCCCATACCGGGCCACAATCTCTCCGGCGCGCTTGAGGTTTATTGCCACTAGTTGTATGACTGGTTTAGCCATTTAGCCGCTCCTAGCCAAATTCCCGTACCTTCTGCGAGATAGATTTCGCCCCAGCGCCTGGCTATTATCCGCGGATCTTCGACGCGTACGCTCATGCGCGCTTTGTCTTGTTACGAGCGGGAAGCTTCCAGTGCGGCCGCACGAAATGGCAGGTGTAGCCGCCCGGATGCGTCTGGAGGTAATCCTGATGCTCGGGCTCCGCCTCCCAGAACTCGCTCGCCGGGACGACATCGGTGACGACTCTGCCTGGCCACAGGCCTGACGCATCCACGTCCGCGATCGTGTCTTCCGCAATCCGCTTCTGCGCTTCGCTGGTATAGAAGATCGCCGATCGATAGCTCGTGCCGACGTCGTTGCCCTGGCGATTGGGCGTGCTCGGATCATGAATCTGAAAAAAGAACTCGAGGATCTGCCGATAGCTGACGCGGTCAGGATCGAAGATGATCTCGATGGCTTCAGCATGCCCCTCGTGGTTGCGGTAGGTTGCGTTGCGGACCTGGCCGCCCGTGTAGCCGACCCGCGTCGACAGCACACCATCTTGACGGCGAATGAGGTCCTGCATGCCCCAGAAGCAGCCGCCCGCAAGAACTGCGCTTTCCTCATGCATCGCGATCCTCCACGTGATCCAACCAGGCGCCGTAGCCTTCCGCCTCCATGTCGTCACGATGAATGAACCGCAGCGCGGCGGAGTTGATGCAGTAGCGCAATCCGCCGCAGTCGCGCGGACCATCCGAAAAAACGTGCCCGAGGTGACTGTCGCCGTGAGTCGATCGCACCTCGGTGCGTATCGTTCCGTGCGACGTGTCTTGCAGCTCGTTGACCTGGGAGGGTTCAATGGGCTTGGTGAAGCTCGGCCACCCGGACCCCGATTCGAATTTATCGGATGATGCGAACAGCGGTTCACCCAACACGATATCGACGTAGATCCCCGGCTCTTTGTTCCCCAGATACTCTCCGGTTCCTGGGCGCTCCGTGTCGTTCTCTTGCGTGACGCGATACTGCTCGGGGGTGAGTTTCGCGATGGCGTCAGGCTTCTTACTGAACTCTCGCACTGGTTTCTCCTACTGTCGGGTCTGGGCCGCAGACGTACGACCACGTTGCAAGTACCAAAGTCGGCCCCCTTTGGACAGGCTTCTCTTGCACCAGTTCCACCGTGATCGCCATCCGCGCCTGCCCTTCCGTTGACGGTGCGCAAATGACATCCAGCTGAGGATTATTACCGCTCCTGCCAGAGCCTCTATTTCTACCCCGACCAGCGACATTGATCATCACGAAAGTGTTACGGAACGGCCGGCACTACTCGCCCCGCCTTTTCAAGCCAATGGCCGGCTCTTGTTTCACATCGAACTCAAATCCGGAATGTGGAGCACCGCGGCGACGCTCGTCACGACCAGCCCTCCGACGCGGCCGCCGATGACGATCAGGTCCTGCCGTTTTATAAGTCCTGCATCTGCGGTCTCCATCGTTGCTCCTGTCACATTGTGGACTGGACCAACCGGCCGCTGACCATTACGAGGCTTCAATCGCCGGGAGCGCTCATCGTACGGCCGAGAGTGTGAATGCAGCCGTTGTGCCGGCGCCGAGTCTGCTCTCGAGATGCAGTGAACCACCGTGCAGCTCGACGATTTCGCTCACGATGGCAAGACCCAGTCCCGTGCCGTTGCCCTGCGATGACCGGTTTCGTTGCGTCCGATAGAACCGCTGCGTTACAAGCGGCAGCTCGTCCGAGGCGATTCCATGTCCGGTATCGGAGACGCTCACCCGTACGCCTTCTTCCGTATCGCGCGCCGCCATTTCGACTCTTCCTCCGCTGGGAGTACTCTTGATCGCATTGTCCACGAGATTCGACAGCGCACGCTCGATCAGACCGATGTCGCCGGTCACCTGCGGCAGATCGTCGACGAGATTCCGCGCCAGATCACGATTCAGCCTCTGTTCGAGCTCCTCCATGAAGACGTCGAACTGCCGCACTGTGAATACCGCCGCAAGCAGGCAGAACGTCAGCAGCAGCAGCAGGTAAAGCCAGACGATCCGGCCATAAAGCGTGTGCATGTGAAGGCGCATCAGGCAGAGGTGACTCGGTAGCCTACGCCCCAGACCTTGTCAAGCAGCACGCCACTACCGAACGTTTGTCCCGGGTTTCTCGCAAACAGGTACAGAAGCTCGAATTCCTTTGCAGTCAGCGCGACTGGCCGCGAACCGATATAAGTCTTAACCACTGTTTTGTTGGGCTTTGCAGCCCAACCTACATGCAGTTAGCCTGATATAGAGGGTAAGATTACAGTCAATCGCGTGGCATCGAATGCAACAATGCGGGACCTGAACATCCCTCTCTGATTTTCTCCTCCACCAAGTCTTGCTCGTTATGCAGATTGCTTGGTCACGTTCTTGATTTGCTTCGGCTCAAGATGAACCACCTTTCGGTCACCGTCTCGCTCACGCCGCTTTGCTTCGTCAAAAAGGGCGCGCATGTCGTAGTTATGCCGAATGGCCAGATCCTCTCGAATCGCTCGTAGTTCACGAATGATCTCATCTTGACCCATGACTCAATCCTCCATTAACTCCTCCGGTGTACAAATAATAGGCGGTTCGTAGCCCCTCGAACGACAGCGCCGCTCGATTTCGGCTCGTATGGTCGCGTTCGCAAGGTGCTTGAAGTTCCATGTGAGAAGATAGTCGACGCCACCGGAAACGGCTGCCGCAATATGCAGAGCATCCAAAACGGCCTTCTCCGGCAGTGGGCCGGCGCGCAAGAGTGCCTCCGCAAGTCTCGCGGCCGTTTCGCTCAGTTCAATCGCGGGTATTGCATCTATCGCCTCAAGGCGCTGAGCAGCGGCATTGGAATCGCCTGGCAACGCTTCCGAGATGACAAAGCCTGAAATATAGAGATCATAACCAGAGCGCTTGTCACTCCACCACTGCCGCGTTAGCTCTTGACGGGCGGCCGTCACGATATCGCGGCTCGGACGCGACGTGAGGTAGCTGATGACGGAGGTTTCCACGTAGAGCTTCGGCTTCATGCGTAGAATCTACCGCCCAGGCTGCCAATGCTCAAGGTGTGAATGTTCGGTGACTGTCTCTCAGGGTAGGGACGCCGGCTATCGGGCGCCCCCCATGCAGTCGCCGGCGTGCGGTTTTCCCGCGCCGGGTTCCTCAGTTGTGCTCACCGTCGCTAGCCGCGCGCGACATAATCCGATGCAATCTCAAGCGCCACCACGCCAGCACTACACGCCGACAATAATCATTCCGGCAAGCATTCTGATCCGTACAAGCCAACGTTTCACGCGACAGCGATCGCTCGGCGATGCAACCCACGGACAGGTAGCGCCCGGCGTCCGCCACGGTCGTTTGCGCCCCCGGTATGCGGGCCGCTATGCTTTGGAAGCGAGCCGCGACTACGCAAATGCAATAATGCGAGAACTGACCCCATTAGTCCCGTAGACCCCATTAGTCCCGTACCCCGCGATCCGCTCGAACATCCAGATCCCGGCGATGCAGGCGGCGATGGACGCGGGGAGAGGGGTGCTGTCGGACGGAAAAGACGAAAAGGCGATTTATACTGTCTCTACGCATGAGATGAGCTCTAGACGCGTACACCTGATCTGCGGAGGAACGGTGATGAAGGCGATTTCGTTGGTTGTGGGTATCGGAATCCTGCTGTGGGGCGGTGTTTTTCTCCTACCGGGTTTGCTGCCAGGTGCCCTGGCGGTTGCCGAAAATAACCATGGCCATGAGGGCTTTTCTCCTTACGTGGACCAGGAGGGCAACATTTCCAGGCCGACCGGATTCCGGCAGAACTGGGTGCATTTGGGCACGTGGTATGTACCCGACAACAAGCAAGCCGTGGGTCCCGGATTCCACGCCGTGTATGCCTCTCCCGGCACCCTCGAGGCCTATAAGAACACAGGCAAATTCCCGGACGGCGCGGTCTTGGTCAAGGAGATCCGCGCGATCAAATCCAAACTGCTGACCACCGGCAACGCCCACTGGGCGGGCGACGTCAAACTCTGGTTTGTCATGATCAAGGATCGCAAAGGCCGCTTCCCGGACAGCCCGATATGGGGTGCAGGCTGGGGCTGGGCACTGTTCAAGGCGGGCAAGCCGTCGGTGAACGTCAACCACAACTGGAAACGAGGCGGGTTGAGCAACTGTTACGGTTGCCACGTGCCGGCCAAGCAAACCGACTGGGTATACATCGAAGGCTATCCGACACTAAGGCCTCAAGAATAACGGCTTAGCAGCCTCAATGCAGCATCGGCAAGAGAGCAGAGCCGGTCGAAAACCTCCGGGTTCGGCGCGCAACCGGTAGTTTCACCATGACAAAAGCGCAACATTTCGATGTAGTCGTCATCGGCGGCGGTTCAGGCCTGACTGCGGCGTACTACGCCGTAAAGGACGGCAAATCCGTCGCCCTGATTACCGACCGGCCAGATGCCATCGGCGGCACCTGCGTGAACTTTGGTTGTATCCCGACGAAGACGCTGATCCAGTCGGCCGAGGTGATGCAGACCGTCCGTAGTGCCGCCGACTTCGGTATCACGCTGGATCAGTCGTCGGTACGCGTGGACTTCGGCCGGATCATGCGCGACATGCGCCGCGCCCGTGCCGACAACGCCGCTGGCGCCAGGCACTGGGTCGAGGACGCCATGACGCCGTTCTACAGCCGGGTGCGCTTCGTCGGCGACAAAGTGCTGGAGACCGAAGACGGTCAGTGCATTACCGGCGACAAGCTGTTCATCGCCGCCGGTGCCCGCGCCGCCGTTCCCCCTGTCGACGGCATCGAGCAGGCCGGTTTCTGGACCAACGAGAGCGTGCTGGAGCTCGAACGGCAGCCGGCCAGCCTGATCGTTATCGGCGGCGGCTATATCGGCGCCGAGCTAGGGTACTTTTTTTCCGCCCTCGGCACCGATGTTACGGTCATCAACGGCTCGCCCACGCTGCTGGCCGAGGATGACGATGTGCGCGAACTGTTCACCCGCGAATTTGGCAAGCAGGTGAAACTCGTTACCGGCCGCGCGATTCGCGCCCAGGCGCACGACCAGCGTAAATCCGTGGTGGTGGAAGACGGCGACGGCCGAACCACGACCGTCAGCGCCGAACACATCTTGCTGGCCGCCGGGCGCCGGCCCAACAGCGACAGGCTGGCGCTGGACCAGACCGGCGTCGACACAGACGAAAAGGGCGCGGTGCAAGTGGACGAAACCCTGCGCACCCACCACCCCGACATTTATGCCTACGGCGACATCATCGGCCAGGCGATGTTCAAGCACACTTCAAGCTACGAGGGCGAGTTGGCCTACCGCAATTCGCAAGGTGCGCACGACGCGGTTTCGTACCGCAGCAATCCACACGCCGTATTCAGCCACCCACAAATCGGCGCGGTCGGGCTGACCGAGGCCGACTGTCGCGACCAGGGGCTGGACTACGCAACTGCCCGCGTCGATTATGCCGACGTCGCCAAGGGCAAGATCATCGGCTCCCCGCCGGGTTTCGCCAAGCTAATCGTCGAGCGCGGTACCGACCGTATCCTTGGCTTCCACATGATCGGCCCGCAGGCCTCAGACCTGGTGCACGAGGTGGTCGTCGCGATGAATACCGCCGATGGCATTGCGGGGCTGGTTCGTGACAGCATTCATACCCACCCGAGCCTGCCGGAGCTGGTGCGCGCAGCATTCGACGCCGCGGCATAGTTTTTCTCTTTCGAGTCACGCCGCCGCGGCGCGCCGCCGAAGGCTGTAACGAAGTCGCGGCAGAAGCCTTACGCCAAGCGTAAGTCGAACTGGACCTGGGTGCCTTGACCCGGCCTGCTGCGAATTGCCAGCCGTGTACCGTGCCGTTCGCAAATCTCTTGAACGATGGCCAGACCCAGACCGGAGCCTTCGCTGTTGTTGCGGCCGGAGTCAGTGCGATAAAAGCGTTGTGTGACCAGTGGCAGTTCCTCGGCGCTCAGACCCACACCGGTATCGGCCACGCGGATGAAAGCCTTGCCGCCCTCGGCCGTGACCGTGACCTGCACCCGGCCGCCGGCGGGCGTGGCGTGCAAGGCGTTATCGACAACGTTCGCCAGCGCCCGGTCGATCAGCGCGATATCGGCCGCCACCGATATCGCCCGGGGCGTGCAGTGCACGCTCAGCATTACCCCAGCAGTCTGGGCCTGCGGCCCGAACTTGCCAACGACGTCGTAGACCAGTTCGGTCAGTGAGAATGGCTCCATGCGCAACGGTTGTTCGTAGGCATCTATCCGCGCCAGCGTGGATAACTGTTGCGCCAGCTGCGTCAACCGCTCGGCGTTGGCCAAAATCGCGTCCGGATGCGCCTGCCGGGTTTGCGGCGATAGTTCGCTGCTGGTTCGCAATTGTTCGGCGTAGCCGCGCAGCGACGTCAGCGAGGTACGGAAATCGTGCGACAGAGTGGCCACCAGCTCGCGCCGCTGGCGGTCGTTTTCCCGCAGCGCGGTGAGCTGGGATTCGATGGTGCCGGCCATGTCGTTGAAGGCCCGGCTCAATTGTCCGATCTCGTCGTCACGGCCCGGAGCGATCCGTTGGCTGTAATCGCCTTCGGCGAAACGTTGCACCGCCTCGGTCAGCGCCGAAAAGCGTCGCGTTAGCAGTGCGAACAGAATCAGCCCGGCCGCGCCCGAGACCAGCAATGCCAACAGCCCGGCGACGATCAGCGTGCGCGTGATGCTGCTGGTACGCAGCATCAAGGACGCGGACATGCCGGACCCTGCATCCAGTAGCACGAAAAGATAGCCCGGCCGCTGGTCGCTGCCGTAGCGGATGCGGGCCACCGAGAATATGCTGGACAGGGGCGAGCACGGCGCGGCGACGAAAATCGGGAGCATGGGCGCGTCGCCGAGCAGATGATTGAGCGCCGCCACGCCGACATGCGCGTCCGGCGGGCAATCGGCATTGGTGTAGTTGCCGATCACGTTGCCCCGGGCGTCGAGCAGGTACAGGGGCAGCGACGGGTTGATCGAGAGGATCAATCGCGCCGCGTCTTGTGCAGCACTACTGCGCGGCCCCTGCCGCAATGGTTTGCGCATGACCTGGGCAAGGTTTGCCGCGAGGTCGATCTGCATGCGCTGCTCCATTTCCAATCTGAGGCGGTCGAACTGGCTGACCGCGATCCAGGCGGCGGCCACCGAGAGCACCAACAGGCTCACCAGATACACCAGCGCGATGCGTGCGTACAGGCTTCGGCCAAGGCGGCCGAGACCGGTCACCAGTGACGTCACGGGGCGGCGCCCGGCGCAGGGTCGTCGGCGGCATCGGCAAAGCGATAGCCCACGCCCCAGACGGTGTGAATAAAACGCGGCCGGGCCGGATGCGCTTCGATCTTGCCGCGCAGGCGGTTGATGTGGGTGTTCACGGTATGGTCGAAGCCATCGAACTCCGGCCCCCAGACGCGATCCAGCAGCTCGCCGCGCGAGAAGCGGCGTCCCGGGTGGCGCGCGAACAGGGCCAGCAGCGCGAATTCCTTGGCGGTCAGCGAAACCGGCTGCCCGGCCAGCATTGCCCGGTGCTTGTCGATATCGATAACCAGGTCACCGAACACGATCGGCGGCTGGTCCGCGAGCGCGTCCGATGCGAGCAGCGCATGGTTGCGCCGGCGCATCAGGGCCTGAACGCGAGCCAGCAGGATGCGGGCATCGAACGGTTTGGTGATGTAATCATCGGCGCCGAGCTCCAGACCCCGGACGACGTCGTGGGTGCCCGCCTTGGCGGTGAGCATGATCAGCGGCACAGCCGCGTCCAGCCGGCGGATTTCGCGGCAGACGCTCAGGCCGTCGATGCCGGGCAGCATCAGATCGAGCACAACCAGCGCCGCCTGCGGCCAGCAGGCGAGCGCCTGCTCGCCGTTCGTGACCCAATGGGTCGAATAGCCGGCCTCGCCTAGGATGGCCACCAGCAGTTTTCCGATATCGGGATCGTCCTCGACACAGAGTATTCGTTCGGCCATGCCGCTTTACCTGTATGGCTAGGCCGACTTTACCGCCCTCGGCGCGCACAGACATAACGAAAACGTAAACCGCGCGTGACCAATTCGTGATGATTGGCCGCCGCGGCGCGCCTAACGTCGTCGTAACGGTCGCGTCATTCCGGATGCGATCCGCGTGTGGCGGTATCGACCAGATGCTCCGCACGCTAACGCTGTTTCGGATTCAAACTACTGATCAACATGCGTTTTTCAATCGCTATGCGTAAATTAACTGGACACTACTGCTATTTGCTATAAAACCGGACAGTAACTACTCACCCCCCTTCCGGTGTTTGTCAACATAGTTGTCCGCTTTTTTATGCCGCCATCGGCATGGAATTGACGGGTTTTCCGGTGGGTTTCTCTGGATTGAGCCATACGGTGCACACGGCAGCCTCACCCTGCTGGATGCGGAACCCCCACCAGAGCGATTTCGGCGATCCGCATGATATCCAGGTCGGCGCCAACGGCCATTATTTATACAATCGTAGACCCGGGCGCGTTCGTGCTGGAAGCTTTTGAGGTGAACCTTCGTTTGCTGGCTATTCACGCCCTGCATTTTTCGGCCGTCCGAGAAAAGAACGAGTGGATAGCCGGAAGGAAATAAGTGTTAATTGTAAGGTCTCACCGTAATACCCGGAACGCTCTGCCACACATCACGCCGGCACCATGGATCCCCAGTGGAAGGACACATGAGATGAATATCAAGAAGCTGATCCTGTTCATGGTGATTGCCGCGCTGATGGCGTCCTATGTTGTGTTCGATTTGGGGCAATATCTGAATCTGGCGTATCTCAAGGAACAGCTCGCGGCCTTCCAGGCGCTGGCGGCCTCAAATCCGGCATGGGTGCTGGGCGGGTTTTTCCTATTATACGTGGTGGTCACGGCCCTGAGTTTGCCGGGCGCGACGATCATGACCCTGGCGGCGGGGGCCTTGTTCGGATTCTGGGTGGCGCTGGTGTTGGTGTCCTTTGCCTCGAGTATCGGCGCCACCCTGGCGTTTCTGGCGTCGCGTTTCTTGTTCCAGGACACGGTCCAGCGCCGTTTCGGCGAGCGGCTCAAGAAGATCAACGCGGGCGTGGAGAAGGACGGCGCTTATTATCTGTTCACCCTGCGCCTGATTCCCGTCTTTCCGTTTTTCGTGGTCAACCTGGTTATGGGCCTGACACGGATCCGCACCTGGACCTTTTACTGGGTGAGCCAAGTGGGGATGCTAGCAGGCACTGCAGTGTACGTATACGCGGGCATGGAACTGGGCGAGCTGGACCAGCTTTCCGGACTGTTGTCGCCGGATCTGATCGGCGCCTTCGTGCTGCTCGGGTTGTTCCCCTGGCTGGCCAAGGGGGCTATGGCGTTTATACAGAGGCGCAAGGTGTACAAGGGTTACCGCAAGCCAAAACGGTTCGAGTGCAACCTGGTGGTCATTGGCGCCGGTTCCGCGGGCCTGGTCAGTGCTTATATCGGCGCCACGGTCAAGGCCAGAGTGTCGCTGATCGAAAAGGACAAAATGGGCGGTGACTGCCTGAACACTGGCTGTGTGCCCTCCAAGGCGCTGATCAAGAGTGCGCGGCTGGCGCATATCGAGCGGGTACCGGCGCGCTACGGGTTCCAGCGTATTACGCCGGAATTCGACTTTGCCGACATCCAGGCACGCATCCGCGCGGTGATTGGCAAAATCGAGCCCCATGATTCCGTAACGCGGTATACGGCCCTGGGGGTGGATTGCATCCAGGGTAGCGCGCGCATCGTTTCGCCGTGGGAAGTGGTCGTAGATACGAGCGCGGGCGAACGGCGGCTAACCACCCGCGGCATCGTCATCGCCTCCGGCGCCGGCCCGCTGGTGCCCCCGATCCCGGGCATCGAGGCCATGGACATCCTGACCACGGACAACATCTGGGAGCTGAACACCTTGCCCGAGCGTCTGTTGGTGCTGGGCGGCGGCCCCATCGGTTGCGAGCTGGCGCAGAGCTTCGCCCGGCTGGGCAGTGTCGTCACGCAGGTGGAAATGCTACCCCGGCTGTTGCCCCGCGAGGACGAGGACGCCGCTGCCCTGGCCACCGCCGGCCTGCAAGCCAGCGGCGTGACCGTGCTCACCGACCACAAGGCGGCGCGCTTCGCCCGCGAGGACGGCGAAAACGTGCTCTACGCGGCGCACCAGGGCAGCGAGCGACGCCTGCCCTTCGACGCCGTACTGGTGGCCCTGGGTCGCCGCGCGTATACCGAGGAGCTGGGCCTGGACGCCCTCGGCATCCCGACGGAGAAGAACGGTACATTGGCGGTCAACGACTACCTGCAAACCCGGTTCCCCAATATCTACGCCTGCGGCGACGTAGTCGGTCCCTACCAGTTCACGCATGTGGCCGCGCATCAGGCCTGGTACGCGGCGGTGAACGCCCTGTTCGGCCGCTTCAAGAAATTCCAGGTGGACTACCGGGTGATCCCCTGGGCCACCTTCACGGATCCGGAAGTGGCCCGCGTGGGGCTCAATGAGGACGAGGCCCGTGAAAAAGGCATCGAGGTGGAGGTCACGAAATACGGCATCGACGATCTGGACCGGGCCATCGCCGACAGCGCCGACTATGGCTTCGTCAAGGTGCTGACACCGCCGGGCAAGGACACCATTGTGGGGGTGACCATCGTGGGTGAAGCGGCTTCGGACTTGATCAGCGAATACGTGTTGGCCATGAAGCATGGCCTGGGACTGAACAAGATTCTCGGCACCATCCACATCTATCCCACCCGGGCGGAGGCCAACAAGTTCGCCGCCGGGGAATGGAAGAAAGCGCACCAACCCGAGCGGCTACTGCGCTGGGTGGAACGCTTCCACGGTTGGCAGCGCTGAATGCCACAGGAGCACACCATGGGTTATCATGCCACGGCTTTCGTCGCGCGGCGCGGGCTCGCCGTCCTTTGCCTGCTCCTGGTCAGCGGCCTCGTAGAATGAGTGTCGCTATGATGGTGTTGAAGTTGGGTTAACCAACGCCGCCGGCTCTATCTCCCCACAGCTCATCCAGGCGATTCTGTCGCCCGCAGAGATACTTGTAGAAGTGATAACGGACCGGATTCTTCTCATAGTAATTCTGGTGATACGCCTCGGCCTTGTAGAACGGCTCGGCTTCGAGAATCGGCGTGACGATGGGTTCGGGCGCATTGGCATCCTCGATCAACTCCTGCTTGGAAGCTTTGGCCAATCGTTCCTGTTTCTCCGTGAAATAGTAGATTGCGCTCAAGTAGGAGTTGCCGCGATCGCAAAACTGACCGCCATCATCGGTCGGATCCACGTTGAGCCAGAAGTTTTTGAGCAACTCTTCATAGCTGGCAACGTCCGGATCGTAGTACACCAGCACTGCTTCGCGGTGGCCTGTGCCGCCGCTCGAGACTTGTTCGTATGTTGGGTCAGGCACGTGCCCCCCGGTATAGCCGGAAACCGTGCGCTTTACGCCTTCTACCTCATCGAAGGCCTGCTCCACGCACCAGAAACAACCCGCGGCAAAAATCGCTTTGGACCATTCGTCTTTGACCGGCGCATTCGCGGTCGTCGATTCGGTGCCTCCCGCGCCGGCAGGCAACGCAAGGATTGCAAGCGCGATAATCAAATGCCTCAAATGTCTCATGAGCGAATTCCTTTCAACACTGAATTCAAGCCTTGCTGCCGTCGGCCGCCAGAAACTCCAACGCGAGCCCGTTGTTGCAATAGCGCACCCCGCTAGGCACAGGCCAGTTATCGAAGCGATGGCCCTGATGCCCGCCGCAGCGCACGCAATGGTACTCGGTGCGGGGCCAGATCAAGGAGAAATCCAATTCCGTTTCCAGAGTGCCGGGGATGTAGGTGTAAAAGCTGGGCCAGCCGGTGCCGCTGTGAAACTGCATCGGGGTGGTGAACAGCGGCAAATCGCACGCCGCACAAATAAACACGCCGGGCCGATTCACCTGCACCAGTTTGCTGGAATAGCGCGGCTCCGTGCCGCCTTCGAACAATATGTGATAGCGATCGGCGGGCAGGCGCTCGCGCCATTGCTCCTGTGTTACCGTCAGTTTGTCATCCGGCGACGGCAACTGCGCCCCGGACGGCACGTACTCCTGCCAGTGGGCGCGCACCACCTCCACCGGCTTCAATTCTTCGTAACTTCTCTCTCGTGCCTGTAAGAGCGACGCGGGCGCCACCAAGGCCGCCGCGGTACCTTGCAGAAATTGTCTCCGCCTCATGGACGTGCCTCGTAAAATTGCAGCATTCTTACCAAGATGACCGCCCGCCCCCTAATACGTTCCGCAACGGGCACTGGGCGGAACGGCCAGCAGGCGAGCGCCTCTTCGCCGTTCGTGACCCAGTCGGCCGGATAGCCGGCCTCGCCGAGAATGGCCACCAGCAGCTTCCCAATATCGGGATCGCCCTCGACACAGAGTATTCGTTCGACCATGCCGCTTTACCTGTATGACCAGCCCAACTTTACCCCCTCGGCGCAAGCAAACATAACGAAAGCGTAAACCGCGCGTGACCAATTTGTGATGATTGGCTGCCGCGGCGCGCCTAACGTCTTCGTAACGGTTGCGTCATCCCGGATGCGATCGGTGTGTGGCGCCATGGCAACGGTGCGCACGATAACGCTCGAAAAAAGGAGTTCCAGAATGTTTATTACCAAATCGAAACTCACGACACTCATCGGCGCGGCCGTATTTTCGCTCTTATTGCTCACCGTTGCGCCGGCCAGTGCGATGGAAGGCGAGAGCATGTCGCACGAAAACGGGATGATGAAGGAAGGCGGCATGTCACATGAAGACGGCATGGCGCGCGATGATGGCATGTCACATGAAGACGGCATGGCGCGCGATGATGGCATGTCACATGAAGACGGCATGACGCACGATGATGGCATGTCACACGAGGACGGCATGATGAAGAAGAGTGGCATGTCCCACGACGATGGCATGTCACATGAAGACGGCATGGCGCACGAGGACGGCATGATGAAGGGAGAAGGCGGCTACTAGCCGCTGTTCGTCCGCCGGCGGCCAGTATGTCGCGGGCCGCCGGCGGCCACTTCCGGCTTCGGACCAGATCACGATGAATATTCCCGCAACACGCATCGCCGCGGCTTCGTCCCAGGACGGTCGCCGCCGGCGGACGGTGATCAAGCGCCACGGTGTGGCAACCCGCCTGTGGCATTGGGTGAACGCCCTCTGTCTGTTCGTCTTGCTCACCAGCGGGTTGCAGATATTCAACGCGCATCCCTCACTGTACTGGGGCTACGACTCCAGCTTCGACGATCCGTGGCTGACAATGACAGCGGTGCGCGGGCCGGACGGCGAACGCATCGGCGTGACCCGAATCGCGGACTACCGCTTCAATACCACGGGTGTGCTCGGTCTGTCGCAATTCAAGGGAGAACCGACTGTGCGCGGTTTTCCCGCCTGGGTGACATTGCCCAGCGGACAGTGGCTCGCAATGGGTCGTTACTGGCATTTTGCCTTCGCCTGGATCTGCGCACCGCTTCTGATCGCCTATCTGACTTATTCTCTGGCGAGTGGGCGCCGCCGGCGTCTGATCTGGCCCACGGCGGCCCAGTGGAAAGGGCTGCCGCGAACCATCGCCGATCATGCGCGGCTGCGGTTTCACCACAAGGCCGACTACAATGGACTGCAAAAGCTCACCTATCTCATCGCGCTGTTCGGGCTGCTGCCGCTGATGATATTCACCGGTCTGACCATGTCGCCGACGATGGACGCCGCCTGGCCCTGGCTGCTGGATGTGTTCTTCGGCCGCCAGAGTGCGCGCACCATTCACTTCCTGTGTGCCTTTGCGCTGGTGGCGTTCTTCATCATCCATATTGTGCTGGTGCTGATCTCCGGCGTGTTCAACAACCTGCGCTCCATGACCACCGGCGACTACAAGGTGATTGGCGATTCGCCCGAGGACCAAAACCATGCGTAATCGCAAGCCGATCGCGCCGGATCCCGGACGCCGCCGGCTTCTCACCGGTCTGGGCGCGCTGGGCGCCGGTACCCTGCTCTCTGGCTGCGACAGCCTGTCCCGCAGCGATCGTGTACAGGCGCTGCTTGGCAAAGTCGATCGCCTGACCTACGCGGCGCAGCGGCTGGTTGCCTCGCGCGAATCGCTGGCGCGCGAGTACCCCGCCAGCCAGATCCAGCCGACCTTCCGGCCCAACGGCACCACCGATCCCGACAACCCCGAGTATGAGCGGCTCGCGGCGAACAACTTCGTCGACTGGCGGCTGCAAATCGGCGGCCTGGTGCGCCGGCCCATGCAGTTGTCTTTGCAGAGTTTGCGGGCGATGCCGTCGCGCACCCAGATCACCCGCCATGACTGCGTGGAGGGCTGGAGCTGCATCGGCAAATGGACCGGCGCGGTGCTGGGCGACGTGCTGGACCGGGTCGAGCCGATGCCTGACGCGCGCTTGGTGATGTTCTTTTGCGCCGACAAACTTCACGGCGACCAGTACTACGAAAGCCTCGACATGATCGAGGCCTATCATCCCCAAACGCTGCTGGCCTACGCGCTCAACGGCGAGGAGCTGCCGATTACCTACGGTGCGCCGATTCGCCTGCGCGCCGAGCGCCAGATCGGCTACAAGATGGCGAAATACGTCATGCGCATCGAGCTGGTCAACAGTTTCGAAAACATCGAGGGCGGCTACGGCGGCTTCTGGGAGGACCGCGGCTACGAATGGTGGGCCGGCATATGAAACACCGGAACGATGGTTTACCGAACTTCGCCGATGCACCGGTCGACCCGCACCGCCGATTGAGGTCACTCGCGGCGCGCTTTCGCTCTCCGGGCCGGCTCCCACGCCCGGAACTGTTGCCTGGATGACAGACGCCGGCGATCGCTTCAGCCATGTTCGTCGGCGGCCCGAGCGAACAGTGTGCGGGCCGCTGGTAACTAACCAAACGAGGAATTGACATGCAAGAACAAAACGTCCGCGCAGCCTCGGCGCGTCATTGGCGGCCGTGGCGGCATATCGCAACTGCCGCCATGGCGCTCGCCATAGCTGGCTGCGGCGCCGGAGCTGATGATGGTCCGGCGACCCTGGACAGCCTACTCGACGGCGCGGTGTTCGCGATGTCGAACGCAGTCAGCAATAACGAAGTAGTTGCCTATACGCGGGGCGAGGACGGCACGCTAACCCAGGTTGGTGTGTTCCCGACCAACGGCAGCGGCAGCGGCAGCGGCAGCTTCGAGGACAGCGCGAACGGCTTGGTGCTGGCGACACGCGACGGCGAGATCGCGCCCAACAATTTGGTCGAGCCCGAAAGCGGCAACCAGTTTCTGTTCGTCACGAGCGCCGGTAGCAACAACATCACCGTGTTCGAGGTGGCCGACCGCAGCCTCAACTTGGTCGACCTTCAGCCGTCAGGCGGCGAAAAACCGGTGAGCATCACGGTCAACGACGGCCTGGTCTACGTGCTCAATAGCGGCGAATTTACTGACAGCCTGTTCGACGCCGAGGGCAATATCATCGTGAACTGCACGACTGGCGAGCTGCCCACCGTGACCGGCTTTACGGTGGACAGCGCGGGCGAGCTCACGCCGATCCCCAATTCCGAGCGCCAGCTCAGTGGCGTCCCCATCTCCGGGTGCGCCCAGATTTCGTTTAGTCCCAACGGCAACACATTGGTGGTCACCGAGCGCCTGGCCCAGCCCGATAGCCTGAACCAGCAAACCAACGACAACGAGCGTTTGGACGACGAGGGCGTGATCGTCACCTTCCAGGTCGAAGACGACGGCACGCTGAGGAACAAGCGCCTGATCGACGCCACTGGCCAGGGGCCGTTCGGCTTTACGTTCGCGCTCAACGGCAACCTGATCACCACCGAGCAGTTCGACGGCCCCAACGGCCCGGGCCGCGGGGCAGCGACCAGCTACGTACCCAAGCCGGGAGTCCCAGGCGCACTCTTGCGCGCGAGCCCGTCGGCCCCCAGCGGCGGCACCGACACCTGCTGGATCGTGCTTACCGACGACCAAACCGTGGGCTACGCCACCAGCTTCTTCCAGGACGGACGCATCTCCAGCTACCTGTTCGACGAGATTGGACTGGTGCGCATTATTTCCAAAGTGGTCACCGGCAGCCCAGACGCCCAGAACGACCCTGTCGCCATGGGCGCCAGCGATCTCGCGCTGAGCCGAGATAGCGAGTTCCTTTATCAACTGAACTCCATCAACGGCACCATCAACACATTCCGGGTGACCGACGACGGCGGTCTCGAGTTCATCGAGCAACACACGCCTTTCCCGCAGCCGCCGTTCGGTCCCGGCGGTGGAGAGGGCGCACCGATCGGCTTGGCCGCAAGCTAAACCTGACGCCGGCTTGGCCCCGAGTGCAACCGGACGGCGGCCAAGCCGGTGACCGATTCGCGGACAGTGGGATACCCATAGATGTAAACCCACTCCGTGCTCTTGACCGGGATGTGGCAGCCGAAGCAGTCGTTATATTTCACCCCGGGGAGCGTAGGTAAACTGTCAGTTACCTTACAGAAAGGCTCCTGAATATTAGCTGTGTTGAATTTAGGAACCCATTTTAATGGAGAGTGCTATGTCGATATTGAACGCAATTGCCGAGCACGGCGCAGCGATTGCCAACCTGAGCACGGTGGCGATATATGTCTCGCTGGTAATAATCTATTTTTGGTTTGGCGGCATGAAGTTCACCGCCTATGAAGCGAAAGGACTAGTGCCATTGGTGAGCAATAGTCTGCTTATAGGCTGGATCTACCGGGGACTGGGGGAACGGCGCTTTGCGATTTTCCTGGGGTGTATCGAAATCAGTGTGGGTCTTTTGATCGCCGCACGCTTGTTCTCGCCGGAAGTCTCTGTCTTCGGTGGCGTTCTATCTATGGGGCTGTTCTTCGTAACCTTGAGCTTGATGTTTTCCACCCCCGGCGTAGTCGAACCAAATCTGGGCTTCCCAGCGATTACGGTAGAAGTCGGCCAATTCCTGATTAAAGATGTTGGATTATTGGCTGCGTCGCTATGGGTCGTCGGGGAATCGTTACTCGCAATCAATGCGTTGCCGTAATGCGCCAGAGTAGGGATAAGCTTGTTTCACAGGAGATATGTCATGACACCCCATTCAACGCCATCAAAAGCTGATTTTCAGGACTTGAAGGCTGTGTTTCTTAACTGCACGTTAAAAAAGTCTCCGACCCTGTCTCATACCGAAGGCTTGATGAAAGTGCCGCAATACATTATGCACCAGCACGGCGTTTCGGTGACGCCAATCCGTGCCGTGGATTATGATTTGGCGCCCGGCGTGCAGCCGGACATGACGGAACACGGTTTTTCGCATGATGATTGGCCGCAATTGTGGAAGGTCGTGCAAGCGGCAGACATTATTGTCATTGGTACGCCGGTCTGGCTGGGTGAAAAATCCTCTGTCTGTACGCAGGTGATTGAAAGGCTTTATGCTCAGTCCGCCCAGTTCAACGACAAGGGCCAATACATTTATTATGGCAAGGTGGGTGGCTGCATTATTACTGGCAATGAAGATGGCGCCAAACATTGCAGCATGAACATTTTGTATTCATTGCAACGTTTAGGCTGTGTTATTCCACCCCAGGCCGATGCTTACTGGAATGGCGAAGCCGGACCAGGCCCAAGTTATCTGGATGAAAATTCCGGGGGCCCGCAAAGCAAATTTACCCAACTCATCGCCACCTTCATGGCCTGGAATCTCATGCACATGGCCCGCTTGCTAAAATCCCAGAATCTTATACCCCGCGATCCGCTCGAACATCCAGATTCCCGCGATGCAGGCGGAGATGGCAGAGCCCGCGCCGACGATCCCGATGCGGTAGAACGCCGATCTGCGGATCAGCCAGGCGAGCGGGAAGAACACCGCCACGATTGCGATCTGCCCGATCTCCACGCCGACGTTGAAGCCGAACAACGACACCCCCAACACGCCGCTCGCCAGGCCCAGATCGATCAGCACGCTGGCGAAACCGAAACC
>JAKDMQ010000354.1 GCA_030452265.1 Nitrococcus sp.
ACTGCACCGCCATCGACCCTTCCCCCACCGCCGAGGCGACGCGCTTGATGGAGCCGCAGCGCACGTCGCCGGCGGCGAAAATGCCCGGGCGGCTGGTCTCCAGTAGAAACGGCTGGCGACGTAACGGCCACACTCCCGGCTCTGCAACCTGCAGACCGGTTTTGACGAATCCATCCTTATCGAGCTGAATGGTATCCTGCAACCAGGTGGTGTGGGGCACCGCGCCAATGAAGACAAAGATTGCCAGGCATGCGACGGTGTCAGACTGATGGGGTTGACTGCAGGTCAGCTCAACCGCGGCGAGCGCTTCGTCACCGCGCACACCGTGTATCTCGCTAATCTCGGTAAAGCGTCGCACTTCGATGTTGTTTGTATGATCGATCCGCTGAGTAAGGTAATGCGACATGTTCTTTCCCAGATCGCCGCCGCGAATGAGCAACAGTACTTTGCTGGCCCGTTCGGATAGGTAGACCGCTGCCTGACCGGCGGAATTGCCACCGCCGACGATTACAACCGGAGCACCGCGGCACAACTGCGCCTCCACCGCGGTCGCGGCATAGTAGACTCCTCTGCCCTCTAGCTGCTCGCAGCCGTCAACGGTGAGCTTTCGGTACGAGGCACCCGTGGAAATCAGAACGCATTTGGCGGAGACCTCCTGGCCATTCTCGAGTTGCAGTAGGTGGTAGCCATTTTCACTGTGCAGGCCCAATACTTCCGTTGGGGCAGACAAGGTGGCGCCAAACTTCTGCGCCTGGAGCACCGCTCGATTGGCCAGATCGGCTCCGGAGAGACCGTTCGGAAAACCCATGTAATTCTCGATCCTGGAACTGGCCCCCGCCTGTCCGCCAGGACCGGTCATATCCAGTACCAGGGTCTTCAAGCCCTCCGAGGCGCCGTAAACGGCAGCGGCCAATCCGGCCGGCCCGGCACCGATGGCCACGAGATCATAGACCATCAGTTCGAGCGGCTTTCTGATGCCGAGGCAGTCGGCCAATTGGGCACTGGAAGGATTACGCAAGATTGCCTTGCCGCTGCACGCCACGACCGGTGTCTCATCCGCGCTGAGCTGAAACTGCGCAAGCAGCGTATCCACGCGTGGATCATTCTCCAGATCGATCCAGGTAAAGGGGACCGTGTTTTTGGCCAGAAACTCTCGAATTCGATGCGTATCTTGAGAATAGCGTGAACCCACGACCCTGATACCAACGAAGCCGGATTCTTCAAGCAACTGCCTGCGCATAAGAAAGGCGCTGAGCAGGATATCGCTCACCGACGGCATCTCACTCAGAATGCGCCGCAGATCGGCGGCGGAAATCTCATAGACTTCGCAGGCGGAGCGCGCGATGGCACTGACGAGGACCACCCTTCCGGTCAGCATATCGACATCGCCGGTGAATTCTTTGGGTTCGTGTATCGTCACGATCTTGTCCTGACCCGAGGAATGGTCAACGATGGCGACTTCTCCGCTCTTCACAATGAAGAATTTGAAATCGCGTTCGCCCGCGGCAAACAGCGTCTCTCCCGCCTGAAAGGATTTAAGCGTCGCAAATTTACTCAACGCTACGATCTGCGCATCATCGAGTTCGGGAAACGCGGTGAGGTCTTGATTAGGAGGCATGGCGGATGTCCTTAACCAATCTGGACAATCTGGAACACGATCTTGCCGGATTTGTCGTTTAACATGGTTTTCATAAGACAATCTTTATTTTGAATCCGGTGAATTACAGCATTTCCAGTGGCTGCGGCCCCGACGGCGGCGGAAACAGGCGATCGAGTTCGGCAAGTTGCGCCTTCGTCAAAACATGGTCAAGCGCGCCGAGGTTCTCCTTAAGCCGCTTGCGCTGCCCGGTTTTGGGAATCACGATAACGTCGTCGTTGGCGAGCAGCCAGGCAAGCGCGACTTGCGCCGGCGTCATGCCATGGGCGTTAGCAAAATTGGCGAGCTTGGTGTTGCGCAGGAGTTTCGCCTGCTCGATCGGCGAGTAGGCCATGATCGGAACATGTCGCTCACGCAGCCACGGCAACAAATCCCACTCGCTTGCGCGGCGGGCAAGGTTGTAGAGCACCTGGTCAGTCTGTGTGACGGAGCCTCCGGGGACCGACCACAACTCCTGCATGTCCGCCACATCCAGGTTGCTGACCCCATAATGGCGAATCTTGCCAGACCGCTTGAGCGCCATGAAAGCCTCTATCGTCCCGGCCAGTGGCACATTGCCGCGCCAATGCAGGAGATAAAGGTCGATCCGGTCGGTATCGAGGCGGCGCAGGCTGCGTTCCCAGGCAGCCACAGCGGCCTCGCGGGATGCGTTGTGCGGATAGACTTTGCTCACCAGAAATGCCTCGTCGCGCCGGCCTGTTATCGCCTCGCTGATAAGCGCTTCAGACCGGCCTTCGCCATACATCTCGGCGGTATCGATAAGCGTGAGGCCCAAGTCGAGACCGAGCCTGAGTGTTGCGATTTCTTCGGCACGGCTCGCCCGGTTCTCCCCGAAGTACCA
>JAKDMQ010000355.1 GCA_030452265.1 Nitrococcus sp.
GGCCGCCGTGCAACTCTATTTTTTTGTCGACGGGCACGTCGCTTAACTAAACGTTAGGTTGCAGGCAGCATGTTCGCCAGAATCCGAAGATGGTTTGCTAAGAATAAAGAGTGGCGGCATGCGCATGAAGAAGCTTGGTCGCAATCAGTCACTACCGGAGCAGATGATTTAACACCGTTCCAGCGTCAGGCATCTGACAGACTCTGTGCGGAGATAAAATCCATCACTCTACAAAAGGTAGGGCCAGGGCAAGGCGAAGCGTACTTAATGGGCGAACTACCGGACTCGCACGCGACTGTTTTCATCTATACTGATGGAGCAGAAATTTATGCTGAATCGAAAACCGTATTTTCAGCGGAGCGTTGGGATTATCAGACTCCCCATGAACTCGTCCAAAAGTTTGTTGAAGCCGCACAGAAGTCTGCAACCTAACACGACGCCGAACCTGACCGCCCCTGTCGGGCCGGCAGGTTGGCTTCAGCGTTAGGGCTCCAGGGTCAGCCCATGATAATTGAGATAGGTTATTTCACGAAAAGGACAACTTGAGGCATGGCAACTCAGCGTTACTCTGTCACTCCGCATCCCATCGAGACCCTGCTGACCTGGGTAAAGTCGGGCGAGATTGCGATTCCCGAAATCCAGCGTCCGTTCGTGTGGGAGGCGACCAAGGTCCGCAACCTGCTTGATTCCCTCTACCAAGGCTACCCGGTCGGTTATCTGATCGCTTGGCGCAATCCAACGATCAAGCTCAAAGATGGCACCCCCTCGGCGGGCAAGCGCATCTTGATCGATGGCCAACAACGCGTGACCGCGCTCATGGCCGCCCTCTTGGGCCGTGAGGTGCTCACAAAGGACTACGAAACCGTACGAATCCGCATCGCCTTCCACCCTGGTGAGCAGCGGTTCGAGGTGCGCAATCCTGCTATCGCGAAAGATGCCGCGTGGATTGATGACGTTTCAGCGATTTTCCACCCTGACGCCGATCTAATCGACCTGACCGAGCGCTACGTAGGGCGCAATCCCGGCTCCGACCGAAAGACCATCGGCAAACTGCTCCAGAGAGTTGGCAAGATCGTCAATAACCACGTCGGCCTCATCGAACTAGCGGAGGATCTGGACATCGAGACCGTCACCGAGATATTCATCCGCGTGAACTCCGCCGGGACCGAGCTTTCCCAAGCCGACTTCGCAATGTCCAAGATCGCGGTCAACGAAAGCTTCGGCGGCAACCTGCTCCGCAAGGCGATCGACTACTTCTGCCATCTGGCGGTAGCGCCTGAGTTCCATTCGCGGATAGTGAAGGCGGACAAGGCTTTTGCGCAGTCGGAGTTCTGGCCCAAAATGCGTTGGCTGAAAGACGTAAACGACGATCTCTACGACCCAACCTACACCGACATGCTGCGTGTAGCATTTACGTCGGAATTCGGCCGCGGGAGACTCCAGGATCTCGTTGCACTGCTGTCAGGCCGGAACTTCGAGACCAAGCAGTATGAGGAGGCAGTCGCGGAGCAGTCTTTCGCACGCCTTAAGGACGGCATCCTTGCGTTTATGAACAAGACGCACTTCGATCGCATTACCATGATCTTGCGGTCCTCGGGCTTCCTTCTCAGCGACCTGATTCGCAGCCGCAACGCCGTCAACTTTGCCTATATACTCTATCTGCGTGGCAGACGCGACGGTCTCGCCGCCGATGACATTGAGCGGATGGTGCGCCGTTGGTACGCCATGTCTATCCTGACCGGGCGTTACGCCGGAAGTCCGGAGACGGCTTTCGATGTGGACATCCGCCAGATCGATGCCCAGGGATTAGAGACTTACACGACGGCAGTTATCGAGAACGAGCTACCTTCGACCTTCTGGACGGGAATGTTACCGCAGGTAATGGACACGTCTTCTTCCATGAGCCCCTATTTCATCGCATATCAAGCCGCACAGGCGCGGCTAGGTGATAAGGGTTTCTTGTCAACGGACATAACGGTGCGCGACCTGTTGCTCAATCGGGGCGACAAGCACCACGTCTTCCCACGCAATCATCTCAAGAAACAAGGCCTGAGCCGGGGCCGGTACAACCAGATCGCCAATTTCGTCATCGCGCAAAGCGAAATTAATATCGCCATCGGAGATAAGCCGCCGGAGCAATACTTCGGTGAGTTGGTTAACCAAGTTAACGGAGGCGAGAGACGTTACGGCGGAATAACTGACGAGGCCGCGCTTCGCTCGAATTTTGCCGAAAACTGCGTGCCCGCCAACCTTCTCAACGGAGGCTCGTTCGACTACGAAACCTTCCTGCATGAACGGCGCGGGTTGATGGCAGAAAAGATCCGGAATTGGTTCGAGGTGTTGTCTTGACGAGTGGCCTAGCAAGCTGGAGCCCTAACAATTCATTCCAGCGGACGCAAAACCGCTGCGCGGTTTCGCGCCGCTGAATTCAAGCGTTCGCCGGGGGGGGGCGGCCGGGGGCCCCCGGGGGGGATGGGGGGGGCCCCGCGGGGGG
>JAKDMQ010000126.1 GCA_030452265.1 Nitrococcus sp.
CTGGCAGTAGCAGGGTGAGCAGAAACAGGACATGGTCGAAGCCGATCCAGATGTGCCAGATGCCTTCGACGAGATAGGCGATGAACGCCCCCCACAGATTGGTCTCCCCCGGCTCCAGCGTGACGCTCGGGTCGTCCGGCCCCAGCACGTAAGTGGCCGTGACCCCGTCCGCGGTATAGCGCAGCAGGCCGCGGTGGGTGGGGTCGAGATCGAACAGCAGGCTGTAATGCACTGCCAGCGCCTGCGCCGCCGGCGGGCAGTCGAGTGCGATCAGCAGCGCCGCGTAGGCGCCGTCGCTGTGCCAGTCGACCATGAGGTCGTCGACTCGCGCCCCGCAGACCCCCGCCGGCATCTCGATGCGCAGATGCCCAAGTGCATATGCCGCCACCGCCTCCCGCCGCGCCTTCAGCTCGCCCCAGGTGATCGCGCCATCGCGGTCCATGTCCAGCCCGACTGCAAGCTCCAGGTCGCGCAGCGCGATGTCCCATTGCGCGCGGTGTTCGCCGCCGTTGGAGGTGATGCTGAGATAACTGTCGCTGGGTTTGTGGGCATGGGCGATGCCGGTCAGAAGACAGAGTGTGGCGAGGAATGGCAGCCTCAGAATTTTTGAGATCATGATGTTGAATGGTTTTTCTACTGGATTCTTCCCGGCGAAAGCCGGGATCACGCCGGAATGACGGCGTCTGGATTCTGGCGAAAGCTCGAATGACGGCGACGTGTTATTCAACCTTGCCATTCTTCAACAACGCCTGCAGCCTCACATCCTCGATGCCGTACCGCTTCATCCACTCGATGACCGGCCGGGCGGCCATCAGGTCATTGGCGGCTACGGCGGCCTGCAAGAGCATGAGCGCGTCTTCGGGGGCCTTCTGCAATCGCCAGTTGCGGGCGGCGTATTGCAGGGCCTGTTCGGCGTCGTCTTGCAACTCCAGCTCGAACAGTGCGGCGTCGCGCACGTGCCGCCAATCCCCGCGCAACCTCGCCTCGCGGAAGCGGTCTTCGAGCATGGCGACATATTTCTTCGCCAGCGCCTCCCGGCCGGCGTCGCGCGCGGCGATGGCGGCGCGCAGCAGCAGGGCGTCGTCGCGGGTTTCATCCTTCAGCAACTTTAGCACCTGCTCCGCGCGGCCCCGGTCGAGCAGGAAATCGGCGTAGACCCGCAGCAGATACGGGCTGCGCGGCCCGGCCTGCAGCGCCTGTTCGAAATGTCGCGCGGCCGCCTCGACCTCGCCCTGACGCATCTTGATCTGCGCCATGGAGGTCAGCGCCCACTGTTGCAGGGCCGGATCGCGCGCCCCCAGCGCGGCCTGGCGCAGCAGGTCGTAGGCGCGCCCGGCGTGGCCGCTCACGGCGAGCACGTTGCCGATGCAGATGCCCGGCGCCACGCCGCCGGTGAGCTGCGCGAGGTTGAGGCAGTCCCGCATGGCCTGCTGGTAGTCGCCGGTGACCTGATGGACCACCGCGCGCGTCAGCCAAGCCTGGGCGTTGCGCGGCTGAATTTCGAGGAGGGCGTTCAAGTCTTCGAGCGCCGCCTCGAACTCGTGACGGTTCTGTAGCAATGTCGCCCGCAGCAGCAGCACCTCGGGCGGCGGCCGGGGTTCGTCCCACCACGGCGCGAGCGCCGCCTGCGCGTAACCGAAGTAACGCGGGTCGGAGCGACGCCGCCCGAGCGTGATGTACTCGCGCGCCAGTTGCGAGGCCGCGGTCAGGTTCCGGGGGTCATCCGCCAACCACTCACTCAGATCGGCGAGGGGGGAATCGCCGCCGGAGAGCGTGCGCGGCAGGGTTTCGAGAACCACATCGTCGCTCTTGGGAATGAACGGCTCTGCGGATACGCCCCCGGCCGACAATGCCGACCCGAGGCAGCAAAGAAATATCAAAAGGCCTTTATGATCGCTAATTTTCAAATCGGGCATCCAGAGATAAGCGAAACTTCTCCGTCATTCCGGCGAACGCCGGAATCCAGTAGATGCAGCTCGCCGCGGCGGCTGGATTCCTCACGGCGAAAGCCGGCATCAAGCCGGAATGGACGGAAGGCCCTGATATTTCAATAGCGCCTGACGCAATGGCAGACCACATACAGAGGGGGCGGAAAACCGCCCCCGTAATTTAGTTATAAAGCGGACGTCCCGTCCGCATCAATGCCTCCTTGCGGACCCTCGGTTCAGTTGAGCAAATCGCCGATCTCGTCATCCTCCTCGGTGATCTCCACCGGTTCGTCGAAGGGCCCGCCAAAGGCCGCCTCGATATCGGCCGCCAGCGCGTCTGGGTTCTCGATCTCGACGGGGTCCGCAAAGGCGTCGCGCGCGGCAATGGCGGCGAAGCTAGTGGCCGCGACGTCGTCATCATCATCGTCGTCGCCGTCACTGTCGCCGTCGCAGGCGCCAAGCGCCAGCAGCCCGGTGGCGAGGAGCAGGACCATTGCAAAGCGTCTTATCTTCATGATGGACCTCCTTTACGGCACTTCGGCGGCGCTGTCGGGCGCCTGATTGTCGGCGTCGTTGGGCGAGCCGGCCAGCGGCGGGGCCAGGTACGGGAACTCGTGGATGAAGAGACCGGCGCTGCCGATCGTCCCATCGGTAATCACCTGGCCCTCATTGACGACCACCGGCTGCAGACCAGTCGTGTTCGGCTGAGAGTCCACGTCGCAGTACTGCAGCTCGTAGACCCCGCCAAGGCCCTGATCATTGGGCAGCAAGGCGCCTTCGGCCACGGTGAGCGTGATGTCCACCACGTCGTCCACCGGACGCCGGCCATTCGGGAAGCCGGCCAGGTCGCACTCGAGAACCCCCAGGCTGCCCACCTGAGCATTCATGTTCGGTTCAATGGTAGTGTTCAGCCGCAGGATCTCGCCACCGCCCTCGAAAGGCGGCTCCAGGCCCACGCTGGGCGGGTGAGTGAAATTGAACGGCTGGCCGTCGACCGTGACCTGCAGGCCGGTGATGAAGACCTCCGCCAGATCCAGGCGGGGCGTCGCGGGGACGATCGGGAGATTGAACAGGGACGCGACCAATACCGGCAGGGTCGGATACAGCACGTAGTTGCCGAAATTCTGCACGTCGTTGACGGGCTCGCTGGTATTGAACAGGTTCTTGGCCGGCAGGCCGATGACCACCTCATTGATCAGGGGATGCCCGAGCCGCGAGACCTGGGTAAAGGCGCCGGCGTACAGGGCCGCGCGGTAGTCGGCGAGACCTTGGCCGCTCGCCGCGCTGACCGCGGGGGTGGGAATCAGCACGCGGGCCTGGGGCAGATACGAATCCATCCAACCGCCGATGATGCCGCTGCCATCGCCGCCGGCGGTCAGGCAGCCGACCGGCACCTCCAGGGCGAGGGTGGTGATGTTGTTGAGGTCGGTGACGTTCTGCTGGGTGTCACGACCGCCGATAAGGGCGGCATTTGGAAGCGTGGTGCCCGCGATGTTGATCAGGTCGAAGGTCTCGCCGATGTTGATGTAAAAGCCCTCGCGGCGCTGGCCGACGAATACCCGCCCCGTTTCACTGCACCCGGGAATGGTGATGTCGTAGATGTGTGCCTTGGCGTAGGTCTGGTACGCGCCGGCATTGCCGAAGGTCTTCTGGCCGATGTAGTCCATGGGCTTGACGAAGACCGAGTCGCCGGCGGTGCTCATGACCGGCTGGGCGGTGGCCTGATCGCCGTTGCGGACCACGTTTAGGGTGTAGGTCTGGATCCGGTTCAGGTTGGGGTCCTTCACCTGGTCGACGGGACCGCTGATGACCAGCGGGATGGGCACGTCCGCGGTCGTGCCCGTCGGCAGGGCGATGTTGCGGAACTTCTTGTCGAACTGGAACCGGAAGGTGATGTCGGGCTGGGCGTCGCCGTTGTTGTCGATGTGGATCTCGTACAGGCCGTCGTCACTGAGGGCGAAGTAGTTGGGCCCGCCCCAGGGGGACTGCAACCGGAGGTAGTTGGAGAGGAGGGTGACGGATGCGGTCTTCCCTGGCTCGTAACTGCGGAACATGTAGAAGTCGGTACCATCGACCTTGGGAAGCTTGGTGATGAACGGCGCCTCGGCGTGGCTGGACGCCTGCACCGTGGACACTCCGGCGCACGCCACTGCCAATCCCGCGGCTATCCCTGCAACGAGTGGTTTTGCTTTTTTCATGAGGATTTCTCCTAGTTGTCGTGCGGCAAGACATTCGGAACATGTCAACTAGCCAACTTATTAACCTTATTAATATGTGAACTTGTTGGCAAGTTAACTTTTTTTTAGACAACGGATTTTTGGAAAGTGCCTATTTGGCTTTGGCGCTAGCGGCGTTGAGCGACGGTTCTCGCCACGATCGGAAAGACCACGCGCGAGATCCTCGCGGACTACCTCGAAGCGATCGATTGGTCCCACCCGTCGATGTGCCGCCCATCGCGCGCGACCGAGTTTCCTGCCCGTGCTTGCGACACCGGCATCGTCAGCGTGCCGCCATTCGGCACGGCGGCGGGATAGCGCATGCCATTCGCAGCGGGTGCCGAAGATGCACCGACGTCAGGCAGTGACCTGACGACAGCTTACACCCAGCATCTGTGCCGCGGCGCAAAGGGTGGCGTCTGCGGACAACAGAACCATACCGCTGGCATGGCTACAGGCAAGATGCAGCGCATCCAGCGTTCGCAACGTGGTCCGCCGTCCGAGCAGCCAGCCACGCGCCTTCTTAAACTGCGCCGCCGCGATGGGCATACGGCGGAACAAGCCCGAGCGCATATCGTCTTCAAAGGTATGGAATATCCGGTGCGCCTGTGGCTCGGTCAGCTCCTCTGTCCGCACCAGCCGGGCTAGCGCGGAGGCCAACTCCGTTTCCGTCAACAAGCTGATACCGACGGGTGTAGTCACTGTCTGCAACAGCTGCTGAACCGCGTCGCTCATCGGTTCCGGTCGGTAGTACGGTAGCAGCGCGCTGGTATCCAGATACACGCGCGCTTCAATCCCGCTCATCGCGAATGCCCCGCACGATGTTTACGGCGTTCTCCCGTGCCGGCGGCAACTGGGCGCGAAAGCCGCGTCGGTCAGGAAACTGGGGACGGTCACGGCCGGTATCACCCACACCCGACAAGCGCGCTACGGGACGGCCGCGCCTGGTGATCACAACTTCCTCCCCCGCCTCCACAGCATCCAGCAGCAGCCCGATACGCTCCCGAGCTTCGCGGACATTGACCTTGCGCATGCGAATTCTCCCAAACTTGCGTATGCATCAAAAGCGTACGCAAAACCGGGGGGCGATACCAGTATGGCGGATCGCGTCGGCGCCGCGCTGTCCGGTTGAACGCCTACTGTGACGGCTCGATGAACGCTACGGGCAGTCGGATCGCTCGACGCGGGGTACGCTTAAACAGGCCACAAGGGAAGACGCGAGCCTATTGCCCGCACTAACGGTATTTTCTCAAACGTGCTGCGGCTCAAAATCTGTAGAATGTATAGTGGCTGGCTTCGATCCTGAGCCGCGCCTTGATGATGGCGATGACTGCGTGCATGCGCCCAAGCCAAGATCGTGCTTGGAAGGCTGGCATCATTAACTAGGGAAGTTCAAGTCGGTGATGGACGTAATATGCTGCTTTTATGTTGAAAGACGGTCAGTTATCGCGAACGGCTTCCGGTCTTTGCGGGCATTAGTGATGAAAAGTACTTAATTCGAGGTTATGGCCGAGCCGAGTGGCGGATCCCAGTGCTAGATCGGTTCATAAGGCGGTTCTCGGCGGGCCGCACTAACACGAACCGCCTCGCTTCCCTGACCGCGGTGGCGTTGACGGTTGCGCTCGCCCATGCGCTGGCGAGAATCACTTGGCTGGCGTGGCCACAGGCGCAAACCGACCATGCGCCGCCTCCCGCTGTTGCTACCTCGGCATCGAAACCGGCGGTGGCGCTTACCGCCTTGGCCGATCAGCATCTCTTCGGTCGCGTTGGACTGCCCCGGGCGCCGCGTGAGCACGACGCCCATGTGCCAGAGACCCGTCTCAACCTCAATCTGCACGGTGTTCTGCATACTCCAGAGTCGGCGTGGGTTATCATCGCCGCGGACGGTGGCGCGGATCGCCTCTATCAAAAGGGCGACAAGCTGCCCGGTGGAGCGGCCGTGGAGGCCATCTATTCGGACCGCGTCATTTTGTTGACTAATGGCCGTCGCGAGGCGCTGCGGCTGCCGCGCAAGCACCTGCAGTCCATTTCGGTGCATGATTCGGCCGCATCGCGGCCCGCCGCCGACGTCGCTAACACGCTAGGTGACTATCGCGATCGGATTGTGAGCCGCCCGGACGTCCTGGCTGAGTACCTGCGGATTTCACCGGTCCGCAACGGCGATGCGCTGACTGGCTTTCGGGTATGGCCGGGAAGCAACCCGGCCCTGTTTGAGGCCGCCGGCCTGCGACCGGGCGACCTGGTCACGGCGGTGGGTGAAATGCCGCTTACCAGTCAACAAGCGGCGCTGAAGGCGCTCAAACGCCTGCGCAGCGGCAACAAGGTCACGCTAGCCGTATTACGGGATGGCCGCCAGGAGATCATCGTTCTCGATTTCGGCTGATCGGAATCATCATGCGAGACTGGCCAAGCCGGTCCCGCGTGAGGCGGTCCTTAACAAAGCGGCGCCCTGTTCCAACGTATCGATGAGAGGCGCAGTGTGCGGGCCTTCACGGGGGAATAGAGAAGGCACGCAAGGGGTTATGCGAGCCGCATGGGGTGGATTCGCTCGCGGGGCATATCCGGGCACGGGTGATGATGACTATTAGACCAAACCGCTGTTTCTGGCTCGTGGCGCTGAGCGTGGCGCTATTGTTCGCCGTGGCGCGTGGGAAGGCCGCCGAGGAGGGGGGCGTCCGGCTCAACCTCGCCGATGCCGACATCACGGCATTGATCAACACGGTGGCCGAGGTTACCGGCCGGCGCTTCGTGGTAGATCCGCGGGTGCGTGCCAAGGTGACGGTGATCTCGCCGCGGCCGATGGGGGCCGACGAGCTCTATGAGGTGTTTCTCTCGGTACTCCAGGTACATGGATTCGCCGCGGTACCGTCCGGGCCCGTGACGAAAATCGTGCCGGAGCTCATTGCCAAGCAGCTCGGCAGCGATGCGAGTGGAGCGAAGGTCGATGCCGCGAAGGTCGGTGCCGATCAAATCGTGACCCGGGTGATTCCGGTTGAGCATGTACCCGTCGCGCAGCTTGTGCCCATCCTGCGGCCGCTGATCCCGCAGACCGGCCACTTCGGTGCCTACCCGCCCACCAACATGCTGATTATCTCCGACCGGGCGGCGAATGTTGAGCGTCTCGCGCGCATCGTGCAGCGCATCGACCGCGCCGGCGGTGACGAGCTCGAGGTCATCCGGCTTCAGCATGCCTCCGCGACCGAGTTAGTCCGTGTCTTGCAGTCGCTGCAGCAGAACGACCAGGCCGGTGTCGCACCGGTACGGCTTGCCGCCGACGCGCGCAGCAACAGCATTTTGATGAGTGGAGACGAGGCGGCGCGCCTGCGCCTGCGCACTATCATCGCGCATCTGGATACCCCGCTCACGCATGGTGGCGATACCCAAGTGATCTTCCTGCGCTACTCCAAGGCCAAGGAAGTGGCCGAGGTGCTGCGCGGCGTCATTCAGAGCATTCAGCAGCAGGGCAAGGCCAAACCGGTGATCCAAGGCGATGGCGACGTCGGCATCCAGGCCCATGAGGCTACCAATTCACTGGTAATCAGCGCGCCGCCGAAGGTTCAGGCCGAGCTCGAGGCGGTGGTCCGCCAGCTCGACGTGCGCCGCGCCCAGGTGCTGATCGAGGCCGCTATCGCCGAGGTTTCCATGGACCAGGCCGCTGAGCTGGGAATACAATGGGCGGTGGACGCCACCGGCAGTGGCATCGCCACCGGCGGCACCAGCTTCAGCGCCGGCAGCGGGTCCAGCCTAGCCGGGATCATCAGCTCTCTGTCGCAGCAGCAGATCCCAAGCCTTGGCGACGGCCTCTCCCTTGCCCTAGGCGACCTTGCCGGCGGGATACAATTCGCGACGCTGGTGCGGGCATTGGCGAGCGACACCGACACCAACATTCTTTCCACGCCGACCTTGGTAACTCTGGACAACGAGGAAGCGCAGATTACGGTCGCGCAGAATGTCCCCTTTCTCACCGGTCAGTTCACCACCAACGTTAGCGGCGGCGGCCGGGTCAACCCGTTCCAGACCATTCAACGCAAGGACGTGGGCCTGATTCTCAAGGTCACGCCCCACATTAACGAGGGCAACTCGGTCATGCTGGAGATCAGGCAGGAGGTCTCCAACATCTCCAGTGATGCCCAGGCCGTCGATCTGATTACCAATAAGCGTGTCATTGACACTACCGTGATGGCGGATACCGGCGAACTGGTCGTGCTAGGCGGGCTAATAGACGAGCAGGTGCGCGAGGTCGAGCAGCGTGTGCCGTTGCTCGGCAGCATCCCGATAATTGGTGAGCTGTTCCGTTACCGTACCAGCAGCAACACAAAGACCAACCTAATGGTATTTTTGCGGCCACACATCATCCGCGATGCCGAAGCGATGGCAGGTCACGCCAACAGTAAGTACAGCTATATCCGCGCCGCTCAACTTGCTCAGCGCGCCGACGGTATCGGCTTGTTGCCGAATGCAAAGGCACCGTTGCTAGAGCCGCTGAAACGGCCCAAATTGCCGCCGCCGTTTCGGCCCGACGGTTGAGATTTGAATAGCCATGGTGAGTTCTGATAGCGCCGTCCTGGCGGGTCACAGCGAGCAGAGCAACGGCCCACGACTGTCATTTGCTTTCGCTCGTCGCCACGGGGTCCTGGTACGCGAGATAGCAGAGGAAGCGGCCGTCATTGCGCACCGCTCGGATACGCCGCTGCAGGTACTCACCGAGCTGCGCCGCTGGCTGGCGCGGCCGCTGCGCCTGGAGCTCACCGAGGCGGGCACATTCGACCGCCTGCTCCAGCGCAGCTACGAGACGCGCTCGGGCGAGGCGATGCAGGTGGTGGAGGGGATGGACGGCGAGCAGGACCTTGCTCGCATTGCCGGTGCGATACCGGAGCCAGAGGACTTACTGGAGAGCGCCGACGACGCTCCCATCATCCGCCTCATCAATGCGCTGCTCACCGAGGCGGTGAATGAGGACGCATCCGACATCCACCTCGAGCCCTATGAGCGCCGGTTGGTGGTGCGCTTTCGCATCGACGGGATGCTGCGCGAGGTACTCCAGCCGCCGCGGGCGCTGGCGCCGCTGCTGGTCTCGCGCATCAAGGTGATGGCGCGGCTCGACATCGCCGAGAAACGCCTGCCCCAAGATGGGCGTATCTCATTGCGGATCGCTGGCCGGGCGGTCGATGTGCGCGTGTCGACCTTGCCCAGCAGCCACGGCGAGCGGGTGGTGCTGCGCCTGCTCGATAAGCAAGCCGGACGGCTGGATCTGCAACAGCTCGGCCTACCCGAGGCGCTGCGTGCAGGCTTGGACGCAGTCGTGCAGCGCCCGCACGGCATCCTGCTGGTCACCGGCCCCACCGGCTCCGGCAAGACCACCACCTTGTACGCGGCGCTAACCCGGCTCAACGAGCGCAGCCGCAATATCCTTACGGTAGAGGATCCCATCGAGTATCACCTCGACGGTATCGGTCAGAGTCAGGTGAACACCCGGGTGGACATGAGCTTCGCCCGCGGTCTGCGCGCTATCCTGCGCCAGGATCCGGACGTGATCATGGTGGGCGAAATCCGCGACCTGGAAACCGCCGAAATCGCCATCAAGGCCGCCCAGACCGGCCACATGGTGCTGTCGACCGTGCATACGAACGATGCGCCGCAAACGCTGACGCGGCTGCTCAACATGGGCGTGCCGGCGTACAACATCGCCTCCTCGGTATCGCTCATCATCGCCCAGCGGCTGGCGCGCCGGCTGTGTCCGCACTGCAAGGTCAAAGCGACCATCCCCCCCGACGAATTGATTGCCGAAGGCTTCGCCGCCGACGAGATCGACCGTCTCACCCTCTACCAGGCCAACGAAGAAGGCTGCGACCACTGCACCAAGGGCTTCAAGGGCCGTATCGGCCTGTACCAGGTCATGCCGGTCACCGAGGCCATCGGCCGCATCATCATGGAAGGCGGCAACTCGCACGACATCGACCGCCATGCACGCAGCGAAGGCGTTATCGATTTGCACCAGGCGGGGCTGAAGAAAGTGCGCGCCGGCATACTCAGCCTGGCCGAGGTCAATCGCGTCACGGTCGACTGAACGCGC
>JAKDMQ010000356.1 GCA_030452265.1 Nitrococcus sp.
AGGCCTCGCGCGGGCCGCTGTGCGGCGGGCTGCGGCCGTCAAAAAGGCAGACCGGGCGCGACCCGTACGCCGCCGGGCACCGGCACAGACCGGTGCGATAGCAGGTTATTGAGTCGCAGTCCGGTGGCGTTCGCGAATTTCGCCGCCGCGACCTGACCGTGACGTTGTGGATGCAGCGAAACCAACCCTGTGGAGAAACGAAAAGTCTGAAACAACCTGGAGAAATGCCATGCTTGAATCGTCGCACAATCCCGTCTTTATTCGCGCCGTCGGAACGAAATTAAGTGGCGAGGATCGCGATTATATTCGTCAAAGACTGGCAAAAAGGCTGAGTAATTTCGACAGATTCGTCGAGCGAACAAGCGTTCGCGTCGAGGATATCAACGGTCCCCGAGGCGGACTCGGCAAGCGATGCCGCGTCAAGATCGTGTTGCGCGGCCTGCCAAGTGTCTTTGTAGAGGAACGTCATTACTTTCCACGGGCCGCGATTGATCTGGCTTTCGATGGTATTGAGCGCACAGTTCGCCGGACAATCGCGCGCCGGGCCACAAAGTCCTCCAGAATAGGACCGGACGAGCCGCAATGCGAGCGATCTGCTAGGCTGAATCGCTGACCGGCGGGCGCTGACGACTCAAATCTACCTCAGCTCTCCAATTCGATACGCCAAATCTGCGTCCAGCCGACGTATGTACAAATACGAGCTGATCGAACCGGCTCGTGGCTATAATCTGAACTGTTGGTCACCCGCGCGGTTGGGGTGAGCTTGCGAACCCCAACGTTTGCGCCGACACGCGCCGCAACGCGGCTACCGGAGGTGTTGAGGTTCGCTCGTCATCCCAAACGCGGACTCCCAGTGCAGTCGGTGTCAGAATCCGCGTCTTCAGTCATGAGCGCCGCCGCGCGTGTGGCTGCGCTCGTTACTGCGCACCGAGCGAGCAGCCGCAGCCACACCGGCGGGTTTGACTATCAGCATGTCGCAGGGGAAATGGTCGAGCACCTGTTCGGCTGTGCTGCCGAGGACCTCCCTGTGCAATGCGCTGCGCGAGACGGCACCGAGGACGACCACATCGGCGTTCATTTGCCGCATGAACCGGATGAGCACCTGCTGCGTTCTGCCCTGGCAAATGTGCACGGCGCCCCGCTCCAGCGCGTGTGCATCAGCCAGGTCGAACACGGCATCGCTATGTTGTTTCTTCAGCGCCTCGGCAATATCTCTGAGCGGCATGGAGATCGGCGTCGCCGTGGATTTGGCGAGTGCCGGCGCAATCTCGTACACGTGCACGAGATGCAGCTCGCCGTCGATGGCGGAGCGTAGCGCGCCAGCAGCCTCAAGCATCCTGTGATCCAGCTCCGCGAACTTATCGTGCTCGTGCAGCGGGTCGACGGCGGCCATGATGCGCGGCCGACCTGGCATCGGCTGTGCCTTCACGAGCCAAAGGGGAACGGGACAGGAGCGGAGCAGGCTCCAATCCGTGTTGGAAAACAGCGCGCGGCCGAGCGGTGCATGATAATGCGTGTCCTTGAATACGATGTCGGATCCGGCATCCTGCACCTTGCGCACGATTGCCTCGTGCAAAGGATGATCCAAGCGCGCGTCGACGCTCACCTCGATGCCTTGCTCCGCCAACCGCCGGGCTTGATCGCGCAGATGTCTTGCATGGCGCGCAATGAGTTGCCCGCGGGCGTTGACCAGCGACTCGGAATCGTAGAGGTGCTCACACCCGAAATACTGGTCGTAATCGCAAATGAACAGTTCGAGCGTTGCGCCGGAACGCTTTGCGAGCCAAGCTGCCCGCTCCAGCGCGGGCTGTCGTTGCGCGCCCGGATCTACGACAACGAGGATGTTCTCTATTGCAGCCATACCGTCACCCGATGCTCTAAGCGATGACATTGATGACATTCTCGCGTGCACGACGGTACGCTACCAATTGGTTTAAGTGGTTATCCTGTTTCGGGAAATACGTATGTCTGGTAGGACTGACGGTGCAGTTGGCGGCTCCCCGGGCGGGATGCTGGGAGATGCGGAACTGCGTGCGGTATTCGACGCGGCGGTCGACGCAATTGTCGTCTCGGACGACCAAGGCCGCATACTCGCGTTCAGCGCGGCGGCCGAACGGCTGTTCGGTCACCGTGAGGCAGAGGTGATCGGCAAGAACGTCGATCTCCTGATGCCCGAGCCGCATCGCTCCAAGCACGCGGGCTACATGCGCCGCTATCTCGAAACGGGCGAAGCCAGAATAATCGGCATCGGCCGCGAAGTGGCGGGGCTCCACTCGAGCGGTGAAATATTCCCGATCGCGTTGTCGATTGGCGAGGCCCTTAGCGATGGCCGACGTCGCTTTGTCGGCAACATACGAGATCTGCGCGCAAAACGCGCCGCGGAGCTGAACGTACGCTCGCTCGAGGCCAGGCTTGTCCGGGTAGACCGGCTCAATCTCATGGGAGAGATGGTGGCCGGGATAGCGCACGAGATCAACC